>JAYPXQ010000050.1:0-15939 GCA_038135595.1 Halieaceae bacterium
ATGAGCACCATCAATTTGCTACCTTGGCGCGAGTGGCGACGGCAACAGCGACGGCAACAATTTCTCAAGAGTCTGGGCATTGTTGCGGTGTTCGCCGTGCTGTCGATTTTCATTTGGGATCTTCTGGTCAATTACCTTATAGACCGACAGCAAAATCGTAATGATTATCTTCGAGAGCATATTGCGCAGTTGGATCGCGAGGTTTCAGAAATCCGAGAGCTACAGCAAAGGCGCAATCAGCTGGTTGAGCGCATGGAGATCATTCAGGCGTTGCAGGACAACAGGCCCCTCGTTGTGCGCTTGTTCGATCAGCTCGTAAGAACACTGCCCGACGGCGTCTTTTACACGGCGTTGAATGCCAAGGGTAGCGTCGTTGCGTTGGAGGGAGTAGCGGAATCCAACAATCACGTATCGCAATTGATGCGCGGTCTCGATGCGTCCGAATGGCTCGACAGCCCAAAACTTGATGCGGTGCAAAGTGCACCTGAGTACGGCGATCAGGCGGCGACCTTCAAGCTGACTGTCACCTTATCCAGCCCTCGCGCCGACGAGGACAGATTGCCGTGAATCTAGCCCCGCAGTTAAAAGCATTGAATGAGATAGATCTGGCAGATCTTGATCTCGACGCTATCGCGACGTGGCCGGCAGCTTTGAAGGTCATCTTGTTGGTGATTCTGTATGCCCTCATTTTGTCGGCGGGATTTTATCTCCACTTAGAGGCGATTGAGCAGACTTTGTCTGTTAAAGAGCAGCAAGAGATAAAATTGCGTCAGGAGTTTGAGCAAAAAGCTTTTGAGGCGGCGAACCTCGAAACTTACAAGGCCCAGCTGGTTGAGATGGAGCTTCGCTTTGAGGAGCTGGTGGCGCAGTTGCCTTCCGAGACTGAGGTACCTAGCTTGCTGGAAGATATCACGGGCAAGGGTGAGCTCAATGGACTCAGGATAAAGCGGATTGACCTATTGGCAGAGCAGGCTGAAACTTTTTTTGTTGAACTGCCCATCGCGATTGAGGCGGCGGGTTCTTATCACGATCTCGCTACCTTCATATCGGGGATGGCGAGCCTACCGCGCATTGTCACTCTGCATGATTTTAAGGTGACGGTCGATGCCAAGACATCACCTCTGCTGGAAATGAGTATCCTCGCCAAGACTTATCGTTATCGCGGGGGCGCCGAGAGTGAATAATCCGTTACCGCTGGGGCCGCTCCGGATTCTCCTTGTGGCCCTTATATTGACATCCTGTGCAGAGCGAGGGATGTCCGACTTGGATACTTTTATGGCGCAAAAGCGAGCAGCGCCCGGCGGCGTTATTGAGCCGATCCCGAAGTATGAGCCCTACGAGGCCTTTGCTTACTCTGCAGCCACGTCGCGTAGCCCTTTCGACCGGCCTATGGACATCCGCCAATTGCCGGTGCGTTATGCCAGAGCGGCGGTCCGGCCCGATCCAGACAGGCCTAAACAGCCCCTCGAGAGGTTTACCCTCGATTCACTTGCTATGGTGGGATCTTTGCAGCGAAACGGACAGAACTGGACCTTGATCAAAGACCCGGAGGGCGGGATCCACCGCGCTCAGGTGGGTGACTATCTGGGCCGGGATCACGGTAGGATCACCAATATGGGTGCCGGCTTTGTGGCCGTGATTGAAATCGTCTCGGACGGAACCGACGACGGGTGGGTCCAGCGACCCCGAACTATTGAGCTCTCAGGGAAGTGAGCGAGGAGAGGCAGGCATGAAGAGAGTTCTTTACCGCCAGCGAGCGTCTAGCGATCGTATGGGCCGGCCCTGCGTTTTTGCCGCCTGGTGTTGGTTGATGGCCGGCCTTGCTCAGGCGGCGGTAATTGAAGATATTACCTTCACCTCTCACTCCGGCGCGCAACTTGAGGTACAGCTCACCTTTGATGAGCCGCCCCTTGCCGACCTCGAAAGCTACACTATCGAAGAGCCCGCGCGTATCGTCCTGGACTTGCCGCAAACCGCGAGTGCGCTGGGGGAAAAGCGATTTCCACTATCTCAGGCGAATGCGACCAGTGTCATGGTGCTGGAGTCTGATGGCCGCACGCGACTGATCGTTAATCTTGTTGAACTTGTGCCTTTTGATACGCAGATTTCCGGCCGCCAGCTGATCCTGCGTGTTGGCCGCGACGGCCGCGAGGAAGGTGCCGACACAATGAGTACGGATGTGCTCAAGACAGACGCTAATCGTGTAGCGCGCGTGGTGTCGGAGATCACCGATCTGAGGTTCCGGCGCGCTACCGACGGCGAAGGCCTTTTGGTACTCACCCTGAGTAACCCCTCCGTAGATGCCAGTATTTTTAACGAGAGCGGCAAGATTACCCTGCAGTTCACCGATACCAACATCAGGGAGAATCTGATCCGGCGCTTTGACGTCACCGATTTTGCGACACCCGTACGAAAGGTTGAGGTGACCACAACGGAGCGCGGTGCAAGGTTACAGCTGACGGCAGAAGGACGTTTTGACTACCTTGCTTATCAAACGGGAAATGAGTACATCCTTGCCGTAACGCCGCAAACCCTCGAGGAGAAGCGAGAGCGCTTGAATGAGTTCGACTATGTGGGTGATCGCATCTCGCTGAACTTCCAGAGCATAGAGGTGCGGTCGGTATTACAGCTCATTGCGGATTTCACCGAGCTCAATTTGGTGGCGTCGGACTCCGTCACTGGGAGCATCACTCTCAGATTACAAAATGTGCCTTGGGATCAGGCGTTGGATCTGATCCTCAAGACCCGAGGCCTCGATAGCCGAAAGATCGGCAACGTGTTGATGGTGGCGCCTGCACAAGAAATTGCCGAGAGGGAGCGCCTCGAAATCGAAGCCAATAGGCAATTGGCTGAACTCGCGCCGCTGCAGTCGGAATTCATTCGTATTCGCTACGCCAAGGCAGTGAAGGTCGTGGATTTATTCGCTGCGGGATCAGAGGACGGTGGTTCCCTGATTTCCGAGCGGGGCTCTGTAGTGGTCGATGAGCGTACCAACTCGATTGTGGTGACGGATACCGCTGCCAAGCTGGCCGAGATCCGCGACCTCATCGAGAAGGTGGATATTCCTATACGGCAGGTCATGATAGAGGCAAGAATTGTGATTGCCTCCTCTAATATCGATCAACAGTTGGGCATTCGCTGGGGCGGTGGTTATTTCAATGCTGATGGCGACAAGTTCACCTCGATCGCGGGCGACACATCCAGTGTCACCAGTCTCAATAGCCAGATGATTGCGGGTAGCAGCCCAATTCAGATGCCGACCGCACCCTTTGTCGATTTGGGTGTTTCGGGCGGGACTTCCGGGTTTGCCGTAGGTTTTACTTCCACCGATCTCTTTCTGACTGCGGAGCTGTCGGCCCTCGAGGCGTCAGGAGAGGGTGAGGTGGTGTCGCAGCCCAAGGTCATCACCGGGGACAAGCAGAAAGCCAGCATTAAATCGGGTACTGAGATCCCCTATCAGGAAGGCGCGGCCTCGGGTGCTACAACGACCGCGTTCAAAGAGGCGGTATTAAAGCTGGATGTGACGCCTAACATCACACCCGATGATCGGATTTTACTCGACCTCGTCGTCAATCAGGACTCAGTTGGCGAGTTGGTGCCGAGTGGCAACGGCGGACTGATTCCCACAATCGACACCACAGAGCTCACCACGCAGGTGCTGGTCGGCAACGGGGAGACTGTCGTGCTGGGCGGCGTTTTCAAAAACGAGGAGTTGGTCAAGGTTGAGAAAGTACCCGTGCTGGGTGATATCCCTTATTTGGGCAACCTATTTAAAAGCAAAGCCAATACGCAGCAGAAAACGGAAACACTGATTTTTATTACGCCTCGCATTCTCTCTGAGGCGTTGGTTAACTGAATTCCCCATCATGACGGACTCGGCTCAAGATTTGCGCGTGTTTATGGTCGGTCCCATGGGTTCCGGTAAATCAACCGTGGGGAGAATGTTGGCCGGTCTGTTGGACTGCGATTTTGTTGACAGCGACGCAGAAATTGAAGCGCGCTGTGGGGCGGACATTCCCTGGATTTTTGATGTGGAGGGTGAAACAGGCTTTCGACGTCGCGAGGCCGCGGTGCTGAGCGATCTTGCCCAGCGCTCAAAGGTTGTCATCGCGACCGGTGGCGGCGCTGTCGTCACCGAGATCAATCGCCAGTTGATGTCTGAGACGGGCGTGGTGGTTTATCTCGAGGTAAGTGTAGAGCAGCAATTGAAGCGCACGGGTTCAGGTGAGGGTCGTCCTTTGCTTGCTGAAGGTGACCGCGAGGAGACGCTGCGAAAACTGATGGAGGAACGCGAGTCGCTCTATCGAGGCGTGGCAGATCTGATAATTTCGGCTAATGGCGGCAATGCCCGTAGAGTTGCCCGACAAATTCAGGAACAATTGGCGGCGCAATCGTTGCTGCCTTTGGTAGCGGACTGAACACAATCTCGGGAGTTGTTATTCATGTCGGAGGCTGACCATCTTATTCATGTCGACCTAGGCTCGACGGTCAGCGATCGGAGTTACGACATAGAAATCGGTCGGGGATTTCTCCAAGACGTTGAACGTTGGCGAGGACTCGTCGGCGATCGGGGCGTCATTGTCGTTACCGATGATCAGGTTGGGCCGCTGTACTTGCATCAACTGAAAGAAGGCCTGGCACACGTCGCGCATGTGACCGAAGTCGTGCTGCCCTCGGGTGAGCGACATAAGCACCTGCAGTCGATTGAAAAGATACTCGATGCCGCACTGGAAGACCGCCACGAAAGACAGAGCCTGTTCATCGCCCTAGGTGGCGGTGTGGTAGGCGATATGACCGGATTTGCCGCAGCGTGCTTTTTGCGCGGTGCCGATTTTTTGCAGGTGCCCACGACTCTGCTCGCGCAGGTTGATTCTTCGGTCGGAGGTAAAACCGGTGTGAACCACCCCAGAGGCAAGAACCTCATCGGCGCTTTCCATCAGCCAATGCGCGTACTGATTGACTTGGATACGCTACTGACGTTGCCAGAGCGTGAATACGCCGCAGGTCTTGCCGAAGTCGTGAAATATGGTTTGATCGCTGATGGCGCGTTTTTTAGCTGGCTGGTTGATCAGCGCGATACCCTGAAGCAGCGCGATACCGACGCAGTGGCTATGGCGGTTAAGCGCAGCTGTGAGCTCAAAGCAGCTGTCGTCGCGGCGGACGAGCGCGAGGCCGGGGTGCGGGCCCATCTGAATTTTGGTCACACCTTTGGTCATGCCATTGAGCGCATGCAGGGCTATGGCGATTGGCTCCATGGAGAAGCCGTAGCGGCAGGTATGGTGATGGCCGCGCGGATATCGGCGGGCCGCGGTGATATAGCGGCTGAAGTCGTCCAGCAACTCATCGTGTTTAACCAAGCCGTGGGTTTGCCCAGCGCCCCACCCCCACAACACACCGCCGCTGATTTCCTGGACGCAATGTCCAGCGATAAAAAAGTGTCTGCGGGTAAAGTTCGCTATATTTTATTGCGAGACGTAGGCAGTCCCTGGATTACGGATAGCGTGACTCTAGAAGATATTGCGGGCGTGATCGCCGCCTGATCGGCGAACTTGTCCCCAATTGAGTGCCTTCTGCTGGGTGTGTACACTACGCCCCCCTTTGTTCTAGGCCCGTAAAGGGCAGTTTCGCCGGCAGCGATTGCCGGCGCTTTAGCGAAACGGATTATGAGTCATCATGCTGAAGCGGGCGCCGCGCCAGAGCAGGCGACGGCCCCGCGCGGTCTCTACCGCCCCGAGGAGTTCCGGGATAACTGCGGATTTGGATTAATCGCCCATGTGCAGGGCGAGGCGAGCCATCGCCTGCTGCAAACGGCCATCGAATCCCTGACGTGCATGACCCACCGCGGGGGTATCGCTGCAGATGGTCGAACCGGAGACGGGTGCGGCCTGCTCATGCAAATGCCTGACGCGTTTATGCGTAACGAGGCGCTCGCCGCTCTGGGTGTCGAGTTGGGCGAACACTATGCCGTCGGTATGGTGTTTCTCAGTCAGGACATCGAGCGTCAGCGCGTCGCGCGCGAGGCGATGGAAACGGCCTTGGCGTCTGAGGGATTGTCTGTCTACGGCTGGCGCGATGTCCCTATCGATACCGCTGTCTGTGGCGAGATAGCACTCGATCAATTGCCGCGAATAGCACAGATCTTTGTTGATGCGGATGGTGTGGATCACGACCACTGCCAGGGCAAACTGTTTATTGCGCGGCGAAAAGCCGAGATGGCCCTCAAATCAGACCCCGACTTTTATATTTGTAGCCTGTCCGATCGGGTCATTTCATATAAGGGATTGGTGATGCCGGCGGATCTGGCGCGCTTTTATCCCGATCTTAATAACGCCGCGCTGGCCACAGCGATTTGTGTGTTCCATCAGCGCTTTTCTACCAATACCTTGCCGCGCTGGCCCTTGGCGCAGCCGTTCAGAATGTTGGCACACAACGGCGAAATCAATACCATTGAGGGCAATCGGAGCTGGTCACGGGCGCGAACCTCCAAGCTGGAGTCGCCCTTGCTGCCTGGATTGCAGGATCTGGCGCCGCTGGTTAATACCGAGGGCTCCGATTCTTCGAGTCTCGACAACATGCTGGAGCTGCTGACCACCGGTGGCATCGAGTTGCCGCGCGCGCTGCGCATGCTCATTCCGCCGGCTTGGCAAAATATCGAGGGCATCGACCCCGATCTCAAGGCGTTCTATCAATACAACGCCATGCACATGGAGCCGTGGGACGGCCCTGCGGGCATTGTGCTCACGGATGGCCGCTATGCTTGCTGTCTGTTGGATCGCAACGGCCTGCGGCCGGCGCGCTGGGTTACTACCGACGATGGGTTTATCACGCTCGCATCGGAAGTAGGCACCCATGGATACCAGCCCGAGGACGTTATTGCCAAAGGCCGAGTGGGTCCCGGACAAATCCTCGTGGTTGATACCGTTGAAGGCAAGGTATTGCATACCCGGGACATCGACGAGCTACTCAAAACCCGACAACCCTATAAGCAGTGGCTTCGCCGGAATGCACGCTTGATCGAGGGTAGCTTCGTGGGTGAGTCAGTGGCGGCAATCTCTGGCGCGGAGCTCGATGTTTATCAAAAAATGTTTCAGGTGAGCTTCGAAGAGCGAGATCAAGTGTTGCGTCCTCTGGCTGAGTCAGGAAATGAGGCCGTGGGGTCGATGGGCGACGATACCCCGATGGCGGTGCTCTCGCGCCATGAACGCTCCCTCTATGACTACTTCCGGCAAAAATTTGCGCAGGTAACGAACCCGCCGATCGACCCATTGCGAGAGTCCATTGTGATGTCCCTCGAGGTCGATCTGGGGCCAGAGCGCAATCTGTTTACCGAGTCGGAGGAGCACGCCAGGCGGATTGGCCTGACTTCGCCGGTGCTGTCCCAGTCCAAGTTTCAGACGATCTTGGCGTTGGCTGAAGAAGGTTTTCGCAGCGTCGTTATCGACACGACCTATGACCCCGCGGAGCACAGCTTGCGAGAGGCGCTGGAGGCAGTGTGCAGCAGTGCTGAGGCGGCGGTGCGCGACGGCAACAACATTATTATCCTCTCTGACCGTGGCATCGGGGATAGCCGAGTCGCGCTCCACAGCTTGTTGGCAACCGGGGCGGTGCATCATCACTTGATACGCAGTGGCCTGAGGGCCGAATGCAATCTGGTGATTGAGTCCGGTAGCGCGAGGGACTCCCACCATGTCGCGTGTCTGTTGGGATTTGGCGCCACGGCAATTTATCCCTACCTCGCCTACAGCGTTATCGAAGATCTCATGGCGCGCGGTGAGCTTCTCGGCGACCCGCAGGTGTGCCAGAAGAATTTCCGCAAAGGGATCAATAAAGGCCTGCTGAAGATCATGTCCAAAATGGGCATATCCGCGGTCAACTCTTACCGCGGCGCGCAACTGTTTGAGGCCGTGGGGTTGGATGCCGAGTTGGTCGGCGTGGCATTTGCGGGCGTGACTTCGCGCGTGGGTGGTTTGTCCTTGGATCAGCTGGAAAAAGACCAGTGGCAGGTGGCGAGTCGCGCGCGATCCCGACGCAAAAATATCGAGCAGGGCGGGTTACTGAAGTACGTGCACGGTGGCGAGTACCATGCTTACAACCCCGATGTGGTGATGAGTCTTCAGGCCGCGGTGACCAGCGGAGACTATGGGGATTACCTTCGTTATGCCGCCCATTGTAACGAGCGACCGGTTGCGGCGTTACGTGATCTGTTGGCGCTGAAGTTGTCGGATGCGCCCCTATCGCTCGATCAGGTTGAGCCCATCGAAGATATCTTGCGCCGTTTTGATTCTGCGGGCATGTCTTTGGGCGCGCTTTCCCCCGAGGCTCACGAAGCCCTGGCGATGGGCATGAATCAGATTGGTGCCCGCTCCAACAGTGGCGAGGGGGGGGAGGATCCCGATCGGTATGGCACCAATCGCGTGTCAAAGATCAAGCAGATTGCCTCGGGTCGCTTTGGCGTGACCCCACATTATCTGGTGAACGCTGAGGTACTGCAGATCAAAGTGGCTCAGGGTGCTAAACCCGGAGAGGGCGGACAGTTGCCGGGTGGTAAGGTCAATGATTTGATCGCGCGACTCCGGTACTCCGTGCCGGGTGTAACTCTGATCTCGCCGCCGCCGCACCACGATATTTATTCGATTGAGGACTTGGCGCAGCTGATCTTTGACCTGAAGCAGGTAAACCCTGATGCGCTGGTATCAGTAAAGCTGGTTTCTGAGCCCGGCGTGGGGACCATTGCTGCAGGCGTGACCAAGGCCTACGCCGATCTCATCACCATCTCAGGCTATGACGGCGGCACCGCTGCCAGCCCATTGACATCGATTCGTTACGCCGGTTCCCCCTGGGAGCTGGGTATTGCCGAAGTCCAGCAAACGCTGCGGGGCAATCGTCTCAGGGGTAAAGTCAGGTTGCAGGCCGATGGCGGCATGAAGACGGGTCTCGATGTGGTGAAAGCCGCGATTCTCGGCGCCGAGAGCTTCGGTTTTGGCACTGCGCCCATGGTCGCGATGGGCTGCAAGTATCTCCGCATCTGCCACCTCAATAATTGTGCCACGGGTGTGGCAACACAAAATGCAACGCTCCGCCAAACGCATTTTGTCGGCGACGTTGAACGCGTGGTTAATTTTTTCACGTTTGTGGCGACAGAGACGCGTGAGTGGCTTGCCAAGCTCGGTGTCAGCAAGCTAGAGGACTTGATTGGTCGTGTTGATTTACTCGAACGTCTCCCTGGTGAGACGGCCAAGCAACAGAGCCTCGATCTTGATCCGATTCTTTGGGTTGACCAGGATGCGGTGGATCAGCCGCAATTCTGTCAGGTCACCAGCAATGACCCTTTCGATACCGCCGACAAAGCCAATCAGATGGTGGCCGACATGTTGCCCGCAATTGAATCTGCCAGCGGCGGTAACTTCTCCTATGCGCTGACTAACTGTGACCGTTCAATTGGCGCCCGCTTATCGGGAGAAATAGCCCGGCGACATGGCAACAATGGCATGGAGTCCAACCCGATTGTCGTGAACTTCACTGGCACCGCGGGCCAGAGTTTTGGCGTCTGGAATGCGGGCGGCCTGCATATGTACCTCGAGGGTGACTGTAACGACTATGTCGGCAAGGGCATGGCCGGTGGCAAGCTGGTGGTGTCTCCTCCAAAAGGTAGCCGCTTTGAGAGTCGTTTCACGAGTATCGTTGGTAATACCTGCCTTTACGGGGCGACTGGCGGGCGCCTGTTTGCGGCGGGAGTCGCCGGCGAGCGCTTTGCCGTTCGTAATTCGGGTGCCCACGCTGTGATAGAGGGTGCGGGTGATCACTGTTGCGAATACATGACCGGGGGGCTGGTGACGGTGCTGGGTCCCACGGGCGTCAACTTTGGCGCGGGTATGACCGGCGGGCTGGCCTTCGTGCTGGATGAGGACCGAGGTTTTATCGACCGGTATAACAGCGAGCTAGTCGAGATTCATCGCGTGGCGGCGGAATCAATGGAAGCCCATCGTCACTTCCTGCGCGACAATATTCGCGAGTTCGTGACCGAGACAGGTTCTGAGTGGGGCGCACACCTGCTTGAGAACTTTGAAGATTACGTGGGTAAATTCTGGCTGGTGAAGCCCAAGGCCGCTGACATCAATCAACTTCTCTCGCGGCTGCGGGATACTGACTGAGGCGTATCCAAGTATGAGTACTCGACTGGCTAATCCGTTTCAGTTTCTCGACGTTGATCGTCGGGACCCGGGCAAGAAAGATATGGAGGTAAGAACCGAAGCCTTCGTAGAGATTTATGACCCCTACACTCAGGCCCAGGCGGCGGAGCAATCTCATCGGTGTCTCGAATGCGGCAACCCCTACTGCGAGTGGAAGTGCCCCGTTCACAACTTCATCCCCAACTGGCTGAAGTTATTGGCCGATGGCAACCTTTTTGAGGCGGCGGAGCTAAGCCATCAAACCAACACGTTGCCGGAGGTCTGTGGACGCGTCTGCCCCCAGGACCGATTGTGCGAGGGGGCCTGTACGCTTAACGAAGGATTCGGCGCGGTCACGATTGGCAACTCCGAAAAATATATTACCGACACCGCGCTGGCGATGGGATGGCGACCCGACCTGTCAGATGTCGTACCTACCGACAAAAAAGTGGCGATTATCGGCGCGGGGCCCGCGGGTCTCGGTTGCGCCGATATTCTGACGCGCAATGGCGTGAAGGCAGTGGTTTTTGACCGGTATCCCGAAATTGGTGGGTTGCTGACCTTTGGGATTCCGCAGTTCAAGCTGGAAAAACAGGTGATGCAGCGGCGTCGAGAGGTCTTTGAGGGAATGGGCATCGAGTTCCAGCTCAATACCGAGATCGGTCGCGACATCACTATCGAGCAGCTTTTGGCAGATTACGATGCTGTTTTTCTCGGCATGGGCACCTACAAGGCGATGGAGGGTGGGTTCCCCGGAGAAGATTTGCCCGGCGTTTACAAGGCGCTCGATTATCTGATTGCGAACGTCAATGAAAAAATGGATTACCCCCGTGACCCCGATGAGTACATCGATCTGCGCGAAAAAACCGTTGTGGTTTTGGGTGGCGGTGATACGGCTATGGACTGCGTCCGCACCGCCGTGCGGCAACAGGCGGACCGGGTTTACTGTGTGTATCGACGTGACGAAGAGAATATGCCGGGCTCGCGGCGCGAAGTCGCCAACGCCAAAGAGGAAGGCGTGCAATTTTTGTTCAATCGTCAGCCGGTTGAGGTCATGGATTATTTTGGTGAAGCCATCGGAATAAAAGTTGTCGAAACACGCTTGGGTGAGCCTGGGCCGGATGGGCGTCGTCGTCCTGAGTCTGTGCCAGGCAGTGAAGTCGTCATTGAGGCGGACGCGATCATCATGGCCTTTGGTTTTCAGCCTGACCCTGCGGATTGGTTCTCAGATGTTGGCGTGACCTGCAACGATTGGGACGGGGTTATCGCCCCCGAACATCAAGCCTTCAAATTTCAAACCGCCAATCCCAAGATCTTTGCGGGAGGTGATATGGTTCGGGGGTCGGATTTGGTCGTGACCGCGATTTGGGAGGGCCGTCAGGCAGCGGAAGGTATTCTGGATTACCTTGGCGTATAAGCTACGCGGGCCGAGAGGATCAGTGCCCTATCGGTCGGGAATCCCCCGCGAAATGAATTAGAAAAGCCATAAAAAGAACACAAAAGAGAGAGTCGATAGCATGGCCAGTTTGGAAAATGACCGGTTTCTGCGCGCGTTACTGCGGGAACCTGTAGATCGTACGCCTATCTGGATGATGCGCCAGGCGGGGCGGTATCTGCCTGAATATCGTGCCACGCGCGCGGAAGCTGGCAGCTTCATGGGGCTTTGCACCAATCCGGAGTTGGCCTGCGAAGTCACCATGCAACCGCTTAGGCGCTATGCGATGGACGCCGCCATTCTCTTTTCCGATATTCTGACCGTGCCGGACGCTTTGGGTCTTGGGCTCTATTTTTCTGAAGGAGAGGGGCCCCGCTTCGAGCGGCCGATCTCCTCCGCCGCCGAAATTGCAGCACTTGATCCAGCGCGGGCCGCCAATGAATTGGGTTATGTCATGGACGCCGTGGCGTTGATCCGCAAGGAACTTGACGGCAAGGTGCCGCTCATCGGATTTGCCGGTAGCCCCTGGACTCTGGCGACTTACATGGTCGAGGGCGGCTCGAGCAAAGATTTTGCCAAGGTGAAATCGTTGGCGTTCAACGAGCCAGAGGTGATGCATCAGCTGCTGTCCAAACTGGCGAAGTCAGTGGCAGTCTATCTTGCCGAGCAGGTGCGCCATGGCGCTCAGGCACTACAGATTTTCGATACCTGGGGCGGATCGCTGAGTCATGACGCCTATCGCGAGTTTTCCCTGCGCTACATGACCGAGATCATTGAGCAACTGCCTCGAGAGGCCGAGGGTCGGCGGGTGCCGGTGATCGTATTTACCAAGGGCGGCGGACAATGGTTGGAGGCGATTGCCGATTGTGGCGCCGATGCCGTAGGACTCGACTGGACGACTGATATTGGTGTGGCCCGTTCCAGAGTGGGTCACAAGGTGAGTTTACAGGGCAACATGGATCCGACTTTGTTGAATGCTTCTCCCGACAGAATTCGCACGGAGGTTGCGCAAATTCTAGCTACGTACGGCGAGGGGAGTGGTCATGTGTTCAATCTGGGCCACGGCGTCACCCCCGGGATTGATCCCGAGCATGTGGCGGCGATGGTCAATGCGGTGACGGAGTTGTCGCCCGCCTACCACTGAGACTCGGGAATGGCGTGATCCATATCGAGTGCAGGTGAACTCGAGGTCGGTCGACCGACCACTCTCGCAGGGACGCCCGCCACGGTGGTGTGTGCGGGAACGTCTTGCAGCACCACAGAGCCGGCACCCACTTTGGCGCCCTCACCAACATGAATGTTGCCCAGAATCTTGGCGCCCGCACTGATCAGCACACCGTCTCCGATCTTTGGATGACGATCTCCGTCCTCTTTACCTGTCCCGCCGAGGGTCACTGATTGCAGGATCGACACGCGATTACCCACTACCGCGGTTTCCCCGACCACCAAACCGGTGGCGTGGTCGAGCATAATGCCGTGGCCAAAGCGAGCCGCTGGGTGAATGTCGATCGCAAACTGCCTTGCCATCTGGCTCTGTAAGAAATGCGCCAAGGGCTGCCGCTCGTGTTCCCACAACCAATGCCCGACGCGATGAATCTGCAGAGCCTGAAAGCCTTTGAAATACAGAAAAGGAATGTAGAGGTCGTGGCAGGCAGAGTCGCGGTCAAGGATGGCGTTGAGGTCGTCTCTAATCGCACAGCGGATTCCGCCATCGTCCCGCAGCGCCTCGAGGATGACCTCCCGGAGCATCATGGCGGGAGCCGAAGGGCTATCGAGCAAGTTCGCCAGATGAAAACTGAGCGCACACTCCAATTCGTCGTGATTGAGAATCGTGGCGTGTAAAAAGCTCGCCAAAATGGGTTCGGCGTTGGCGGCCTCGCGGGTTTCGCTGCGGATGCGTTCCCAAATGGGGTCGCCATTGCGCATCTGCTCGATGCCTTCGCGCTGGGTTGCTGTCATGGTTGATCCCCTTCACTGACTGGGATGTCGCCTAGCTGGCCGCGCAGGGTATCGCAGGCCTCTGCAAAGCGCTAGCGGCAGAATTCCCCCTGAAAACGCCACAGTGTATGGCCGCGCGCTTGGTATTTCTTTTCAAAAAGGCTCAGAGCTGGTTTGGGAGTAAAGGCTTCACAGGCACCCGACAGTCCGATTTCATCGGCTGCCTGCGCGAACTCCGCGGCGAAGATATGCCAGTTGGTTCGCAGCTCAAGAGCACCGCCCAGCTTGGCCAACAGCGGAAAAGCCCCATGGCCGTGAACGCGACGCTTTAGCTGAGACGCTTTTGGCCACGGGTTCGGGTAGAGCATCCAGTGCGCGCGGAGTTGAATGTTGGCCTCAGCCAGACAGCCCCAAAAAGACTCCGCCTCGGCACGCAGTAGGAGGTAGTTATTGCACGGAGCCTTTTGATGCTTGGCCAGGCGATGGGCCGACTGATCGATCCCTACCACCCAGCTATCAGGGTAGTGGTGCGCCAGCAAAGCGGTACTCATCCCAGTGCCACAAAAGGAGTCGAGCACCAGCGAGCGCGGCTGTTCCTGCAGCGTGTTTTGCAGGACCTCAAACGCTGCAAGGGTGTGTTCTGGGCACGGTTTACGCCAGGGATGCGCGCGATGATGCCTGACCACCGAGAGAAGATCCGGGTGGGGGGTGTTTTGATCCGAAAAGATCCCGTTACTAGGGTTTTTTTCACCGGTTGTTTGCTTGGTCATAGTCACCTTGCCATCATACCCCGAGGCGCAAAGACCGAATGAAGGCAGCACGTTTATGAGAGAGGACTTACGTCCGTTTTGGGTAAAGCAAGCTTACTTGGCTTTTCGTGCTGCCTGGATTCACTGGTTTATTCGGCCCCGCTGCGCCCACTTGGGTCGGCATGCGACGATCATGTCGCCCTGGTATATCGACATTTCGGGGCCCAATATCTCTATAGGGCACTCATTTACCGCGATTAATACTGCCAGCCAGCGGGTGCAGATTGGTGTTTGGGGACGGGACGCGGGGCAGGGACGTATCACGCTCGGGGCGGCGTGTTTGATGAGCCCCGGATCACGCATTAGCGCGAGTGACGAAATCGTGCTGGGAGACGGGTGCATGTTGGCCAATGGTGCTTACATTACCGATTCCGACTGGCATGGTCTCTATGACCGGATCAATCGCGCAGACCAGGCAACGCCGGTTTACCTCGGTCATAACGTCTGGGTTGGTGATCACGCCACGGTGTTGAAAGGCGTCACCATAGGAGACAACAGCGTCGTTGCGGCGGGGGCAGTGGTAACACAAGATGTGCCGGCCAATACTGTAGTAGCGGGTAATCCGGCCCGGGTGGTTAAAACGTTAGACCCGGATGAGCCCCGTTACACTCGGGCCGATCTCTATGCCGATCCCGATAAAACCGCGGCGCAATTTCGGGAGCTGGACCGCTATGTACTGTCCAAAAATGGATTCTGGTTCTGGTTGTGGTCGCTGGTGTTCCCCGGCGCTCGCAGAGGTGGTTAGCCTATAACAGCCGCAGCGGCGGCTCCTCCATCAAGGCCAACTGTTCGCGTAGGGCCAAAATCTGATCAGACCAATATCGCGCCTGTCCAAACCACGGAAATGCAGCCGGGAAGGCGGGGTCATCCCAGCGTCGCGCTAACCACGCGCTGTAATACACCATCCGCGCAGTGCGCAGCGCTTCGATCCATTTGATTTCACGGGTATCAAAATCGTTAAAGTCCTCGTAGCCGGCGATGAGCTCGGACAGCTGCTGCTCCCGTTGATGTCGGTCTCCCGACAAAAACATCCAGAGGTCCTGAATCGCGGGTCCAGTGACGCAGTCGTCCAGGTCGACAAAGTGAGGCGTCTCGTCTCGCCAAAGAATGTTGCCTACGTGACAGTCTCCATGCAGGCGGATGCCGTCATCGGGCTCATAGTCCGACATCAAACCCGTTGCTCGGTCGATGAGATCTTTGCCGAGGCTATCCCAAGCCGGACGTAGCTCTTGGGGTACCCAGTGTTGGGCCAGATAGTCGATGGGTTCAATGAGCCAACGCTCAAGCGAATAGTGAATGCGAGACATAAATCGCCCCGCTCTGCCTACGCCGTGAAGTCTCCCCAGAGTTCGTCCCAGGCCCAATAAATGATCAAAGTTGTCGAGTTCGGGTGCGTGGCCACCGCGGCGGGGAAATACCGCAATTAAAAAACCATCGGCGTCATGCAAGGTTTTTCCGTCGATTTCCATAGGCGCGACCACGGACAAGCCGCTTGATGCGAGCTCCCGAGTAAAAGCATGTTCTTCTTGGATCTGCGCGTGGGTCCAGCGACCGGGCCGATAGAACTTCACAATAATCGGGTCGGCAT
>JAYPXQ010000051.1:0-15763 GCA_038135595.1 Halieaceae bacterium
CTGATTTCGCTCACCGGGTTTGCTGGTGCCATCCTCAACAGCTATCAGCGATTTGCGGTGCCGGCCCTGACGCCGGTGCTCCTGAATCTTTCCCTGATCGCTGCCGCGTTGTGGTTGACGCCCAGCTTTGAGGAGCCGGCATTTGCGCTGGCGTTGGGCGTATTAATCGCCGGATTCGCCCAGCTGTTATTTCAGGTGCCGGCGCTGGCGGGTATCGATCTATTGCCGCGGCCGCGATGGGCACCGAGGCATGAGGGCGTAAAGCGTATTCTCGTGCTGATGGTGCCCGCGCTGTTCGGCGTGTCCGTGAGTCAAATTAATTTATTGCTCGATACGGTACTGGCTTCGCTACTGCCAACCGGCAGTGTCTCTTGGCTCTACTACTCAGACCGTCTCACAGAACTGCCACTGGGCGTGTTCGCTATTGCTATCGCCACGGTCATTCTTCCTACCTTGTCTGGACAACGTGCCAGGGCGGATGATCCCGCCTTCTCGGATACTCTGTCATGGGCCATTCGCAGCGTGTT
This sequence comes from Halieaceae bacterium, assembly GCA_038135595.1. Taxonomy (GTDB): domain Bacteria; phylum Pseudomonadota; class Gammaproteobacteria; order Pseudomonadales; family Halieaceae; genus Luminiphilus. The sequence goes on from JAYPXQ010000051.1 coordinate 528, forward strand.
GCTGATCGCCATACCCGCGACGGTCGCGCTGGCGTTTTTAGCCGAGCCTTTGTTGATCTCGCTGTTTCAGTACGGTGCCTTCGGTGCCTCCGACAGAGTCATGGCCGCTGTGAGCCTGCAGGCCTACGCGCTGGGCCTGGGGGCTTTTATGCTGGTGAAGGTATTGGCCCCCGGCTTTTACGCCAGGCAAGACATGAAAACACCGGTGCGGATCGGCATCATCGCCATGGGTACGAATATGGTACTGAACGTGGCGTTCGTTCTGCCGCTCTATTGGTGGTTTGACGTGGGGCATGCGGGCCTGGCGCTCGCTACCAGCGTAGCAGCCTGGTTAAACGCCGGGCTGCTATACCGCGGACTGCGTCGCGACGAGGTGCTGAAAATTACCGGTTTTCCGCTTGCGTGGACGATGCGTATTGTTGTTTCGGTGTTACTGATGACGCTGGTTTTATGGGGTATCACACCCGAAATCCGGTGGTGGGAGCAATGGGACGCCTGGCAGCGCGGATCCCGTTTGCTCGGGGTATGTTTGGGCGGACTGCTCACCTATGCAACGGGACTCTGGGTTATGGGTCTTCGCCCCGCCATGCTGCGCCGTTGACCGAGGGCATCGTCCTTCGCGGTGCTGGCCCGCGCGGCTGATCTGCTCGGCACTCATCGGTATACTGTGGGTTGCTTGGCTTGGGAATTTCCCGCTTCATGGAACTCATTCGCGGTCGGCACAATCTTGAGCCCGGTCACCGCGGTTGCGCGGTGACGATCGGTGCCTTTGATGGTGTCCACCTGGGACATCAATCGGTACTGGCGCATCTCAGTGAGGAAGCGAAGAAGCGGGGTGTGCCCACCACGGTGGTGACCTTTGAGCCCTTACCGCGCGAGTATCTTCGCCCTCTGGAAGCACCGCCGCGAATCACCACATTGCGCGACAAGTGGCCTTTGTTGGCGGCATGTGGCGTCGACCGCGTGTTGTGTTTGTCCTTTAACGAGAAACTGAGACGACTCAGTGCACGGGAATTTGTTGAGCAGGTGTTTGTGGAGGGATTGGGAGTACAGTACCTCGCTTTCGGCGATGATTTTCGCTTTGGCAATCGCCGCGAGGGCGATCTGGAATATGTCCGCGCGTTGGCCGACGAATTTGGCTATGCTGTCGCCCCGACGCCGACCTGTGAGGTCGAGGGAGAGCGGGTCAGCAGTACGCGCATCCGCTCTGCACTGGATCAGGCTGATTTCGAGGCGGCGAGGCAATTGCTGGGTCGCCCCTTTGAGATGTCTGGCAGAGTGCAACATGGGCAAAAATTGGGTAGGCAGTTGGATACCCCTACAGCCAATATAGCGTTGCATCGGATACGGTCGCCATTACATGGCGTGTACGTGGTGAAGGTCTCTGGCGCGGGTCTGAGCGAGGCGGCAGGCGTTGCCAACGTGGGAGTCAAACCCACGATTGGTGACAGTCTCGAGGCCACGCTGGAGGCACATATTCTTGATGGGTCCCCGGATCTTTATGGGCAACGCTTGACCGTGCGCTTTGTGCACAAATTGCGCGACGAAAAAAAGTTTCCGTCACTGGATGCCCTGAAGGCGGGTATTGCGGCGGACAAGGCGAAGGCCCGCGAGTGGCTGAGGAACCACGGATAAAGTATGAGTGATTACAAAAGTACGCTGAATCTGCCCGAGACAGATTTTCCCATGAAGGCGAACCTGCCGCAGCGCGAGCCCGATCGGCTGAAAGCGTGGCAGGCAATGGACCTTTATGGGCAGATGCGGCAGGTGGGCAAGGGCAAGCCAACCTTTATTCTTCATGACGGCCCCCCTTATGCCAATGGCGAACTTCATGTGGGCCACGCCATCAACAAGATTCTGAAAGACATCATCATTAAATCTAAAACCCTGTCTGGGTTTGATGCGCCTTATGTCCCGGGGTGGGACTGCCACGGCCTCCCTATCGAGCTCAATGTAGAGAAAAAAGTGGGTAAGCCTGGCCACAAAGTGACGGCGGCAGAGTTTCGCCAACAGTGCCGGGATTACGCTCACAAACAGGTCGAGGCGCAAAAGGCAGACTTTGTCCGCATGGGGGTTTTGGGTGAATGGGATAACCCATACCTGACCATGGATTTTGTTTTTGAGGCGAACATTGTCCGCTCTCTGGCCACGATGATAGACAATGGCCACCTGCATCGCGGCTTCAAACCCGTGCACTGGTGCCTTGACTGCGGCTCAGCATTGGCCGAGGCCGAAGTGGAGTATCGGGACAAGCAGTCCTCGGCGGTAGATGTGGCTTTTGCTTTTGTCGATGTTGCCGAGGCGGCCCGGCGATTGGGCAGTGGGGCGGTGGACCGACTGGAACTCGCGATCTGGACTACGACGCCCTGGACACTGCCCGCGAATCGCGGGGTCGCCCTCGCGGCTGATCTCGAGTACGTCGTACTAAAAGCCGGCAATCGTCATGTGGTGGTGGCAGAAGCGCTCGCCGAGGAGTGCGCCCAACGCTTCGGTTTTGAAACCGTTGAGATGGAGGGTCGCGCGAGGGGGTGCGATTTGGAAGGGTTACTGCTGGTTCCACCCTTCAGCGAAGCGCCTGTTCCTATTGTTTTGGGCGATCATGTGACCACTGAGGCGGGCACCGGTTGTGTTCATACGGCACCCGCGCACGGTCTCGAGGATTTTGAGATGGGCCGCCGTTATGACCTCGAGGTTTATAACCCGGTAGGCGGGAATGGGGTTTACCACGCTGATACGCCTGTCTTCGCCGGTCAACATATCTTCAAGGCCAACGACGACATTGTTGCCGCGCTGGCCGAGCGCGGTGTGCTGTTGCGTCATCAGCCTTTTCAGCATAGCTATCCCCACTGCTGGCGCCATAAGTCACCCATTATTTTTCGTGCAACGCCCCAGTGGTTTATCAGCATGACCGGCAATGGTTTGCTCGCCGCCGCAAAGACAGCGGTCGAAGGAGTGCAATGGGTTCCGGAATGGGGCCGGGCCCGCATTGACAGCATGCTGGCCGAGCGCCCGGATTGGTGTATTTCGAGGCAACGGACTTGGGGCGTACCGATTGCGCTGTTTGTGCACAAAACTACGGGAGCATTACACCCCGACACCCAGGCATTGATGGAGGCCGTAGCAGTTCGTATCGAGGCTCAAGGTATCGAGGCGTGGTTTGAACTCGATCCTTCTGAGTTGCTGGGTGACGACGCGGTTCACTACGAGAAAGTCACAGATACTCTCGATGTCTGGTTCGATTCGGGCGTGACCCACCACTGCGTATTGCGGCAGCGCGCGGGACTGAATTGGCCCGCAGACTTATATCTTGAGGGCTCTGATCAGCATCGCGGGTGGTTCCAGTCGTCTCTGCTGACGGGAATCGGTACACACGACGCGGCGCCTTACCGGAGTGTGTTAACCCATGGTTTTACCGTCGATGGGGACGGCCGCAAGATGTCTAAATCTGTGGGTAATATTATCCCTGCGGGCAAGGCAATGCAGGACTTGGGTGCCGATGTGCTGCGGCTGTATGTCTCCGCAGCAGACTATCGCAATGAGATTTCTGCCTCGGACGAGATTTTCAAGCGTACCGCCGACGCCTACCGGCGAATCCGAAACACCGCTCGATTCTTGTTGGCTAACCTCGCTGGATTCGATCCTTCGACCGACGCGCTGCCGATGGATGCGCTCCTGCCGCTGGACCGATGGATTCTAGGCAAAGCACAGGCGCTGCAAGGCGAGATACAGGTGGCTTACAACGACTACCAGTTCCATCACGTTTATCACCGCGTGCACAATTTCTGCAGTGGTGAGCTGGGTGGTTTTTACCTCGATATCATCAAAGATCGGCAGTACACGACGGGCAGTGACTCCCAGCCGCGCCGGTCCGCGCAAACGGCCTTATTTCATTTGGCCGAGGCCCTGTGCCGATGGATAGCCCCCATTCTGAGTTTTACGGCTGATGAGATCTGGGAGAACCTGCCCGGATCGCGCGCGGCCTCCGTCTTCTTGACCCAATGGTACGACGCACTGCCAGCGCCCGAGACCGGAGGCCAGCTAGACAGTGACTTCTGGATGGAGCTCATGCTGGTGCGACAACAGGTCAACAAAGCGTTGGAGTTGGCGCGGGAGCAGGGTGCGGTGCGCGGATCACTCGATGCAGCGGTTGTGTTGTACGCAGAATCGGATCTTGCCGCGCGCCTCGGGTACCTCGGCGACGAACTGCGTTTTGCCTTGATCACCTCCGAGGCTGCGGTCTTGGATTGGAAGGATGCGCCCCCGGAGGCGGTGGAGGCTGAGGGCATCCGACTACGGGTGCTGGTGCAGCCCGCTGCGGGAGAAAAGTGCGATCGTTGCTGGCACCGACGCGCCGACGTGGGGCAACACGAGGCCCACCCCACTTTGTGCGAGCGATGTGTCACTAATATTGAAGGTCCCGGAGAGGTGCGGCACTTTGCCTGAGCACCTGCCAGCGCAGAGCAGGGGGTTTCGGCCCTGGCTGGGTTTGTTGCTCGCGGTTGCGATTATTCTGTTGGATCAGTGGACCAAGCACATCGCGGTGACCGAGCTCGTGTTTCGCAGTCCCTACCGCGTCACCGGCTGGTTCGACTGGATGTTGACTTACAACACGGGGGCCGCCTTTAGTTTCTTGGCCGACGCCGGGGGCTGGCAACGTTGGTTTTTGGCGGCAGTGGCGGCCGCGGTCAGTGGCTTTATTGTCGTCTGGCTATTCCGTCTCGCCCCCGAGGATTATGGCCTGATGGTGCCACTGGGGCTGATTCTTGGAGGTGGCTTGGGCAACCTAATCGATCGCGTCTCTCTGGGTTACGTGGTCGATTTTATCTCCTGGCATTACCGGGATTGGTACTGGCCCGCTTTTAATGTCGCCGATGCTGCGATTAGTGTCGGTGCCGCAGCGTGGCTATGGGTGGCCTTGACCGGCGGCTCAGCCGCACAAGCGATCGCATCCGATGAGGCAGCCCAGAATGAGTGAAGCCATGCATCTCGCGATAGAACCCAACACACGCATCACCCTCAATTTTTCCCTGGCGCTTGAGACGGGGGAGGAGGTGGACTCCAATTTTGGTCAGGATCCCGTGAGTTTCGTGATGGGAGATGGTTCCTTGCTGCCGGGTTTCGAGCGTCGACTTTTGGGCATGCGCGCTGGTGATGAAGCAGAGTTTCGCATCCCCTCCGAGGAAGGGTTCGGTGATCCTCAGGATGACAATATTCAGGAGATTCCCCGGCGCGAGTTCGATGAAGGCGCACCACTGGAACCCGGCATGTTGTTCTCGTTTGCCGATGCCGCGGGAGGAGAGGTCCCGGGGATGATTGCAGCGGTGGGAGAAGACAGCGTCACGGTAGATTTTAATCATCCGCTGTCGGGGCGTACTATTCACTTCAGAGTGCGGATCGCGCGCGTGGAGCCAGCGGAGCTACATTAATGGACATTGTACTGGCCAACCCGAGGGGCTTTTGTGCGGGCGTGGACCGCGCCATTGATATCGTCAATCGCGCGTTGGAAGTTTTTGGCGGACCTGTTTATGTCAGACATGAGGTCGTCCACAACCGACATGTTGTCGAGGATCTCCGGGCTCGCGGTGCGGTGTTTGTGGATGAGCTCATTGAGGTGCCCGATGACGCGGTGGTGATCTTCAGTGCCCACGGCGTATCTCGAGCGGTACAGGATGAGGCTGAGAGTAGGGGGCTCAAAGTGTTCGACGCCACCTGTCCACTGGTGACCAAGGTGCATGTCGAAGTGGCGGCGTTTAGTGCAGCGGGACGAGAGTGTGTATTGATAGGCCATGCAGGCCATCCCGAAGTGGAAGGCACCATGGGGCGCTATGACGGCGGCCATGGCGGTGCAATTTATCTGGTTGAAGATGAAGCGCAGGTGGCCCAGCTTGAGGTGCGCGATCCAACGACCCTAGCCTTCGTCACTCAAACGACGCTGTCCGTCGACGATACCGCCAAAGTCATCGACGCCTTGCGGCAAAAATTTCCGCAGATTCAAGGACCGCGCAAAGACGATATTTGTTACGCCACCCAGAATCGCCAAGACGCAGTAAAGTCACTGGCGGATGAAGTGGATCTCGTGCTGGTTGTGGGATCGACCAATAGCTCTAACTCGAATCGACTGAAGGAGCTCGCCGAGCGTTGTGGGGCCCGCGCTTACCTGATTGACGACGCCGATATGATTGATAGCCAATGGTTGTCTGGCACGGCGTCCGTCGGAGTTACTGCCGGTGCCTCAGCACCAGAATTATTGGTGGAGCAGGTGATCGCGGCATTGAAAGCGCGTGGCGGCGTTGACGTTCGAAACCTCGATGGTCGTGAAGAGAATATTACCTTCTCTTTGCCGAAGGAGCTGCGCATACCCGCCGTTGTGGTAGAGGACTGATAACGGTTGTGTCCCGCGGCGCGGTGGCGTCACTCAATTATCAAAGATCAATTTCATCCATACGCGACCCCTCTTGGGCTCCGTTATACTCAAGGCCATCGCGGTGTCGCAAAGTGTGTTCTGAGTCTTATTTCATACGAGAGGTTCGATCATTCGGCAGCAGGGGCTCACCCTTGTGGAGTGTCTGATTACGCTGGCGGTATTGGCGATACTGGCGGCACTGGTCACTCCCTCACTCTCGGGGCAACTCAATGCCGCACGGGCCCTAACGGGTGCGCGCCAGATCTATTTGGCGGCGCAATATGCCCGCAGTATGGCGCAGATACTGGAGACGACGGTGACGCTCTGCCCGCTGTCTGCTACAACTGATGCGGGGCGGCTCTGTGGGGGAGACTTCAGCGGCGCCCTCGTCGCTTACCGCGGCTCGACTGACGGTCCAGCGATTCTGCGTGTTTGGACTCCCCCGAGCGGCATAGTGGTCCGCAATCGATCGGGATTGGATGCCGTCACGGGCGAGATTCGATGGCACGCAGACGGCTTCGGCCAGCGGAATCTCACCTTGTCAGTCTGCGCGGGGGGGCATAACTGGACCGTCTTCATTAATCGATTGGGCAGACCGCGGCTAGCGAAAGCGGGAGGCCCGTGCCCAGAAACTGGGACGGTCTAAACCTCAATATCCAGTTTTTTTAAGCGGTAGCGTAAGCTGCGCAGGTTGATGCCAAGGGCCTTGGCCGTGGCAGCGCGATTCCAGCGATGCCGCTGGAGTGTATCCTCCAGAATCTCGCGTTCCACTCGGGCAAGATAGCCGTCGAGGTCACCGAGATGGTGGTGCTCCTGAGCAGACGGAGCTTGGGGAATCTCTGGCGTCAACGCCGCATCTTGAGATGTCGTTTGTCGTCGGCCGATTGAGAGATCGAGGTTGCGACGCTCGATGCGGTCGCCGTCCAACAGGGCTGCCGCCCGAGCGAGAATATTTTCCAGTTCGCGAATATTGCCTCTGAATTCGTGTTGTTTGAGTAGTTCAATCGCATCGCTGCTCAGGCTCAACGGTTTGCTATTAGTCCCATCAGCCATTTTGAGCAGGATATGCCGCGCAATGAGAGGGATGTCTGCGCGACGGTGCCTGAGCGGCGGAATAAAAAGATCAATGACATTGATGCGATAGTAAAGGTCGTCTCGGAAGCGTCCCTCGCGCACTTCCTCAGCCAGATTTTTGTGGGTCGCGGTGATTAATCGGACATCAACGGGCACTTCTTTTTCAACGCCGAGCGGCCGCACCGCTTTTTCCTGAATCGCACGCAATAACTTCACCTGAACAGACAACGGTAGGTCTGCAATTTCATCCAGTAACAAAGTGCCGCCGCTGGCGGCTTGGAACAACCCCGGCTTGTCAGAGGTGGCGCCGGTAAAGGCACCCCGCTTGTGGCCAAACAGCTCGCTTTCCACCAGCTCAGATGGGATGGCGCCACAGTTGATCGCCAGAAAGGGCGCTCCACTGCGGGGTCCGAGGTGATGCACGAGTCGAGCCACTACCTCTTTACCCACGCCGGATTCTCCATGGACATGTACCGGTGCCTGACTACGGGCTACACGCTGGATATCGCGTTTTAATGTGGCGATGATTGGTGTCTCTCCAATCAGCGTGTCATCGGTCTGAGCGTCGGGCATTGTTGAGAGTTTCAATGCGTGATTGACCAGCTCTCGCAAACGATCCAGTGGCACCGGCTTACTGACAAAGTCAAAGGCCCCCAATTTGAGGGCCTCCACGGCTGATTCCGTGCTGCCATGGGCGGTCATCATGGCGACAGGCACGCTGGGGTACCTTTGCTGTATTTCCGCAATTAAGTCCAGGCCGTTGCCGTCGGGTAACCTGAGATCTGTCAGACACAGCGCTGGAGTTGCCGCTTCGAGGGCCTCTCTTGCTGCTGCCAAGGATGACGCTGTCACTGCCTGAATATCCATCCGGGCGAGCGTCATTTCCAGCAGTGTCAGCAGATCTGGTTCGTCATCAACAATGAGTACGCTGGGGCGGCTCACGACAGCGGTTCTCTCAAGGGAATATTCATTCTGAAGCGGGTGCATCCCTCGACCGTTCGCCCGTAGCTGAGTGTGGCGCGATTGGCCTCACACAGTTCTCTTGAGAGGTACAGTCCCAGCCCGGTTCCTTCCGGGCGCGTGGTAAAAAAGGGTTCGAACAAGTGCTCCACCTGGTTTTCCTGAACGCCCTTGCCGGAATCAATGACGTCGACGCAGACCGCATTGCCGCGATAGTCGCGCGTCACAGCGATGGTAGCCACTGCTCGTCCGGTTTCCCGCTCAGCGTGCTCGGTGCCATTGTCGAGTAAATTGACCAGCACCCGCCTGAGGTTGCCGGTATCAAATTGAATGGACAGCGGTGAGTCTGCTAACGCAAGCGAAACACTGACGTCCCCGTTGCGGGTGCCTTCGTATTCTTTGACAAACTTGGGCAGCCATATTGCCAAATCTACGCCCTCCTGGCCCGACGTCTGAGGCCGCGACAGCTGCAGGATATTGTCAATGATATCGTTAACGCGATGGGTATTGTTTAGCACAATCTCGCGAAGCGTCGCCGCTTCCCCGGCATCTGCGGCAGGCTCCGCCATCAACTGCACAGCGTGGCTGATCGCAGCGAGCGGATTTCGTATTTCGTGGGCGATACTCGCGGTTAATTTGCCTAGCGATCTCAGCTTCAGCGCCTGTGCCGCCTCCGAAACAGCGGTGTAATCGTCGACGAAAAGCATCAGCTCGGGATCCAATGTATGCCCGAGATGGACCAACTCAGGCAAGATCTGGCCACCGGTAGACTCGAGGGTAATAGGTTCGACCGGCAGGCGCTGCCCTGATCGCCATCCGGCCACAACCGCTGCGAGGCGCGGACTCACCGTCTCCAGCGGCTGGGGTAAGTGAACGTCCGATAGGCCCAGCAATGCTCCAGCCGCGTCATTCAACGGTATCAGCAAGTTATCTGGCGCGATTCGACAGATGCCGGTCGTCATGTGGGAAATAATTTGCTGGTTCAGTTCCTCCAGCGTTGCGATTTGACTCGAGGCGGTGTCCGCCAGCTGCTCTGCCGAAGTCAGTCGCATAACGAGTTGTTGCAGAAATAGCGACAGCGCGAAGTTCAGGCTGCCCAGCAGACTGGCATAGAGCCAATCACCGTCGTTTACCGTGCCGCTTGAGAGTTCGAGAGCGGTACCGCCCAGCACCGCTAAGGTGGCCAAGGCCGCGACGCCGGTTGCGGTTACTCTGTGGGGGATCAGCACGGCGGCAGCGGCCACTGTCACCAGGAAGAGCAAGGGGAGTCCGCCGCTTAGCCCGGCACCCAACTGCACCAAGAACGCCACCAGCACCAGATCCAGCAACACGACCGCCAGCGCCAAGTTCTCCGCCCACTGGGCCGATCCGCCGACGAATCGGTTGATGACAGCCGCGCTGGCCAGCCAAATGCCCGCCAACCACAGGATGCCCGGGTGGTAGCCGGTAATCGGCTCGCCACCCCAGCGATGGGTCATGGCCAGTCCCAATAAGCCCAGTGCCAGCGTGAGTCGATAGACGTTATAAACTGACAGTAGCCGAAACAACTCTCGCCCCTCGCGGGGTCTATGGTTCGCCCCGACAAAATCGCGAGTGTCGCGCCCTGTTGTCTCATTCACCATGAACCCACTATATCAGCGATGTCGCCGAATTTAGGCGTCAGCGACGCCTCAGAAGGCCCACAACCCGGTAAATACGGTAACCTTCGCGTCCGGAAGCATTGTCGACGTTGATAACACACGCGGGAGACAGACATGAATATCTGCATGGCGCAGATTAATACCTTGGTGGGCGATATCCGCGGCAATCTGAACCGGATCCTTGAGGTGTGTTCGGCGCAGCGTGATGAGGGCGCGAATCTGATTATTTTCCCTGAGCTGACGCTGACCGGTTATCCCCCAGAGGACTTGCTGCTCCGGTCCGATCTGATTAATCAGAGCGTCAGCGCGTTGGCGACCCTATGCGAGAAATTGCCGCCCGATCTTGCGGTGATCGTCGGTTATCCGCGCAGGCATGGCTCGCAGCTATTCAATAGTGCTGGCGTCATTCTCGGTGGTGAAGTGATCGCCGAGTACGACAAACAGTGCCTACCGAACTACCAAGTATTTGATGAAAAGCGTTACTTCGCTGCGGGCGCTAAACCCTGTGTGGTCACGCTGCACGGACAGCGCTTCGGGCTCACGATTTGCGAGGACATTTGGCACCCTGAGCCTGCGGCGTGTGCCAAGGCGGCCGGTGCGCAAATGTTGATCAATCTCAATGCCTCGCCATTTCACCGCGGTAAGGCGGCGGAACGTTTGCAGTTGGTTGCTGATCGCGCCCGCGCCCATGGGATGCCCATCCTGTATGTGAATCAGGTGGGAGGTCAGGATGAATTGGTTTTCGACGGCGGCTCCTTCGCGGTAGACGCTAATGGAGAGTTAGTGGCAAGAGCCGTCGAGTTTGATGAAGCCCTATTGCGCGTGGCCGTCGAGTCATCGGACCTCATCGAGACGGGTGCTCAGGCGTCGCCCAAAAGCGACCTCGAGGCCGTGTGGACCGCGCTGGTCGTGGGCCTGCGTGATTATGTCAACAAGAATGGCTTTCCTGGGGTCGTGCTTGGGTTGTCTGGCGGTATTGATTCTGCCGTCACACTTGCCGTGGCGGTTGACGCCTTGGGGCCAGATCGCGTTCAGGCGGTCATGATGCCCTTTCGGTATACCGCATCCATCAGCGTAGAAGACGCGCAGGCGGAAGCTGAGGCCTTAGGGGTCACATTCAGCAATCTCTCTATCGAGCCCTTGTATGAAGCCTTTATGGCCGCCTTAGCGCCGGAATTTGAGGGTTTGACTGCCGATATTACGGAAGAGAATCTGCAGGCGCGGTGCCGGGGCGTGTTATTGATGTCAATTTCCAACAAGAAAAATGTGCTGGTGCTGACAACGGGCAACAAGAGTGAACTGGCGGTGGGTTATTCCACCTTATACGGCGATATGGCGGGTGGGTTCGACGTGCTCAAAGATTGCCCGAAAATGCTCGTCTATGCCTTGGCGCGGTACCGCAATGGATTGGGTCAGTGTATCCCGGAAAGAGTGATTACCCGGCCACCCTCGGCTGAATTGGCGCCAGATCAGAAAGATGAAGATAGCCTGCCGCCATATGACACGTTGGATCAGATGATCGAGCACTATGTCGAGCGAGATGCCTCAAAGGAGGAGATGATTGCCGCTGGATTTCATCCGGAGGATGTCCACCGGGTCGTGCGGTTGATCGATCTGAATGAGTACAAGCGCCGCCAGGCGCCGATCGGGGTGCGTATTTCGCGCCGGGCATTTGGTCGCGATCGCCGTTACCCCATCACGTGGGCGTGGCGTTCGGCGGACTGAGTCGCGTCAGGACTGGGGTCGATAGTTGAATTGCGGTGGCTTGGGCGGATCAAACAGGCCGAGGGTTGCCCTGTTGATCCAGGATTTTTGCAGGCCGTCTGCGGTGTAAACGCTGTCAAAAGTGCACCCCTCCTTTAAATTGGGGTGATCCGGATAGTTCTCGCAGAGGACATCGATGGAATCCTCTGCGAGATCGTTGATGCCGAGTAACAGGTAGGCCTGCGCCATAATGGCGAGGCCGTCCGCGACGCTGGAAGTTTGCTGCATGTGTTCCACGACGTACTTACCGCGGTTCAGCGCGGCTAGGTAGGCGCCGCGACGAAAGTAATAGTTGGCAACATGGATTTCATGGCGGGCGAGCATGTTGCGCATATGGATCATGCGCTGTCGCGCATCGGGTGCGTAAGCGCTGTCGGGGTAGCGAGCCAGTAGCTGCGCAAATTCGCCAAAGGCGATCTTGATGTGGCTGACATCACGCTTGGTGTCGTCCGAGGGCACAAATCGCGCAAAAAAACCGGGCTCGATGTCATAGGCGGCCAAGCCTTTCATGTAAAACGCGTAGTCGACATTGGGATGCCGGGGGTGCAGGCGAATAAATCGGTCTGCCGCTTCCGTTGCCGCTGAAAACTCGTAGGCGCCGTAGTGCGCGTAAATCAACTCCAATTGCGCCTGTTCAGCATAGCGCCCAAAGGGATACCGGCTTTCCAGCATCTGCAAGGTTCTTACCGCCAGCGCGAAATTTTCATTTTTAAGGTGTCGCTGGGCCTCGCGATACATCTGCTGCTCACCCGAGTCAGCGACGAGATCTTCATCGTCACCACCAAACCAGGAACAACCGGTGATCACGAGGCAGAGCGCCAAAAACACCGCGCGCAAGACAAAAACTGAATGGGCCAAGAGCTGATTTCCGCCATGGTACATTTGGGGTGGTAGTGTAAACCCAACCGTGCGGGAGTCACAGCGCTTGTCAGAAGAACTTTTCGATGACCCTGAAGTGATCTCGGCACCCGTTCCCGTCGCCCTAAATGGCGCCAGACTGGATGCGGCGGCGGCGGCACTGTTTACCCAGTTTTCTCGGAGCCGACTCGCAGAATGGGTTCGGGAGGGTCGGTTAACGCGCAATGGACAGCTTGCGCGTCCGCGCGACAAGGTCGTGTCTGGTGACGAAATTCAAGTTTTTCCCGAGACAGATAACCGCGTTGACTGGGCGCCAGAGCCGCTGCCCCTCGACATTCTGTTCGAAGATGAGCATGTGATAGTGGTCAACAAACCCGCGGGGCTGGTGGTGCATCCAGCGGCGGGGCATCACAGTGGGACCTTGGTCAATGGACTGATGGCGCACGCTCCCGAGATGTCTGCGCTGCCCCGAGGCGGCATTGTGCATCGGCTTGATAAAGAGACCTCCGGGGTCATGCTCGCGGCAAAATCAACCCTCGCCCATAAACACTTGGTCGCGCATCTGGCCAATCGCTCGGTAAAACGGATTTACACGGCGGTTTGTCGCGGCACATTTAGCGGCGGTGGCACCATTGATGCGCCGATCGGGCGCCATCCGACATCCCGCACAAAAATGGCGGTTGTGCCGGAGGGTAAACCGGCAGTCACCCACTATCGAATAGCGCAACGCTTTGGCGCCCACACCTGCCTCGATGTGCAACTTGAGTCAGGGCGTACCCACCAAATTCGTGTGCATTTGGCCTGGCGCAAGCATCCCTTGATCGGTGATCCGGTATACGGTGGGCGTGCCTTTCGGCCGGCAGGTGCGAGTGCCGCATTACTCGACGCGCTCGACGGCTTCGATCGTCAGGCGTTGCACGCACGCGAGTTATCCTTCGAGCACCCAGAAACGGGTGACTTTCTGTCTTTCTCGGCTGACGTGCCTACCGATCTGGCTTCCCTGATTGCGTGTTTGGCAGCGGAGGACCCGGCTTGAATGCATCGCTACCGTTGATGGCGCCTGATCTGGGTATCGATGGGGTGGCGGTTCGTGTCACGACACGCCTCGGCGGGGTCAGTGCTGCTCCCTTTGCCTCCCTGAATTTGGCTGATCATGTGAATGATGAGAGCAGCGCTGTGCAGATTAATCGAGAGCGATTACAGGCCGCTCTGGGTCTGTCTCCGGTAGCGTGGTTGAACCAAGTGCACGGGTGTCGCGTGGTGCAGGCTGATGCGGAAATGACGCCAGAGGCGGACGCGCAATGGACTACCGCGGTAGGGCAGCCAATTGCGGTTCTGACCGCGGACTGTTTGCCCGTGGTACTTGTCTCGCATGATGCCGCCTGCGTGGGCGTTGCCCATGCGGGATGGCGGGGTCTAGCCGCCGGCGTATTACCGGCCCTGATCGCGGAGATGCCAGCGGCGTCGTCGCAATTAAGCGCCTGGTTGGGGCCGGCGATAGGTCCTGCCACCTACGAGGTTGGGCCAGAGATTCGCGAGGCATTTACCACCCGCATGGGAAGAGCCTGCCACGCGTGTTTTTCTCCGTCGGTGGCTCGAGACGGTCATTGGTTGGCGGACCTATCCTCATTGGCAAGATTGGCTCTGGAAAATGCGGGTGTTGGTGTCATTACGGGCGGTGAGATCTGCAGTCATACGGAGGCGGATCGATTTTTCTCTTACCGCCGGGACGGGCCGGTGACCGGAAGATTTGCCACCCTCGCATGGCGAGTTCCGCGCTAACTAGGCAAGGCCCAACTCATTCAATGTCTTGAGAGGGCAGAAACGCAGAACTCGAACCATGATAAAGCCGACTGAATAACCTCACTTGAAAAAAGGGTTTTGGGTCCCATATTTACATTAAGACCTACGCTAGCCCGCCTATTTGCGGGTATCAGGAGAGAGCGATGCGCATGGAAAAGCTGACCCATTCATTACAGGCCGCCCTCGGCGATGCCCAATCGATCGCCGTCGGTCGCGATCATCCCTTCGTGGAACCTCCGCATGTGTTGCGCGCAATGCTGGACGCGTCTGGCTCACCCGCCAGGCGCTTGCTGCAGGCGGCCGGAGCGCATTACGAGCACTTGGATGCTGCGTTGCGTGGCTTGTTGGACGCGATGCCGACGGTCAGCGGTAGCGCCGATGTCCACATCAGCGCGGATTCACAGCGCTTACTCAATCAGGCGGACAAACTGGCGCAGAAGGCCGGTGATACCTTTATCTCGATCGATGCGGCGCTACTGGCAATGCTTGACGTAAAAAGCACTGCCAGTCTGCTGTCGGATGCCGGCGTTACCAAGCCCGCTTTGGCTGCGGCGATTGAGGCAGCACGCGGTGGTGAATCGGTGAATAGTGCTGAGTCAGAGGAAACGCGGCAGGCATTGGAGAAGTACACGGTAGATCTTACCGAGCGCGCCGCCGCCGGGAAGTTGGATCCCGTGATCGGCCGCGATGATGAAATCCGCCGCACCATTCAGGTGCTTCAGCGCCGCACGAAA
>JAYPXQ010000052.1:0-5607 GCA_038135595.1 Halieaceae bacterium
GAGTCCGCTTTTCTAGCATTTCAGCGGGTCTCATCCGATAGCACTAAAGTGTTACTTTGCAAATTAAATCAGTAACTTATTGATTCATCCTGAATCATTGGATAGCATAACAGTTCAATTCTTTGGATAGGTTTTTGGATAGGAAAACCGTTATGCCCAAAATAGCACGAGAACTGACCGCTTTGCAGGTCAAAAATCTCAAAAATCCCGGTTTACATGCGGTTGGTGGCGTACCTGGGCTGCTCATCAAGATCGGCAAACAGAGTGCATCAGGCGTTAAACCGTCTAGATCTTGGATCTACAGGGGACGGGTTAACGATCGGCGGATTCAACTAGGACTTGGCTCATGCTCATCCGTCAGTTTGGCGGAGGCTCGGCAATTAGCTCGCGAGCAAAGGATTTTGATCGATAAAGGACGTAATCCGGTTGAGTTTAGGGCTGAGCAAAAGCAGGAACAAGCTAGGGCCAGAGAAAAGCGGAAGTCATTCAAAGACTGCGCAGAGATGTATCTCAAGCATCGACTCAAGTCGTTATCGAATGACAAGCATAAGCAGCAATGGCGCAACACGCTCGAGACATATGTGTATCCGGTTATCGGTGATCGCCCAATCGCTGATATCTCCATTAACGAGATCAAAAATCTCCTTGAGCAAGAGACGCAAAAAAGGAGCGGCGAGAAGGGATCTTTTTGGGAGGTTAAGACAGAGACAGCGAGCAGAGTGCAAGGGCGCATCTACGACGTCTTCGCATTCGCCATTACCAAAGAGTTTCGGGCTACTGCGAATCCAGCTGAATGGAGAGGGCGTCTCTCGACGTTACTGCCGCCTGCAGCCAAAATAAAAGAAATAAAGCATCACGATGCATTGCCGTATTCGAAGGCCCCACATTTTCTGGCGGCGCTTTTGAAACGGAACTCAATTACACGTGCCGCGTTAGCGTTTCTCTTGGTGACAGGTGTTCGCTCAGGGTCAGTGAGAAAAGCGCACTGGGACGAATTCGATTTTGATGAAAACGTTTGGACGATTCCTCCTGCCCATGAAAAGACAGGTAATGAGCACCGTGTTCCTCTTTCCACTGCTGCATTGGCCATTTTAAAGTCTCTTAAACAGTTAGATGGATGTAATCTCGTGTTCCCGAGTTCTACCGGTAAGGTGCTGACTGATGGTGCGATCAGTAAAACCATGCGCCAGATGCGTGAGCGAGGTGAGATTGACTATAAAGGTGTGCCGCATGGTTGCCGGGCCACATTCAGGACATGGGCGGCAGATAAAACATCCTACTCCGATGAAATTAGAAAAGCTGCATCAGGTCATTCCTTTGGAGATGCAGTGAAGATGGCCTACCAACGTGGGGATTTGCTTGAAAAGAGAAGGCGTTTGATGGAGGAGTGGTCCCTGTTCTTAAGTTCTAAACAATAATTTCGAGGTAAATATTATGTTCACGAATTCATTCGACCTGAATCAACCAAAAGCTTTGTTGACACAATGTTTCTTCCGAGGTATGACGAGGGCAGCATCTGCCGAAATAAAATTTTCTGAGGGCTTTTTACTTCGCGTTCACTCCTGGCTGGTTGATTCTGAGATTTGCTTTTCTAAGCCACGTGGTTTGCTGTCTTTAATTTCTGGTGATGATGAATCAAATGAGCCATCGAGCGGGCCGTATTATCGAGGCTATCTAGATTATGTCAGAACATTACTTTCAAGTGATGCTAGGGCAACAATCCCGATGGGCATTAGGGAGTTCGAGGACGAGCAAATTGAGATGGCCGCAGCAATAGTGCAGCTGACGTGTCGTCCTCATGACACGATTGGACAAAAGTATGTTGAATATTTTTTGAACCAAGCTGAAAGCAGTGATCTGCGTCAGCAACTTAATCAGAGGCAAGAGCACGAAGACCGGTTATTAAAAAATGTTAAGCCGTATCTACTCCGCCATCTTAAGATGGTTTTGGCTCCAAAGAACAGGCACTTAAAAGAGGTATTACGAAAGCTGATCTCCGAGTTTGGATCGGATGATTACAAGACTTTGTGGTTAGCTTTAATTCAAAAACTTGATGACCGAGATCCTGAGGTCTGTGATTTATTCGATGGATTGATATCTGATGAGTCGGGCTTAAGAAATGGCGAGGCCCTTAAATGTCAGCCATACAAATTTGTATATATGGACTCTATTCAGTCAGGTGCTCGAAAAGGTGACGAGAAGTACTTGACCTATGCAAGATTTCGATACTACGTCAGAAAAATCAAAACCGAAAACGATTTAAGTTCGGTTCCTACTTAGATAGCAACCGACAGGTTTATCACTATCTCCATAACGCCACATGACGTGGCTTGTGAAACGGAGGTATTGCATGAAACAACTCAAAATTTATCGAAAAAAAGAGCTCTGCCAACTGCTTGGTATCAGCTCGGCCACGCTATATCGAATGGTAAAAGCCGGATCGTTTCCTGGCTCGATTCGCATATCGGAAAACATGGTCGGTTGGTTGGCCGGCGATGTTGATGAATGGCTGCATTCATTGCCTAAAAACAAGCTGGAGGAGCGTGAAAATGACTGATCCGCGTCTGAATAACGGGGCTAGTGCCCCTAACTTGCATGACCTTAGCAGCTTTAGCAACATTAGCAGCTCCACGGCCCAGCTAGTCTGTGATTTAAATATGGCGCAACGGTTTTTGACGCGCTTGGATGAAGATGCCGATCAGTTCACGTTCCAAACATTTGACGATAATACGACCGGTGGTGGTGAGAGACGCGCAGAGCTCAGTCAGATTAGGCATGGTGCGCTCGAAGATCTATTTAGTTGGCTGGCTAAAATGAATCGAAGTGGGGCTGGAATATTTGTCACCGTTAATGAAACGGATGGGCGAGGCCGGAAGAAGGACAACATTAAAAAGGTTCGCGCTGTGTGGCAGGAGGACGATGGAGCTGGTCGAGAGTTGCCACTGGAACCGCACATTGAGATTGAGTCATCCCCAAGGAAGTATCACCGTTACGTCCTCACCGATGGCACAGATGATTGGGGCGCGTTTGATTCCGTTATGGCCTCGCTGGTCACTGACTACGGCTCCGATCCAAATGCAAAGGATCGCTCACGCGTGATGCGTTTACCGGGCTTTTATCACTTAAAGGATCCGAGTCGACCTCACATGGTGAACATCATCCAAGAGAGCGGCGCGCTACCTCTGCCTTGGCCTGACGTTGTTGAAGCCTTTACATCGAACACATTGGTCCTAGATGTCACTACAAACAATCATTCTGGCCTCGATGTCAGGAGCAAGATTGCGTCGATTACGACGACTGACAACTATCATGGCTCACTTCGTGACTTGGCGGCTCACTATGTCGCTAAAGGAAGATCAAAGGAAGAGGCAGAGATGCACCTCGAGAAGCACATGGATTCTGTGCCAATTGAATTGAGGGACGGCAGGTGGGGGCATCGTCGCCAACAGATTAGGTCGCTCGTGCAATCAGCTCTGGATAAGGGATTTGGAGAAAACTATGTATGGTCAGAGCCCGTTGAATTTGGCAAGGAGGATGGCAACGAAAGTGGACCGTATCCGATAGACGCGCTACCAGAAAAAATGCGGGCTGCTGTAGAACAGGTCCTCTCACATGTTCAAGCCCCAGAAGCGTTAGTAGCGTCCACAGCCATTGCTTCACTCTCGTTAGCGTCGCAGGCGTATATCAATGTTCAGAGGGACAGTACGCTAATCGGGCCGGCTAGTTTGTTCTTGATGGTCATTGCCGACTCAGGCGAGAGGAAATCAACGTGTGAGAAGCACTTTCTGTCTCCTATTAAGGATTTTGAGGAACGGGAGAGGCGAAGGCGACAAGAAGACATTAAAAAATATGCCACCGAGATGTCCGGTTGGGATTCAAAGGTGCAGGGCGTGAAGCATAAGATCACATCCCTCATGAAAAAAGGCGTGAGTACAGCTGATGCCGAAAAGACTTTGTCGACCTTGATGAATGCGCGCCCAGAGGAGCCACTTATTCCTCGACTCCTTTACAGCGATGCGACGCCCGAGGCACTCGCAACTGGATTGGCGAAGGGTTGGCCGTCAGGAGGCGTGATGAGCTCAGAGGGCGGTGTGGTCTTTGGCTCCCACGGCATGTCATCGGACTCAGTTATGCGGACGCTCGCCATGCAGAACGAGCTATGGGACGGTGGAAGTATCCACTACGATAGGAAGACCACCGAGTCGATCACTGTCTCTAACGTGAGATTCTCTATGTTCATTCAGGTGCAGGGCGCCACGTTGACCGAGTTTCTAAATCGTTCCGGCGATCTGTTCCGCGGGATAGGTTCATTTGCTAGATTTTTAGTATCGTATCCAGAGTCAACTCAGGGGACACGCCCTTACACTGAGCCCCCTGAGGATTGGCGTGATGTGGAGGAATTTCAGTATCAAATATCGTTAATCCTCGATGGAGAACTGCCGCTAGATAAGTCTGGACAGATATCCCCACATACGCTCAAATTAGATGGTCAATCTAAGAGGGCGTGGGTGCGATTTTATAACGAGGTAGAGGCAGAATTGGCTGATTCGGGTAAGTACAGAGACATCAGAGATGTCGCGAGTAAGGCCGCTGATAACTGTGCCCGGCTAGCTGCCTTGTTTCAGTTCCTCGAGGACAAAGAGGCCGACTGTATTGACGCGGGATATGTGATGGATGCCGGGCGAATCATTCGTTGGCACCTGTCCGAGTCTCTTCGTTTCCTAGGTGGATCTGATAGGCGTAACTCGCTCCCAGTAATTTTGGACGAGTGGCTGACTGATCGGTGTCTCACAGGTCCCTCTGACAAGGTGTTGATGTCCGAGGTTATGCAGTACGGCCCCAATGTACTTAGGAAGAAGCGGGTGCTCATGGATACGCTTGAGGAGCTCGAGTGCATGGCCCGCGTTAGAGTCATCAGTGAGGGCAAAAAGAGGATTATTGAATTAAATCCAAAGTTGCTCGCTGCTACTGCTAATGTTGCTAAAGATCCTCGGCGTTAGCGATTTTAGCAACTTTAGCAGCCGCAGCGGTGATAGAACAGGAGAAAAACAGATGTCTAAATTCATTCCAGGGCAGTCTGGTAATCCAAATGGGAGGCCTCGCGGTACCGGTGTTGTCGCAAAACTCAGGGAGGCTATCCAAGGGGATATTCCGGACGTTATTCAGTCGGTCGTTGAGGCGGCTAAATCCGGAGACATGACGGCTGCAAAGATCTTGCTTGATCGTGTTGTTCCCTCGCTCAAACCGGTCGATGCGCCGGTTGTCTTGAATCAGGCAGCGGAGCTGTCGAGCTCTGGGCGAGAGGTGCTCCAACTATTGAGCGATGGGCAGCTCGGGATCGATCAGGCCCAGAGGATACTTAGGGCGTTGGGAAGTCAGCGAGATCTTATAGAGTTCGATGATCTCGTGAAACGCTTGGAGGTGCTCGAACGTGACGGCTAAAGCAAGACTATTGAAGCTCGAGAGAAAGAGAATTCCACCAAGGGATTTAGTCCGGTATCGGTGGGGCGGTGTGAGCCAGAAATCCAATGATGATGATTTGCCTCAGCCTCGGCAACACGATCTCGTTGTCGTTCGGTGGCGAGAATAGCAATGTTCGTTATTTGT
>JAYPXQ010000052.1:5707-8419 GCA_038135595.1 Halieaceae bacterium
TGACGCCGGTGATGTTGACGGGAGATAACGCGGCGACCGCCAAGGCGCTTGCGGTGCAAGCAGGGATTGACGATGCACGCGGTAATTTGTTGCCAGAAGACAAGCTAGCAGCAATCAAAGACATGCAGCAACGGTACGGCGCGACTGGTATGTCGGGCGATGGTATCAACGACGCACCCGCACTGGCACAAGCTGATATTGGCTTTGCCATGGGCGGCATGGGTACTTATATTGCGATGGAAGCAGCGGATGTGGTCATCATGAACGATGACCTACGTCGCATCGCCTCGACTATCCGCCTGTCGCGCGCCACACACGCTGTGCTGTGGCAAAACATTGCATTGGCGTTAGGTATCAAAGCCGTGTTCCTAGTACTCGCGGTATTCGGCAACGCGACTATGTGGATGGCCGTATTCGCGGATATGGGAGCCAGCCTACTGGTGGTGTTCAACGGCTTGCGTTTGCTACGCACGAACTCACTTCTACACGAAACGGAATCAGGCCCTTCAACCAAAACACTATAGCTGCTACAATCTTGCCCATGCGTCGCTTGTTTATGATTTTTCTGCTGGTATTGATGCCGCTGCAGCTCAGTTGGGCAGCGATGGCATCCTATTGCCAGCACGAAACTGGGGCCGCAGCCAAACACTTCGGTCACCATGACCATCAGCACAAGGCTGCTGATGGTAAAGACGCAGCACCCGATCCAGCCAAAACCGGTGGTGGTGACCCTGATTGCGCATCCTGCCACGCTGGAGGCACTTCAGTCCTAGCTGACGCTCTCACGATTCACTTGGTTGCCGACTCATCGCTTGGCACAGCTGATCACCGAGCGCGCCTCACATCCCCGCCTTTCGAACGCATTGAACGCCCTCAGTGGCGTGTCCTCGCCTGATCGGCGGGGAGCGCGTTCCTTCCCTCGTCGTCACTAGAGCAGTCGCGCTTGGCGCGTGACCGCATAAAGCCGCCTTTGCGCCGCTGACGTGACGATGTAGCAGGCGATCATTTGGATCGCTCTCCGCCGATTCCCTCGTGTTTTTGAAATCACTGGAGAATCGGATGTTGAAGAGTATTAACAAGCAAAAACGACGGGCGTCACTTGCCGTCCATAGGGCTACAAAAAAGGCAACTGCAGCGGCCCTGCTCCTTGCGCTCACTGCAGGGGTATCTTTTGCCCAATCGCTGCCTGCTGCGCAAGCCAACCGCACAGCCCAATCTGAGTCGCAGGCCGATGTGGCGACGCTTCTGACGTTGCAGAGGGCCATCGCGTTGGCGCTCGACGGCAATCCAGACCTTACCGTCGCAAAACGTGAAATTGAGGCTACTGAAGGTCAGGTGCTTCAAGGGCAAGCGCGCCCTAACCCAGAGCTTGCCTATTTACTGGAAGACCAGCGCGCACAGACCCGTACACAAAGCGTGCAGATTAACCTTCCCGTTGAAATGGGCGGCAAGCGCGCGGCCCGTATCGCGGCCGCCGAGCGAGGGCGCGACATCGCAGTGGAAGACCTGAATGTGCGGCGCATCGAAATCCGCGCCGCTGTGGTCGCCGCCTTCTTCGAAACGCTGGCAGCCCAGGAGCGTGTAGCACTGGCTCTTGACAGTGTCGATTTGGCGAGAAAAGCGACCGACGCGGTTGCCAAGCGCGTGGCAGCGGGTAAAGTTTCTCCCGTCGAAGAATCAAAGGCCCGGGTGGCTGAGGCCGGGGTGCGCGTTGAACTCGCCCAGGCGCAAAGCGAGCAGCGCAACGCTCGGGGACGTCTTGCCAGCTTGCTGGGTGCCAATCCACCTCGCTTCACCCTCGTCGCGGGCAATGTTGAAGCGCTCCCGCTCGTTCCAAGCTTAGACAGTGTCCAGCAACGCCTGTCTGTCTCGCCAACCTTGCGTCGTGCGCAGCTAGAGATGGAACGCCGCAGATTACTGGTCGATGTGGAGCGCAGCAAGCGTGTACCCGATGTCACCTTCAGCCTGGGAGTGAAGCGCCCCAATGAGCTGCAGCGTGATCAGCTGTTTTTCGGCGTCTCCGTGCCGTTGCCGTTGTTTGATCGCAATCAGGGCAACTTGCTGGAAGCGCTCAAGCGCGAAGACAAAGCCCGGGACGAACTCCAGGCGTTGAACGTGCGAGTCGGCACTGAAGTGATGCAAGCCCGCGAGCGGCTGGACGCCATTCGCGGGGAAGTCGATGTCTTGCAACGGGACGTACTCCCCGGGGCTAAGAGCGCCTACGACGCAGCCACCATCGGATTCGAGAACGGCAAGTTCAACTTTCTAGAAGTGCTAGACGCGCAGCGCACCTACTTCGCTGCCAAGTCCCAATACCTCAAGGCACTGGCCGAAGCGCATCGCGCAGCGGCGGACATTGACCGGGTGCTCGGCGACTCCACCCCGAATGCCGACAAGCCATCCAATCAGGAATGAATATGAAAATCGACACAAAAAAACTGAATATTAGCAAAAAGCAGTTGGTCGCCATCGCTGCAATTGCCGTGACTGGCGTAGTGCTTGGCACCGCCATTCTGAGCAACAAGGAAACCAAGACCGCTGAAGATGACGGTCACGGCCATGGCAGTCACGTTGAGGCCAAGACACACAGTGATGGAGAGCACCACGGCAAGAAAGATGGAGATGGGCACGATCACGACAAAGGCCATGCAGACGGTGAGCACCACGGCAAGAAAGATGGAGATGGGCACGATCACGACAAAGGCCATGCAG
>JAYPXQ010000052.1:8519-15241 GCA_038135595.1 Halieaceae bacterium
GAGCACCACGGCAAGAAAGATGGAGATGGGCACGATCACGACAAAGGCCATGCAGACGGTGAGCACCACGAGGGTCCGAGCAAGGGGCCGCATGGTGGCAAGCTGTTCAAGGAAGGGGACTTCGGCTTAGAGGCGCTGCTGGCCGAGGACGGAGGCGAACCACGCCTGCGGATCTGGCTGTTCAGCAAAGATAAGCCGCTTCCAAACAATGCAGCCAAAGTCAGCGCCACCATCACGCGCTTGACCGGAGAGACGCAGACCCTCAATTTTGCACCTGACAAGGACAGCCTGGTGAGCCGCGAGGTGGTGCCCGAGCCACACGCGTTCGAGATCAGCATCGTTGCCCAGACTGCCACCGAGCCCTTCATGTTCGTCCTGAACCAGGAGGAAGGGAAGGTCGAGCTTAGCGATGCACAAATCAAGGCCGCATCCATTGGCATCGACACGGCAGGTGCTGCGCGCATTAAGTCTGCTTTGCAACTGCCAGGCGAAATTCGTCTGAATGAAGACAGGACTTCGCACGTTGTTCCGCGTATTGCCGGTGTGGTCGAGAGTGTGCAGGCCAGCTTGGGGCAAGCGGTCAGACGGGGTCAAGTTCTGGCCGTCATCGCCAGCCCGGCGGCATCAGAGCAGCGCAGCGAGTTGCAGGTGGCACAAAAACGATTGACCTTGGCCAAGACCACGTATGAACGTGAGAAAAGGCTCTGGGAGCAGAAGGTCTCTGCTGAGCAGGATTATCTGCAAGCCGAACAAGCCTTACACGAAGCAGAGGTCGCCGTGGCCAACGCCCAGCAAAAGCTGTCCGCCTTGGGGTTGGCCTCAGGGTCTTTGGGGGGGCTGAATCGGTTCGAGCTGCGCGCGCCATTCGACGGCTTGGTGATCGAAAAACATCTCAGCCTCGGTGAGGCAGTCAAGGAAGACGCCGCCGTGTTCACAGTATCTGACCTGGGACAGGTCTGGGCCGAGATCAATGTGCCCGCGAAAGATCTGCCACTGGTCAGGGTTGGCGAAAAGGTCACCATCAAAGCGACGGCCTTCGATGCCAGCGCGACCGGAACCATTACTTTTGTGGGTTCATTGATCGGTGAGCAGACTCGCATGGCCAAGGCCCGCGTGGTCTTGGCTAACCCCAAGGGCGCTTGGCGTCCTGGTCTGTTTGTCAGTGTGGAGGTGACTGCATCGGAGGCGGAAGTACCCGTGACTGTGGCCAGTGACGCCATTCAGACCTTGGGCGACAAGCCCGTGGTGTTCCTGAAAGTGAACGGAGGCTTCATTGCCCAGCCCGTGCAGTTGGGCCGCAGTGATGGCAAGCGGGTCGAGGTGGTGCAAGGACTCAAGCCGGGGGCTCCCTATGCAGCGGCAGGCAGCTTTGTCGTGAAGTCTGAGCTCGGCAAAGCCTCTGCCGAACACACCCATTGATACCGGAGCCACGCACATGTTTGAAAAACTTATTCGAGCAGCCATCGAACATCGATGGTTGGTGTTGCTGGCAGTCATCGGTATGGCGGCCGTCGGCGTATTCAACTACCAGAAGCTCCCCATCGATGCCGTGCCGGACATCACCAACGTCCAGGTACAAATCAACACCCAAGCGCCGGGGTACTCGCCGCTGGAGACCGAGCAACGGGTGACTTACCCGATTGAGACCGTGATGGCGGGCCTTCCCAACCTGGAGGAAACCCGTTCCCTGTCCCGCTATGGACTGTCACAAGTGACTGTGATCTTCAAGGACGGCACAGACATCTACTTCGCACGCCAATTGGTCAACGAACGCATACAGGAGGCGCGCGACAAGTTGCCCTCCGGAATTACCCCGGCCATGGGTCCGATTTCGACCGGCTTGGGCGAAATCTATCTGTGGACGGTCGAAGCCAAGGATGGTGCGAAGAAGCCTGATGGCCAACCCTATACGGCCACCGATCTGCGCGAGATTCAGGACTGGATCATCAAGCCGCAGTTGCGTAACGTGCCTGGCGTCACAGAAATCAACTCGATTGGAGGCTTTGCCAAGGAATATCAGATCTCGCCGATACCCGAGCGACTTGCCTCGCTGGGCGTCACCTTGCAGGACATCGTGACGGCATTGGAGCGCAACAACGCCAACGTGGGTGCGGGTTATATCGAAAAGCGTGGCGAGCAATATTTGATCCGGGCCCCAGGGCAGGTCAAGACGCTGGACGACATCAGCAATGTGATTCTCAGCAGCGCCGGTGGTGTTCCCATCCGAGTGCGTGACGTAGCCGAGGTTGGCCTGGGACGTGAACTGCGCACGGGTGCCGCCACAGACAACGGGCGCGAAGTGGTGCTGGGCACGGTCTTCATGCTCATCGGCCAGAACAGTCGAACGGTCTCTCAAGCAGTCGACAAAAAAATGGTTGAAATCAACCGCAGCCTGCCTGAAGGCGTTCATGCGGTGACCGTTTACGACCGTACTGTCTTGGTGGACAAAGCCATCAGCACGGTGAAGAAGAACTTGTTGGAAGGCGCGATCCTGGTGATCGTGATCCTATTCCTGTTCCTGGGCAACATTCGCGCGGCCATCATTACGGCGACCGTGATCCCCTTGTCGATGCTGTTCACCTTTACGGGGATGGTGACCTACAAGGTAAGCGCCAATTTGATGAGTCTGGGGGCACTGGACTTCGGCATCATCATCGACGGGGCGGTTGTGATCGTCGAGAACTGTGTGCGACGTCTCGCCCATGCACAAGCTCAGTACGGCAGGCCTTTGACGCGCTCGGAGCGTTTTCACGAGGTATTTCTTGCCTCCAAGGAATCGCGCCGCCCTCTCTTGTTTGGTCAGCTCATCATCATGGTGGTGTACCTGCCCATCTTCGCCCTGACCGGCGTTGAAGGAAAGATGTTCCATCCCATGGCGTTCACCGTGGTTGCTGCGCTGGTTGGGGCAATGATTTTGTCAGTGACTTTCATCCCGGCTGCAGTCGCACTGTTCATCGGCAACCGCGTCAGCGAGAAGGAAAACTGGCTGATGATGCAAGCCAAGCGCTGGTACGCCCCATTGTTGGACCGTGTCATGGCGGCCAAGGCTGTCGTGTTGACCGCCGCCGCGGTGGCGGTGGTGCTGTGTGGCTTGATCGCGACCCGCATGGGCAGTGAGTTTATACCCAGCTTGAACGAAGGCGATTTCGCCATCCAAGCTCTGCGCATCCCTGGTACCAGTCTGACTCAGTCGGTAGCAATGCAACAGCAGCTGGAAGCGACGCTCAAAGCAAAGTTCCCTGAGATCGAACGCATTTTTGCGCGAACGGGAACGGCCGAGATCGCCTCTGACCCAATGCCGCCGAACATCTCCGACGGATACATCATGCTCAAGCCGCAGTCGCAGTGGCCTGAGCCACGCAAGTCACGTGATGAGTTGCTTGCTGCGGTGCAAGAGGTCGTGGGCAAGATCCCAGGCAACAACTACGAGTTCTCTCAGCCGATCCAATTGCGGTTCAACGAACTCATCTCAGGCGTCCGTAGTGACGTTGCGGTGAAGATCTTTGGCGACGACATGGCCGTCTTGAATAAGACGGCTGAAGAAGTATCGTCAATGCTGCAGAAGATCCAGGGTGCGTCCGAGGTCAAGGTGGAGCAGACCACTGGACTGCCGATGCTGACAGTGAACATTGATCGTCAGAAGGCCGCCCGCTATGGTCTGAACGTGGGTGACATCCAAGACACCGTGGCTACGGCCATCGGAGGGCGTGAGGCCGGGACGCTGTTTGAAGGCGACCGTCGATTCGACATCCTGGTTCGGTTGCCCGAATCCCTACGCAACGACCTGGAAGGCATGAAGCGCTTGCCTATTGCCTTGCCGCGCGCAACGGGTACGGGCGGTGCTGAAGGCCGAACCCACTTCATTCAACTGGCCGAAGTGGCAAGCTTCGAGCTGGCACCCGGCCCGAATCAGGTCAGCAGGGAAAATGGCAAACGCCGCATCGTTGTAAGTGCCAACGTCCGTGGCCGAGATGTGGGCTCGTTCGTCGCGGACGCAGAAGCTGCACTGGCACAGGTCAAGATCCCTCCTGGGTATTGGACGAGCTGGGGCGGCACCTTTGAGAACCTGCAGTCAGCGACACAACGTCTGCAGATCGTTGTTCCAGTCTCTCTGCTCCTGGTCTTCGTGTTGCTCTTTGCGATGTTCGGTAACGCCAAGGATGGTTTGCTGGTTTTTACCGGCATTCCGTTCGCGTTGACGGGTGGAATCCTGGCGCTTTGGCTGCGCGACATTCCCATGTCGATCTCGGCGGCCGTCGGCTTCATCGCACTATCAGGCGTCGCCGTGCTCAATGGCCTTGTGATGATTTCCTACATCCGCACCCTGCGAGAGGAGGGAATGCCTCTGGACACAGCGATTCGGGACGGCGCGCTGACCCGTTTGCGTCCCGTGCTGATGACGGCCTTGGTGGCGTCTTTGGGTTTCATCCCGATGGCGATTGCCACTGGAACCGGCGCAGAAGTTCAGCGGCCCCTGGCCACTGTGGTGATCGGCGGCATCTTGTCTTCGACGCTGCTGACGCTACTCGTACTCCCCATTCTTTATCGTCTGGCCCATCGACCAGACGAGCAAGAAGAGGATGTCACTGCTGAGCCAGTGCATCCGCAACATGCGACCACGTCGCACCAAACCTGATCCCTGCCATACAAGCATTGAGTTTTTAACCCGTACTTTGAAAGGAAATTTTATGAAACTGATCTCTACTGCCCTTGCTTTGACTCTGATGTTGTCGGGGGCCGTGTTCGCGGCCGACAAGCACGACCATGGCCATGAAGACAAACCCTTGCACGGGGGCTTGGTCACCGAGATCAAGGATGTGGATTACGAATTGGTGGCTAAACCCGATGTACTTCAGTTGTACGTGCGCGATCACGGAAAACCAGTCGACGTCAGCAAGGCGACGGCCAAGATTACCTTGCTCGCCGGTACCGACAAGCAAGAGGTCGAGTTGAAACCATCGGGGGATAAGCTTCAAGCCAAGGGCAGCTTCAAAGTCACAGCAGGCCTCAGGATCGTCGGTTAAAGCAGAGATATTTAAAGAAGGTTATGCTTTTTGTGAGGAGCAGGATTTAAATTTTCAACCAATCGGCTCATCTCATAAAGATGGAGTTTTCGGTAGTTCTTATGCAAATGCGGAAGTGCAATTTCGGTGCTTAAGAGACGGTGATCCTGAATTGAGTCGTCCGACTTTAGAACCGGTTCCGAATGTTCGGATAAACACCGACTAAGGGTCTGACGTTCGAGAATATTAAGAAAACTACATAGTCCCTTGTGAAAAAGTTAGAAACATATTTTTAACATCTTGATTAGTGACAAATAAGGCACCTCAGTGGTGTCTTTTTTGTATCTCCCAAGCTACCTATAGATAACGTAAGCCAGTGAAGTGCGGGTCCCAAGTCCTTCGGTGAGAGATAAACGACTTGTTGTACCTAAGTTTTTTGGATAGGATTTTGGATATCCTAATACGCTAATATTATTTAAAGTATATATAAAACATATGCTTATAACGATTAGTGGCGGAGAGAGAGGGATTCGAACCCTCGGTACGGCATTCACCGTACACACGCTTTCCAGGCGTGCACCTTAAGCCACTCGGTCATCTCTCCGGGTATGTCGTGTTACCGCGAGCGCCGCACGATACCGGAGCGGCCCCCGCTTGTCAAAATCCCTAGGTCGTTTGCTGAAGCTGCTCTAAGATTTGTGGATTTTCTAGTGTTGAGACATCTTGCGTGATCTCCTCACCCTTTGCTAGTGCTCTTAGCAGCCGACGCATGATTTTTCCGGAGCGTGTTTTGGGTAAGTTGTCACCAAATCGTATTTCATCTGGTTTCGCAATCGGGCCGATATCTTTACCAACCCAGTCTCTTAATGTTTTCGCAATCTCTTTTGCCGCATCCCCTGTCGGACGATCACCGGCGAGGACCACAAATGCGACGACAGCTTCGCCTTTGACATCATGTGGTTTTCCGACGACGGCAGCCTCGGCGACTAACTCATGTGCTACGAGTGCTGACTCAATTTCCATGGTGCCTAATCGATGGCCCGAGACATTTAACACATCGTCAATGCGCCCCATGATCCAAAAGTAGCCATCCTTGTCACGATTGGCACCGTCACCCGCGAGGTAGTACTTGCCGTCAAAATCCTGAGGGAAGTAACTTGTTTTGAAGCGTTCTGGATCGCCCCATATATTTCTGATCATTGAGGGCCAAGGTTTCTTAATGACAAGAATGCCACCATTTCCCTTTTCAACGGACGTGCCCGTCTCATCCACAACGTCAGCCATGATGCCCGGAAGAGGGAAGGTGCAGGAGCCTGGTTTCAGTGGTGTCACGCCAGGAAGCGGTGTGATCATGTGACCGCCTGTCTCAGTTTGCCACCAGGTATCTACAATCGGACACTTTCCGCCGCCCACTGTATTGAAGTACCACATCCAAGCCTCAGGATTGATGGGCTCGCCAACAGACCCTAAAAGTCGCAACCTAGATAAGTCGTGATTTTTCGGAAGGTCAGCGCCTAGTTTGATCAAAGAGCGTATTGCGGTTGGTGCTGTGTAGAAAATTGTCACACCATGATTTTCGATCATTTGCCAAAATCGATTGGCATCTGGATATGTCGGCACGCCCTCAAAAATCACCTGAGTTGCACCAATCGCGAGTGGTCCGTAGGTGATGTACGTGTGACCTGTAATCCATCCGATATCTGCCGTACACCAGAATAT
>JAYPXQ010000053.1:0-15186 GCA_038135595.1 Halieaceae bacterium
ATGCGTAGCCTTGGCGACGGCGCGCTATTTGCGTTTCTCGCTGTGGCCAGTTTTATCACCGGTGTGTTCATTATCTTGCAACCACCGGGCCGCACCGCTGTCACCATCGAGGAACAGGGCGCATTCATTGCCGCAACCTCAGCCATGGCCCCGGCCGCCTTCGATCAGGATCCCCGGTCTGATGAGGAGGTGGAATACGAGCCCACATCCGAGGAAGGCGGAGAGCTTGGCAACCGTGCCGAATGCAGGGGAGCCCCTCTCTATGAGGTGGCGGCCTGATTCCGATGGGGTGAAGCCGGATCGCCCGCCAGCACAGGCCCGCGTCAGATAACCCACTAATGTCGAATGATCGGCGTTGCGAAAATCCGCTACTCCGCTTTCGTAAAGCACGCCATACTCGCGAATTCCGGCGAGCTAGCTCGGAAGTATTTTTGACTATTGAGGAGTCGGTAGCATGGCGTCACCCGCGATTACCATTGGTCCCAGAGTGCGCAAATCGCCCTTTTACGACGCGACAATCCGTGCTGGCGCCAAGGCATTTACGATTTACAACCACATGTTCATGCCTACCAGCTACGGTGACCCCAACGCTGAGTACTGGTCTCTGGTGCGCGGCGTGACACTATGGGATGTGGCTGCCGAGCGCCAGGTAGAAATTACTGGACCGGATGCGCTGGCGCTTACGCAACTGCTCACCCCTAGAGATATCGATCGTTGTCCTGTTAACCGCGCGCGCTACGTGGTCTTCTGTGACAATAACGGTGGGATCATCAATGATGCCGTTTTGTACCGGCACGCAGAAAACCACTTTTGGCTCTCCCCGGGCGACGGCGATGTACTGCTATGGGCAAAGGGAGTCGCCGCACGCAGTGGCTTGGATGTGACGGTGAGGGAGCCCGACGCGTCACCGCTGCAACTACAAGGCCCACTTGCTCCCAAGGTCGCTCAGAAGCTCTTTGGTGATCTGGCGATAGAGCTGGGTTACTACCACTTTACCCACACCACCCTCGACGATATTCCAGTGGTGCTGAGCCGCACAGGATGGAGCGGAGAACTCGGCTACGAAATCATTCTTCTCGATCATCGTATGGGTTCTGCGCTGTGGGAGCGATGCATGTCAGCCGGTGCCGAGTGGGGTATCGAACCCGCTTGTCCTTCACTCGCGAGAAGTATGGAGGGCGGGTTGCTCTCCTACTGTAGTGACATCACATTAAACGACGATCCTTTCACCATTGGCATGGCGCGCTTGCTTGATATTGACAAGCCCCATGACTACATCGGTAAGGCCGCTTTACAAGCCATTGCCGAAACCGGTCCGACGCGACGTCTGGTCGGCGCGAACTTCTACGGCGCCCCGGTAGTGCCCAACCAGCACTTTATGCCGGTGAAAGCAGGGGACGACGTGGTTGGCCATGTCACGCGCTACGCCTATTCTCCTCGACTCGAACACAACATTGCACTGGTGAACCTACCGACTGCGCTGTCGGCGCCGGGCACCCCGATTTCACTGGATGCCGGCGACGGCTGGCGTAGTGCCGAGGTCGTTGATATCCCATGGATTGCTGCCGAAAAGACAATTCCCACATGATAAATAGGCCCTTCCTGGCAGCGCACTGCAACAGTGGGGCTAAATACGTGAACGGATTGATCGTAGGTGCCGTATATTTAAAACCAAGGATCTTGGAGACAAACAATGTCCACACAGAATCTGGGTGACGAGTATCCAGCAGCGACACAAAAGCTGGACAAGGGTGTTCTAGGGTTTTTTAGCGTTGCCGAGCGGCTTTTATTGGTGATTATCAGTCTGCTCACCATGCTGGCTGTGGCGCTCGAACTGGCGCACTTTGCCGATTCCGGCCGCATCCGACTGGCAGACCTACTGTTGCTCTTTATCTATCTGGAAGTGATCGGGATGGCATACGCCTATTATGCGACCCACAGCGTTCCAGTCACTTTACCGGTGCTGATCGCCATCACGGGAATCACGCGACTGATCATTCTGCAGGGTAAAGAAGCTGAGCCGAGTAAGCTACTTTTTGAGGCGGGAGCCGTGCTGTTACTGGCCATTTCATTGGCGATTCTCAGTTGGGCTTCGCAACGCGCGCCATCACTCAACGCCAGTGATAAACCCACCTCGAACCCGGAAATCAGCTGATCCCTGTGATGCCGGCCGGCGGCGCCGATTTGCCACCGCTATTCAGTCGCGAGCGGTTAAACCAGATGAGCATCCAGCCGCTTTTTCCTGATCTGGCTAGCCCGACCGTTGCGCTGGGTTGTGGTCAGATAGACAAGCTATACACCACGCCTGACCCGGAGGAGTGGCTGGATATCGAGCACGCCGCAGCGGCACGACAACAAGAATTTATTGCCGGACGCAATCTCGTAAAGGTACTGGCGCATTCCCTCGGCCTGCCGCACATCTCGCTAAGAAAAGGAGATGACCGCTCTCCTCGCTGGCCAACTGACCGTTGTGGCAGCCTAACCCACTGCTCCACCGTGTGCGCCGCTGTTGTCTCAACCACTGAGGTGATCGAGTCTGTTGGTATCGACTTGGAGTCTGTCGGACGCGTGGAGAAAAAACTCTGGCCCACACTCTTTACCGCACGCGAGCGAGACTACCTCGGTCAACTTGAGCCCGAGAAGGCGAGCGTCGAAGCAACGGTTTTTTTTAGCGCCAAGGAGAGCTTCTACAAATGTCAGTACCCCCTGACTCAGTCTTGGGTTGGCTTTCAGGATGTGGAACTCGAACGCAGCGATGACAAGGTGCTCCGCATATCCCCCACAAACGGTGACAGGCAGCGGTGGCACGAACCGCCGATACATGTGGCACCGGTCGACGAACAGCACGTCGCCACGTTAATCCTGCTCTACCGGTAGTACGCTAAAACAGACTGTGCTCACGTCGATCAGGCGGCGGACGCTCTCCGGCGCAAATAGCGTGATAAAACTCTTCCAGAGTATCCTCACCAAATTCGGGCGTCGCGTCGGCGTCATAGCATTGTTTGGTCTCATCCCAGACCAACATCGACTCCGAGGCATAAAACTGGGCGATGCGCAGAAACTCTGCACGCTCCGCCATCCGCTGCGAAAACAGTGCCAATGGTGTAATGACCCAGCGCAACCAAGTGAACATGTTGATGGGCAGAGACCGAAGACGACAGGGTTGGCCCGCCGCATCACAGAGCATCTTGGCCTGAGCCAGCGGCGTGATGGCAGGCCCGGGGCCACCAATAATGCGTTGCACAGTCCCCTCTCTCGGCTCGTCGAGCTGGGCAACCATGAATCGCGCCAAATCGCGATCTGAAATGGGCTTGCACGCCGTCCCTTCCCCCGAACCGAACACCAGAAATGGCTTACCCGCCTGCACCCGCGCCAATTGACCCACCAAAGATCTAAAAAACGCGGTAGCCCGGATAACCGTGGCGGGTACGGGAGAATCATAAAGAGCCGACTCAAACTGCAACTTCGCCTGCTGAAAAGCCAGCACCGGCTTCTGAACACAGATTGCCGAGAGCAGCACGAAGTGAGCAACTCCGTCACGCTCTGCGCGCGCTAGCAGTCTTTGGTTGGCCTCAAAGTCAACACGAATCGCGTCGTCTGGCGCGCCCGTTCGACTCGCGAGGCAGGACATAACGGCCTGGACGGGGGGCACCTGACTATCCCACTCCGTATCCATCGTTATGTCTGCCTCAACAACGGTGACCGCCTGGGTTTCTTCAACCAGGGTGTGCCCGGGGCGGGCGAGTGCAATTACCTCATGGCCCTTGGCAGCCAATTCCTTAAGCACCGCCTGACCGATGTAACCCGTCGCTCCCGCCAGCAATACCCGCATGGCAATCTCTACCGTAACTGTTGTGCCACCCTAGGCGGGTCGCGTCGGCCGGTCAATCAAGAAAATAGATCCTCACCCCCGCCAGCGCAGCATCAGTCTTGGGCCTTGGGATCGCGCGGCCGGCAAAGCCCCTGCGCATTCGCTAGAGTGGGGGCAACCGATGTCAGGTCGCAGCAACCATGTCAGCCTCCGATAAACCCCTGAGTCCCGCGGATCAGTCTCGCATTATCGAGATGGCCTGGGAGGACCGCACTCCCTTTGAAGCAATAGCCGCGCTTTACGGATTGTCAGAGGCGAAGGTCATTGCACTTATGCGGGCATCGCTTAAGGCCCGTGCGTTTCGCAACTGGCGCCAGCGGGTCTCAGGCCGCGCTACTAAACACCACGCCC
Source organism: Halieaceae bacterium (assembly GCA_038135595.1). Lineage (GTDB taxonomy): Bacteria > Pseudomonadota > Gammaproteobacteria > Pseudomonadales > Halieaceae > Luminiphilus. The sequence goes on from JAYPXQ010000053.1 coordinate 4,223, forward strand.
TGCGAGATCCCTCAGTGTCTCGGGGCTACTGCAAGACCCAATACAAAATGCGCTCGAAGTGAGATCGACGAGATGGCAACCATAGGTATTTTTAGCCTTGCGGCCACATTGGGGGCCATGCTTTTTTTTGCCGGCGCGGTCGCGCCTACCGTTTTTCAAGCGTTGCCGGCAGAGCAGGCAGGCCTGTTTTTACGCCGGCTCTTCCCGCGCTATTACGCCGCTCTCATACTGGGTTCCGCCGCGGCGGGCGTATTGCTGTTACCGACTGAACCCTCAGCCGCCGGGGTGTGCTTGTCAGTAGCGATCTCGGCTTTGTGGGTGCGGCAAAGCCTCGTGCCTAAAATCAATCAACTCCGCGACAAAGAGCTGGCGGGCGACGCATTGGCAGGAGTACATTTCGCGCGATGGCATCGAATCTCGGTGGTGATTAATCTCATACAGCTGGTCGCTCTGGCGGCTTTATTAGCGGTACTCTGAGACGACGATCGGGCCCCTCTCTCGCACAAGGTATTGCTGTTATGGATCCCGAGCTTCTTTGGGTTTTCATCCCGACAATTGCGGCTATCTCACTGACCCCGGGTATGTGTATGACCTTGGCCTTCAGCCTCGGGTTATCTCAAGGTTACCGCCAGACGCTGTGGATGATGTGGGGGGAACTCGCCGGGGTCGCAACGGTGGTCATTTCCTGCGTGCTCCTTCTGGCCTGGATCCAATCGCTCTCAGCAATCTATTTCACCGCCCTCGCATTAATTGGGGGCAGCTACCTGTTGTGGACTGCTTGTCGATTGTGGACGCAACCCGCCCTCTTCACGGGCAATGAAAATCGACCACATTTATCGGCCGGCGCGTTGCTCATCCTGGGATACGTGACGGCAGTGATGAACCCCAAGGGCTGGGGCTTCATGATTGCGCTTTTACCGGGCTTTATGTCCGTCGACTATTCAACACCGCAACAATTAGCTGCATTTTTAGGCGTGATGCTGCCCTCGGAGTTTCTGTCCATGACGCTCTACGCCACGGGCGGGAGCGGTCTCAGGCGATTCCTCACCACCGAGCGGCGCCTCACTAACTTGAATAAGGTCGCGGCAGGATTGATGGTGCTGGTTGCCGCCTTGATGCTCTTCAGGATCTGAGCCTCAGCGACGCGAAAGGCTCAGTGTAAACACTTACGGTTCCGAGAAACTGACATAGGCACTCCACGGTTTCGCGCACGTCCATTTTCCAATATGGTTACTGTACGTAGACCCCGCCATCAACGATCAGGGTTTCGCCGTTGATAAAACCCGAGGCAGGCCCCAATAAGAACAGGATTGGGCCCGTCATATCAGAAGCCGAGGCCATGCGTTTCATGGGCACCTTTGGCGCATAGCGCGAGGGGTCAATTCCCTCGAAAATTTGCTCCCTGCCTGTGCCACCCAGAAGAAAGGGCGTGTCGGTCAATCCCGGAGCCAGTGCGTTGCAGCGAATGTGGGGCGCATTCTCGCGCGCCATGCCCTTAACCATAGCCACCACACCCGCTTTTGCCGCAGCATAGTGTGTGTAATTGGGAATCACATCTATCGCCTGAGTAGACGCCACACAGACCATCGCACCCTGCCCGGACTGCCGGAGTAATGGCATTGCCGCTTTGGCACATAGGAAATGACTTCGGAGATTACCCGCAATGATGTCATCAAAAACCGAAACATCAAGGTCACCGAGCGGAGACAGGCCTTTAAAATATCCCGCAAGATTTGCCAGACCATCCAGCCGCGGCCATTGCGTCGCCAAAGTCGCAAAGGCTTCCGCCACCTGTGCCTCGTTGCCGCCATCCATGGGTAGCACCAGCACTTCAGGAGGAGGTGGGTGCTGCTCAACAGACGAGGGAAGGTCAAGAACAGCAACATGAACCTGCGTTTGAATGAGTGCATCGACGAGCGCCCTACCCATGCCACCGCAGCCCCCGACCACCGCCACATAGGCCCCTGATGGGGGGCCTAATCTTGTCGGGTCAAGCACCATACAACTCTCTCTGATTCGTCTTAGAGGTGGGGGCTTTCGCCCCCTTCAGTTTTACCCTCTTAATCGAAGAAGTAGTTTGCTGTAACGCCATAAGTGCGTGGCGGAGCAAATAGCTCGACTGAGCCTCCAAAGCTACTCACGATAGAGTGCGAGGTAACCAACTCATCGCTCAGATTCTTGCCCCATAGCGTGACCTCCCAATTACCTCCGCTGGAGGTATAACGCACACTCGCGTCAACGATGGAATAGTCATCCATATAGGACACGCCTTGGTTGGTCGCTTCCATATACCAGTTATCCGAGTAGGACACACTGGCATCAAAATCGAGAATAGCCCCATTGCCCAGCGCGGCGTTGTAGTTGAGGGCCACCGAGTACTTATAGTCTGGCGATCGGGGCGCAACATTACCCGCAAACTGACCACCCACAATCTCTGCATCAAGCGACGCATACATACCGGAAAGAGTCAGGTTTTTCCCCAGCGCCGCAATGAAGTCAAGCTCGATACCACTAGACTCCGTACCAAAGTTCTCCGATACCAGTGTGAAGTTTTCCAGCCGGAACAATTGCTGGTTCTCGTTTTCAAGGTCGAAGTACACCAGGTTGAATTGCAGCCGATTATCGAACCAACGGGTTTTTGCACCAATCTCCATATTGGTAGCCTCCTCGGGCTCCAAGGGGGTTTCTGCCAGTGCCGCCGTGGTGTTTTGTGAGATAAAGACACCGCTTTTGTAGCCCTTGGACCAGGTCGCAAAGAGCATATGATCATCCGTAACCTGCCAGTCAACCGTAACTCTTGGCGTAAATTCGTCCCAGCTCTCCTCGAGACCTTTAAAGTTATAAACTTCATTCCCCGGTGATGAGTAATAGGCGTTATCCATTTCCTTCTCATCCCAGGTATGACGACCACCCAGCGTCAAGGCCAGCGCGTCCGTCATAGACCAAACGACCTGCCCAAAAAGCGCCATACTGGTATTGGTCGCGCTCTGTAGCCAGGAGCGGTCCAACAGTGCGCCCGGGGCTACTGGAGATTCGGGACCAAAGAAAATCGGAACGTTGGCAAAGCGATCCACGTTCTCTTTGAAGTAATAGGCCCCTGCGACCCAGAAGAGTCGATCACCGTCTTTAGTCAACCTGAACTCCTGAGAGATCTGATCGGCGTCATCCCCCTCATTGTCCTCCACACTGAGGAGGTTGGGTGGTGAATCCAAGCCACCCAACTCCTGTAGCCAGGAGTACTCCAGCTCCCGGTAAGCGGTAATCGAGGTGAGCGATAGATCATTGGTAAACTCCATTTGCAACCTGGCCGACAACCCAAACACATCGCGTTCCGCATATTGCTCGATTGTCATGGCACAGGTCCGTGGATCCTCGCTGTTGGTATCGGCTTTGATTTGCTTTAGCACCGGAACAAACACACCACCCGCATTATGGTCCCCGGCCGGATTATCCAGCTTGGTCAGGTTACGGCATTGCCCATTGTTATCATCTGTTGAGTAGTCAAAGCCCAGTAACAACTCAGTATTATCGGAGATATCCCAGAGCAGCTTGCCGCGCAGACTAAAGTTATCCGCATCATCCAGCTCCTGACCACTGCGATTACTGTAGGCGTAGCCGTCCCGGTCGCGCTTGCTGAAGCTTAAGTTGCCCGCCAGATTGTCCCCTATCGGACCGTCGACCAAGCCACGCAACACAGTCAGGCCGTAATTGCCCACAGTGACACCGAGTTTAGCTTCGAACTCGTTAGAAGGCCTTTTTGTGACGATGCTAATAGCACCCCCCGTCACATTACGGCCATAAAGGGTTCCCTGGGGGCCCCGCAGGACCTCAATACGCTCAAGATCATAGAGGTCGCTGGTCGCTCCCGCTGATCGACCGACATAGACATCGTCAATAAAAACGCTGACGGTTGGGTCGGCCCCTGCCGAGTCGATGGTGGTGCCCAGCCCTCGCAGAAACAACTGGGGTTCACCAATGTTAAATTGGGTGAAAGTGAGGTTTGGCGTTTTCAGCGCCACATCCGAAATACTTGAAATGCCAGAAGGGGAAATCTCGCTGCCTCCGATGATCGTAAGTGCGATCGGCACGTCCTGCGCGTCCTGCGCTCGCCGTTCCGCCGTGACGATGACTTCCTCAAGTGCAGAGGACTGAGAAAACGCTACCTGTGGTACGGCAACTGCCAGTGCAGACAAAACAAATCCGGCCCCGGCAACCACAGCTGAATGATTCGTATTTTGCTTATCGCGCATGGGAAAACCCCCTTCCTGTAGTTTTCATAGGTTACTAATTAAAGTTTTTGGTTAAGAATTGAAGCATGTGTTTGTTGTAAATCTCAGGATCTTCCGCCCAGCCAAAGTGGCCAACTCCTGGCATGCAAACAAACTCGGAAGACTGAATCTTACTGGCCATTTTCTCCATGACCGCAGGTGGTGCAGCACTCAGGTCATGCTCCCCTGCCACACACAGCACAGGGATATTCATCTTAGGCAGCACATCGCGGCCCTCGTAATGGGTGACCGCCTCGATAGCCGCACGAAATGTTTCTTCGCGCATTCGGGATATGACCTGAACCACCAAGTCTGTATTTGAGTTCGCCGAGCCCGGTCCAAACATGTTTTTGAGCATGAGCGGGGCGTACTCCGGAATCGACTTTCCTGCATCGAGAGGCGCGACGCGGTCGGCTACAAATTTTTTCTGCCATTCGCCACCACGGCCGCCAAAGGCGGCGCTGGTCGATGACAGAATTAAACCGTGGACACGCTCTGGGCAGTAATCGAAGCAGCGTTGGGCGATCATGCCCCCCATGGAGTGGCCCAACAGAATATTGGTGTCCGTGCCACGGGCTTCGACAAGGGCAACGCATGCTCGCGCCGCAGATTCAATGCTGAAGTCCTCTGGCATTGGGCTCAGGCCGTACCCCGGGGCGTCCCATGCGATCACTCGATAGCCTGCTGCAACCAAGGCCTCGGTCTGTCGCAGCCAATATTCCTTTGCACCAAAGGCACCGTGCAGTAGAAATATTGATGTTGCCCCATGACCTGTGACGCTATGGTCCGGTAATCGTTGGGCGCCATAGACATTAGGATGGTTCATTAGGATGTGACCTCCTGCAAGACAGCACTGCCGGGTACCAGTGCGTACCTTGCACTTAACGCCTGCCTCAATACTTTCTGCATCGGGTTACGGGGCAGGCTCTCTACCGCCACCACACCTTCAGGGAGCTTAAACGTGGCTATGTGCTTGCTTTTCAAGTGCCGCACCACATCCTCAAGGGTAATCTTCGCGGCCCCTCTCGGCACAAAAGCCACACCGACTCGCTCTCCCAGCCGCTCATCTAATACGCCGAATGCCGCCACCTCACTAATCCCAGGGTGATCCGATAGCAGGTTGTCAATCTCAGCAGGGGCAATATTGAAGCCGCCGCGGATTATCAACTCTCGACACCGACCCACAAATTTATAGTAACAGAGTGAGTTTCCGTCGCCCTCGATCTCAAACAGGTCACCAGAGCGGTAAAACCCCGCATCATCAAAGGCCGCGCTGGTAAGCTCGGGCGATCCAAAGTAGTAAGAGAAGATGGTGCTGCCCTTGATCAGCAGTTCCCCAGCCCGCCCGGGCTCGGTTATCTCTTCCTGAGTTTCCGTATCAACCAGCTTTGTTTCCAATTGCGTCGCATATTCGAAGTCAGGCCAAGCGATATCTGCTCGCCCCACCCGCGCGAAATGGGTGGCACGAAGCCGTGTATCCGGCACGGTAGCCGTCGTGCTCTGCAGCGTGACGCCCTCGTTGGAGCCAAAGAAGTTGACTATTTCAACACCAAACTCCGCCGCCATTTCGAAGGTTGCCCACTCTGGAAGAGCGGCGGATCCCGACCCCATGATGCGCAGCGAGGACAGGTCAGCGCGCGAGCGAAGCGCGGGATCCTTGAGGAGAGCCACAATAAATGCTGGGGGCATAAAAGTGATTGTCACCCGGCGCTCACGAATCTGATCGACCACCAGCACCATATCCAGCGGATGCTGCAGCACCAGCGTACCGGCTGCCAGGAGCCAGGAGTAAAAGCCACCACCAATTGCCGCCATGTTGACCATCGGACGGACGTTGAGAATAACGTCGCCGTCGCGAAGGCGCGCACCCCAGCCCACCATTCGACCGATTGACAGCCAGAGATTATGACTACGAAGCACGCCTTTCGCCTGCCCCTCCGTGCCCGACGTCCAGCAAATTGTCAGGACCTCGTTGGATGCGGTTGCTGACCAATTCTCGTCACCAGACGATTTCGCAAGGCTCGCGCCATCTTTAAATTGGGCATCAAGGTCAAGAAGGGTAACGTTGTGTTCATCGCACAGGGATCTAAAAGACGCTGCCATGTCCCGGTTTTTGAATCGCTGTACCGTGATGTAGGCCGCTGGATTAAGCTGAGAAAAAATCTCGCTGAGCTCGGCCCTGCCGTACTGCATCACGACCGGACTCGCAATAGCGCCCATGCGAGAACAGGCCAATAATATGACCGCAATTTCATGGATGTTGGGAAGCTGAAAGACAACAATATGTTCACGCCGGACACCTGCCTCGTGCAGTGCCGCTACCTGAGCATTGACGCGATCATTTAATTCGCTGTAAGTCAGTGACTGTGGCTCGGTACCTATCAATGCCCGACGGTCTGGCGGGTCTGTAATCGCCAAACGATCTGGGTGTGCTTGCACGTTACGCAAAAAATGCGCATCAAGGGTATCAGTACCCCACCAACCGAGTCCTGTATAGCGCTCAATTGACGCTTGATCTGAGGCCATCATCACGCGACCTCCAAACGAAAATAGTGGCGCACCCGCCAGAGCACGAACGCAGCTGCCGGTAGGGCAAGGATTAGAACCACCTGGAGGGATTGGCCGACACTTTGCTGGTCTGCAAAGGCGTAGTCGGTTATCAACGCTACCGCAAGGGGGCCGATTCCCAAGCCCAGCACATTCCCGACCAGAAGAAAGAGAGCACCGGCCTGACCCCGAAATTGCACTGGGGTTATGGTCTGTAGCGATGAGGCGTTCAGGCCTCCCGGAAGCGCCATAAAAAAAATGGCGCCGCCGACGCCAATTAGCGCCAGCTCCGGCACCGCGGCTCGAGTCGCCCATAAACCGGTCGCCCCCAAGCCGAGGCAGGCGAGCGCCCCCAGTTTAACGTCACTCGCCTGTATCCCCTTGCCGGTCAGATAACGCGCCAGAAAGCCGCCGAGCAACGCGCCAATGGGGCCGCAGGTGATCAACAAACACCCCATGGTCAAACCGATTTCCCCTATACCCCAACCGTGGTTGCGCAGAAAGATCACCGGCACCCAAGAAATCAACGCATAGGCGCACAGCATGTGTAGGCCAAAGCCCAGGTTATGACCTACGTAGGGCCGCCAGCTACGGCGGTAATGTCGGGCGAAAGCAGCGAAACCCGTCCGCTGTTCATTGTCAGCGCCGGCATCCCCCCGGCCGTCCATTTGTCCGCGAACCGGTTCGGGTATCAGCAATACAATAGCCAGCGCCAGAACAAGGCCGGGCAGACCGACTATGAAAAAGGCGAGCTGCCAACTGAAAAAATTCCCCAGAATGGGCAGCTCAAAGGGCGGGATTTGCTCTAACCACTCAACAAGCTTTCCCCCCACCAAAAATGCAGCCCCGGTACCAAAATAGATACCCGTGGCATAAATGCCAAACGCACGGGCACGCTCCTTCGGGCGAAATAAGTCAGACATGGCGGAGAACACACCCGGGGTCAGGCCCGCCTCGCCAATGCCAACCGTCATCCGCGCCAGAAACAGGGTCGCGAAGTTTCGGGCCAGCCCACAAAAGGCGGTCGCTAGACTCCAGAGTGCAATCGACCAGCCGATCACACGAATGCGGCTGTAGTTATCCACCATGCGCCCCATAAACAGGCCTACGAGGGTGTAAAACAGCGCAAACGCGGTGCCATGCAGTAGGCTGAAGGCGGTATCGGTAAGATTCAGATCGCGCTGGATGGGCTCGATCATCAAAACAAGAATCTGTCGGTCAAGGAATGACACCAGATAGGCCAGCATAAAAAGAATGGCTGCCAGCGTGGGACGCGAACCCGACGTTGCTCCCGCGGCAGACTGAGCCTCGGCAACTAACAATGAAACCTACCTTCTCCTAGCATGATTTATACTATTATTAGTGTAGGGACTTTGAGTGTAGAGCAATTATTTTGAAAAAGTAAAGCGCCACCGATGCGCAAACTTAACCCTTATGACCTATTGGTCACACTGTCGTAAGTAACCTCGGTATGGCAATGCTCACAGCGCATGACACTTTCCAACGGCTGCCCACACGGCCGATGGATAGCCTGGGTGCGCACCTGAATCGAACCAGCCAACCATTTGTTACCCCACTGCATAAGCTGCAATGAAAGCGAAAGCAGGTCGCGACCTGCCGCGCTGGGCTGGTACAACGCCCGGTCCGGATTCTCCTGATACAGTCGCGTATGTCCAAGACCGAGCAGCTGGATACGGCGCAGGCGGCTGGACACTGTGGCAGGCGGCAGGCCCGTGAATTGCTGAATCGCATCGAAGCGATGGATCCCGCGCAGAAGGGCCGCCATGACCGCAGTGGTGCGCGATTCGCCCAAGACATCAACAACCTTGGGGCGCTGCGCCGCACGAGTTGAATTACCTTGTTCTGGTTTGGCGGGCACATAACGATAGCGCCGCGCGGGGATAACCGCATCGTTACCGGGCAAAGCCTTGTCGTCAAGCACGACCTCACCGCTACGCACCGCCTCGCCACAGCTGCGACAAAACGGAGTGCAGCGTAGCGCCTGACCGCAGCTATGGTGCCAATTGGTCACACGCGCCTCAGGACGGGCGTCCCAACGCAACTGCCATTCCCGAGCCGCCATAAGAAAGGGAAAAAGCTCAAATCCCTTTTCCGTCAGCTTGTAACGTACCTGCTTTTTACCTGCCTCCTGATTTCGCGTAACGCAACCGGCAGCGATCAGTAAGTCAAGGCGTCGCTTCAATGTCGCGGGCGAAATGACCAACGAGTCCGAGAGGCCCTTCCAGGTTGACACCCCGGCAAACAGGTCCCTTATGATCAACAGGGTCCATTGGTCAGCGACAATATCCAAAGCCGCGCCGACCGAGCTCTGAGCACGACTGCGGCCCATATTGAGTCTCGTATTTTAACTATCGTATGTGTAGTATATATATTTTGGTCCGCTCTGGCTGTGGCAGGCAACGAGGATTTTTGGATGACGAAGATCACTATCGACAGGGAGTGGCAGTTGAGTGCCCACGAAGCCGACAATGATTATCTGCATCACGAGGCTTTTCGCCCCGTCGACAAAGAAATTACCGCCGTGGATCTCGACAGCGTGGGCGATATCCCCAGAGATATAGACGGCGTCTACGTGCGCAATGGACACAACCCTATCTACCAACCCAGAAGCGGGCGCTATCACTGGTTTGACGGCGACGGCATGGTCCACGCCACCACTTTCAGCGACGGCAAGGCAACCTTTCGCAACCGTATGGTTATGACCGAGGGCTTGCTGGCTGAAATGAATGCGGGCGAGGGTTTGTATCCGGGATTGAGGGATGGTTTTGCCGCAGAGGAAGGGCTCAAGAACAGCTCAGGCACCGACGTATTACTCCACAACGGCGAATTCAAAACACTGTTCTCACGTTGTGGGCATCCGTATCGCCTCGATCCTGACGATTTCAGAACACTGGGGCCAGATGACTTCGGCGGCACTTGGTCAAGAGGGGTCTCGGCACACTCGAAGGCCGATGAACGAACAGGGGAATTGATTTTCTTCAATTACAGCTTTAATTCAGAGCCCTATATGGAATACGGGGTAGTCGATCGTGACAACCAATTGTCATCTGTAACCAACATCGAGCTGCCGGGCCCGCGTCTGCCACACGATAGCTGGATCACTGAGCACTACACCCTACTGCACGACCTGCCCCTTTACTGGGATCCGGATCTTCTCGCAATCGGAAAAAAGAAATTAAAATTCAATCCTGACATGCCCAGCCGCTTTGGGGTCATCCCGCGCTACGGCTCGGGTTCAGATATTCGCTGGTTTGAGTGCGAACCCACCTACATGCTGCACACAGTCAATGCCTGGGAAGACGGCGATGAAATTGTCGCGTTTGGCTTTAAACAGCTAACACCCATACCCGATATACCGCGGGAAACACCGAGCGCGCGAGTTCAGAACTATTTTCTGTCGTTTCAGTTCAACCAGCCTAGGCTCACCGAATATCGATTCAATCTTAGAACCGGGCAGTCCAGCGAGCGCATCATTGACCAGCAATGCTTGGAGATGCCCACGATCAACAGTCGCTATTTAGGCATCAAGAACCGCTACGCCTACAACACAATGGCCGCAGAGATTCCCTACTTCCTGATGAGTGGCATCCAAAAATTTGACTTGCAGCAACGACGAGAAATAGACCGCTATGAGCTGCCCAAGGGGAAATACATGGGCCAACCCGTTTTCTCGCCTCGGCTTGGCAGTCAGAGCGAAGACGATGGTTATCTCATTTCCTACGTGAGCGATGGCGCTTCGGCCGAAATTTATATTTGGCAGGCCCAGACCGTTGGCGACGGCCCCATCACTCGAATCCCCCTGCCACAACGCGTTCCTGGCGGCTCGCACGCCTACTGGGGCAATGGCGAAGACATTCGAAACGCCCAGGCCCGTCGAAGAAACGCTGGGGCGTAGCGCCCAAGGAGCTATAAGACCATGCAAGCCTACCTGCTAGACGCCATTCGAACACCCAGGGGGAAAGGCAACGACAAGGGCCGGCTTCATGAGGTCAAGCCCGTCGTGCTGCTCAAAGGGCTGTTTGATGCATTGGCAAATCGGGCACCCAACGCCCCTGAGGCCGTGTGCGAAGTCATTCTGGGGTGCGTCACCCAGGTTGGCGATCAGGGAGGGAATATCGCGCAGACCGC
>JAYPXQ010000054.1:0-14978 GCA_038135595.1 Halieaceae bacterium
CCGATGCGGCGTTTGAAAAAGCTGATGTGGTAATCGAGCAGACCTATTCGGTGCCTATGTGCCACCAAGGCTACATCGAACCCCACGCCTGTGTGGCGCGAGTCGATGCGGCAGGTCGAGTAGACCTGTGGTGCTGCACTCAGGGGCATTTTACCGTGCGCCACTACACCTCCGCCGTGACTGGCATCGATTTGGGCAAAATCAAAGTGACGGCGTCTGAAATTGGCGGCGGCTTTGGCGGCAAAACCACCGTCTATCTAGAGCCCCTCGCCGTGGTGCTTGCACAAAAAGCGGGCCGCCCGGTGAAGATGGTCATGGACCGCGGTGATGTGTTCCGCGCCACGGGACCGGCGCCGGGCGCCCAGACGAGAGTCAAACTGGGTGCGACCCGCGACGGCAAGTTGGTGGCCGCCGACGTTGAGTGTCTGATGGATTCAGGGGCTTATAACGGGAATCCCGCTGGGATCCCCGCCTTTATGGCCACGGCGTGTTACAAGCTGAGCGACGCGCGTTCCACGGGTCGCTCGGTTTACACCAACAAACCCAAAATTCATGCTTACCGCGCGCCCAGTATTCCGCAGGTCACATTGGGATTTGAACTCGCCATCACCGAGCTCGCTGCCGAATTGGGGATGGATCCGCTGGAGTTCCGCCTGTTGAACGCTGTGGAAGAGGGCGACGCCAACATGATGGGGGCGCCCTACAAGCGTATTGGTCTGCGAGAGTGTCTCGAGGCTGCGCGAAACCACGAGCACTACCGGTCGGCCGTGGCCGAGGGCGCGGGGCGCGGTGTGGCCATGGGTTACTGGATAAACGCCGGTATGCAGTCCAGTGCCACTATCAACGTAAGCTCAGACGGTCACGTGGCCGTGCTCACGGGCAGTCCTGATATCGGAGGCTCCCGCGCTTCTATGGCGCTTATGGCAGCCGAAGTACTCGGCATTCCCTTTGATCACGTTCACCCTCAGGTGGTGGCTACTGACTCGGTGGGCCATACCGACGTCACCGGCGGGAGCCGCACCACATTGGCCACCGGTCAGGCAGTTATTCAGGCCGCAGAGTCCTGCGTCGCCGAGATGTGTCGCCGTGCCGCGGCGCAATGGGGGGTAGAGTCGGGCGTGGTGACCTGGAGTCAAGGCGCCGCTCATTACGGCGAGCACACCCTAACCTTCGAGGAACTGGCTGAGCGGGCTGGCGGCATGGGCGGGCCCCTGACTTTTTCGAGCTCATTAACCGCCACGAGCACGTCACCCGGTTTCGCAGTACATATCTGTGATGCCGAGGTCGATAAAGAAACCGGGCGAACCACCATTACGCGTTACACCACTATTCAGGATGCGGGCAAAGCGATTCACCCCGATTATGTCGAGGGTCAAATGCAGGGCGGCGCGGTGCAGGGCATTGGATGGGCGTTGAATGAGGAATATCTCTATAACTCCGACGGTGTGCTCGACAACCCTGGTTTCCTCGATTACCGCATTCCGGTTGCATCGGATCTGCCCTATATCGATACGGTCATTGTCGAGATACCCAATCCGTTACACCCATTTGGTGTCAAGGGCGTGGGAGAGGTGCCGATTGTGCCACCCATGCCGGCTATCGCCGAGGCGGTGTATCAGTCCACAGGCGTGCGCTTCAGAGATTTACCTCTGAACCCACCCAAGATTGTGGCTGGGCTGGCGAGCCGTTAAGCCGGCGTAGCACCTTCAGGCGGTCTAGGAGCCGTCAGGGTCCCTCGCGACCTTGGCCAGATCTTCCTCAATGTAGCGCAGGATGGCCTCCAGTGCGATTTCGCGCGGAAAATCGTTTTGGTCTGCGAAGACGGCTTGCGTAATCGCATGTTGCCGCGCGATCGGCACCGACATGGCCCAGTGATCGGCATTGAAAAACCCCAGGACCGTGGAGCCGGGTATGACTTGATCATAGAACACCACCTGAGAGTCGTTGCGCGCATCCTTCAATTCCCCCAGTTGGCGATGAAACCGCTGCAAGCCGTTGGAGATATTCTCGGGGTCAGGAAACGCGATCACTGAGTAGTATCGGATGTGCGCTGGCAGGGTGTTTTCAGCGAACCACGCCACACGGTTAGCTGGGCTGAGGGTCTCGAGAGCCTTGGAGTCCTTTTTTTCACACTCGGCGCCCGGAATGTGGGTCAACCACTTAAGCTGTTTTTCATCTGCCGTGTCGGCGAGTGGTGACCCCCACACCGCGCCGGCATATGACACCACCGCTGCGACCCTTTTAGTGAGTTCCGGGTAGGCGGTAAGGAACGCAAAAATATCAGGGACCCCTTTGGAATACCCAACGAGGATGAGGGGCTGATCGCTGTGCTCGGGTCCGAGGCTGGCTACATAGTCGGCGATGAGCGTCGCATTGGTCTCTGAGCTGGCAATGCCTTCTACCTGAATAAAACCGGTCTCATAGCCGAGCGTTGCCACGTGGTTGGGGGCCGAGTTGTCATGATGCAGCCACGCCTTGATGCAAGAATAGGCCAAACCGGGCACCATCTTCGCCAACAGCCCGGCTGAAGATGCCCCCAGATCGACAGGTTCACCGGTTGGCTGCGGCTCATCCTCAAAACGCACCAAGGCGTCCTCACAGGGCCGATAATCCGGTAACGATTCTCCATGGTCCTCGTTTGCAGCACAAAAAATCTCCCGGAATCGCGCTCGTCCGTCGGTGACGTTATAGATATTGCCAGGCTCGAAGGAGATCGGTTCGAGTGTTTGTGAGAAGGGCACCTGTGGCTGACTCGAGCAGGCAGCGACGAGTACTACCAGCGCAAACAACACGACGCCCTTCGTGAAGCCTCGGGCGCTATTGCGAGGTAACGATGCATTGGCGTTGGTCATCAGTCTTGCCCTGAAGTGTCGGGTTGAAGCGAGGGATGCCATTGGGGCAACCATTTCAGTTGGTCGATTTCAGTGAGCGATACGGGCGTCTCCGTGAAGAAAAAAACAGCGCGATAGCCATCGGAGAAGTAGGGGTCTGGGGTTAGGTTGTAGAACGGTTGCTCTTGGGTTGAGCGTTGCGACCCAGACACGTAGGCGACACCCGAGAGGCTTTGTGAGTAGGCTAGGTCGCCGGCCAGGCTGTCGCGTGTGTGATCGACGTAGGGGTCGATCGCATGGGTCGTTAGGGTGCGTTTATTAAGTTTAACCCCAATATCTCGGCTTATTTGGCCCACGTAAACTTCATTGCCCTGAAAGTCATAGGGTGCGCGCCATAGCCGCATATGGTTTCGGCGTCTAATCGATTGGCGCGCTTTCTGCAGACCAATGTCCTGAGAGCGGCCGTAGAGGTAGAGGGGACTGATGGGCGAATAGAGGTATTGACTACCAAATAGAAAAGAGCGCGTTGTCTTTATTGCCGACTTCATGTGATTCACTTCGGTCGAGTGCCAGCCTCGCCTGATTAACGCCGTAAAGATAGCGTCACGAGACCCGACAAGCACGACGTTGAGCGGGTCACCCTCATCAGTATTCTGCTTGTTAGTGGTGCAGCAGGGTTCGTTGCGCAGGCGAGACTGAAAGTCAGCTACGTCCTCGATGTTCTCAATGCTGGAATAGAGTCCGTCTAGGTCTACATATTCCACGTCTGTGTTGAGCCCGGGTATTTTGACGGCGAGTGCAACATTGATGAGCAGGTCATCTCCCAATAAGTCGACATTGACGTTTTTAAAACCCTCCTCGAGATTGGTGAAAACATAACCGGCCACCGTGGTATCCGACTTGATCGGGTTTTTAAACTCGCTTTCCTGAAAGAAGATGTCCATGGCGCGCTTGGTTTCAGCTGATCCGGCGTGTCGCAAATAGGCTGCCTCCGCCGGTGAGACATAGGCGTCGTCGATCGCATTGCGAATCAGTGTCAGATCCTGCGCCGTCGTATTTTCGACCCGTACCCAAACGGGTTGCACTCGAGATTTGTAGAGATCGGTGCCAAAGAGCTGCAGCGTTTGCTCGGCCGAGGGCACGGCCACCGTGACGGTGACGCCATTGCGAGTCACGGTTTTGCTGTCACTTAGGATGTCGACGGCGTCCGCCGACATCGGTTTTTGCCAAGCCGGCGTGCAGGCAATCAGCAGTGGCAGCGCCCACACAGCGATCGATCGAAGGATCATCACAGAACCAATACCTGACGCAAAAAGACGCTTCATGGGTCGATCTTACTGGATAACCGCCACAGGTTCAGGAGCGTGCAGTCACCGGCAAATGTGGTCTGACAGTTTGGGTAGGATGCAGAGCGGGTTTTTGCTCTCCGTCTATTGCGCACTGAGAGGTCGCAATGGCCCTTCCCACGCTAGTGTTTTTATAGGGCTGGAGTATGGTGATGCCTTGGAGTCTAGGTAAGTGGCAGGGAACGCCGATTTAGTCAGGTTAAATTAATTTGTTACCGCAAGGGGATGAAGATGAAAAAGTGGTTTTTGTTTTGTTTGATGTTTGTGGCACCGCTGGCTTTAAGTGATGGTCATGGCGACTTGGCGCTGGAAAAGCGTCAACCCGACACCTTCATGAATGTCACTTCCGTTGAACTGGGCCAGGAGGTCACCTCAGTCAGCGCAGAGGGTGATATGGAAGGCTACGGGAAAGTCTATGTGACCTACCTCTTGAGCTATAACAGCGCGCGCAATGGCGGAACAGTCGATGGCCAGGGCAGAGGGTTTACGCCCGAGGGCTATGCCTCGGGTCGCTTTCAGGGCTTTTGGGAGCTGGTGGATGGCGTGGTCGTGATGCGAAATGTGGTTAACATCACCAATGGCCAGATGAATCTCGACGTGATCAAGTTCAATCCGCTGACGCGGGACTTGGTCGTGCAGGCTTATATCCTTAAGTAACGCTAAGCCAACCAGATATAAAAAAACCCCGCACTGCGGGGTTTTTTTGGCTCCCCAACATGGGGGAGAGTCACGATCTAGCTCTTTATTTGCTGCTTTATAGCGCCGTCGGTGGCCTTGCCGTAGGGCGGCAGGATTCCGCCGAGCTTCGCTACATTGAATCGCAGGCTTTGGCTGTAAACCGATTTAGCATGGCTAAAGGTTTTGAATCCCTCTACACCGTGATAGGACCCCATGCCCGAGGGGCCTATGCCGCCAAAGGGCATATCTTCCTGCATGATGTGGAAGATGACATCGTTGATGCAGACGCCGCCTGATGTGGTGCGATGCAAAAAGGTCTCCTCCTCGCCCTTGTCGGTGCCGAAATAGTAGGCCGCCAGTGGGCGCGGATTTGCATTGATGTGATCGATCGTCTCGCCGAAATCTCTGTAAGTGCGAATCGGCAAGAGGGGCCCGAAGATTTCCTCTTCCATACACAGGGCATCAGTCTCGGGTGACACAATCAGCGTCGGTGGGATCTTGCCGGTTCCGGTACTGAAATCTTCGTTTGCCGGGTTGAGCGGAATAATGCGACAGCCGCGTTTTTCAGCATCTTCAAGATAGCTGCTCAAGCGCTTGTGATGGCGCTCGTTAATGACCGCGGTGTATTGGTCGTTGTCACGCAGGCTGGTGTACATGTCGGCCACTGCTTGAGTCGCCAACCTAATGACCTCCTCAAGCTGTTCCTCGGGCACCAGAAGGTAGTCTGGCGCCAGACAGATTTGGCCCGCATTGAGGGTTTTGCCCACCATGATCCGCGATACTGCTTGCTCCAGATTGGCTGAGCGTGAAATCACCACAGGAGATTTACCCCCTAACTCCAGCGTCACGGGCACCAGATTGCGCGCCGCTGCCGTAAGCACGTGCCTGGCAATGTTGGTCGCGCCAGTGAAAATCATGTGATCGAAGGGAAGGGAGGTGAACGCTTGACCTACCTCCGGACCGCCGCAAAACGTTGTGACTTCTGTGGGGTCAAACGCTTCGGCAATGATCTCTTCAATGACCTTGGACGTCTCGGGTGTGAACTCTGATGGTTTGATCATCGCGCGATTGCCCGCTGCGAGAATGCCAGCGAGTGGCTGGAATACCATTGATACGGGAAAATTCCAGGGCGCCACAATACCCACTACGCCCTTGGGCTGGTACTGGATATGCGAACGGCCGCCGAGTAGCCCCAGGGGGAAAGTGGAGGGACGCTTCTCACTCTTCATCCACTTTTTAAGGTGTTTGCGGCAATGTTTCATCGAACCAATTGACGCCGCAACATCGGTCATCAGATTAATCTGGTCAGGCCTGCAGACAAAATCCTTGTTGATCGCGTCGCTAATACGACTTGCGTGGCGCACCAGCACATCGATGGCGCGGTTTATTCGATCGATTCGGGTTTCTGCGGAGACATACCCTTCCTGCAGATAGCTCTCTCGTTGCGCCGCCAGCGCATCCTGCATCTTGATTTCGACATCGGGGCTGACTACAACTTGCTGCGGGGCATTCATATTGTTTTCCTCGCTGTGGACCGGCCGCGAAGTATACACTCTTGGGTGCCAAACAACGAATAAAGGCTTTGCTGTGGGTGACTTGGCCGGTGCGCGCGGGTTTGGGTGCTGGCTCGCCCGCGGATACGCGCGTCCTTACAACTGGCGGGTTTGAGGGGAGAATGCCGTAAATGCGATGGTTAAGACTACTGGCGTCGTTGATCGCCGCACCGCTCATCTACGGTGTGTTATGCGTCCCATTGCTGGCGTGGTGGATTGGGCTTTTCCCTCAGTATGTCAATGGGTTAGGCGGCACTTCTTACGTTCCCTTGGTGCTTTCTATTGAGGCCCTGCAAGCCATCATTTTGCTCTTGTGCGGTGTTGCAGTGGGATTGATCTCGGGCGAGGGTCGTTGGCGAACGATATGCCTTATGGCTGCGACGGCCGACATGCTGTTGATCGGCATATCGGTGCAAACACAATTTTGGGAATCCATGCCGGTTTGGCATCACTGGACTTTCTTTGCCTTGATTGCGATCTGCCTGCCACTGGGTGGCTGGATCAGTCATCGTCTTAAGGCTGGCGGGGCCGAGGCGCCTGAGGGAGTATAGGCCACTACGTCAGCCAAGCTCTGCACCGGGGTTTGATGCACCTGGCCCAAAGCTTTAGTGCGGCGTTAGCCGGTCACACAGCTTCGCGACCAGAGCGCTGGCGAGGCTCCCACCGTAGCGCGAGGCCAGCCACTCCTCAAAACGGAATGTGCTCATGAGCGCATTAAAACCCCAGCGCGGTATCGGCTCGGGCTCCCATTTTTTGAGCGCTGCTATTTCACGGCAGGCGACCCAGGGCATATGAATCCTCTCGGAGGGAGTATTGGTTAGCAAATCGGCTAAGGTCTGGCCGAACAGGAAGCTCGCTCCAACACCCTCGCCAACGTAGCCTCCGGCTGTAGCCATGCCAGTTGCACGGTCGTGAATCACATGCGGTTGCCATGCGCGAGATACCCCCACGCTCCCGCCCCAGCTATGAGTAAAGGTCACGCCCCGCAGTTGCGGAAACAGCGAAAGGGCAACTTTCTCTCGGTGCCTACGCAGTGCATCGTCGTCTGAGAGTGAATGCTGCGGTAAGCCACCCAGCTGATAGTGTCCTCGAGCACCCACCACCAGTCGGTTATCGCCGGTGCGTTGGAGGTAAGTAGCGGCACGACTAAAATCGGCGAAGGTCTCCCGCTGATGCAATCCAAGTTCATCCCACTGCGAAGCGGAAAGCGGTTCGGTGGCGACCATACCCGTTTGTACGGGCACAATGCGACGATGAAGCGGGCTGCCTTGCTCGGAGTAACCCTCGGTGGCGATTACGATATGGTCTGCATGAATGATGCCGCGATCGCAGGTCACCCGTCCGGGGGAAAGGTTGTTAGCGCGGGTATGCTCGAATAGGCGGACCCCCAACGCTTTTACAACCGTGGCCAGCCCCGCTACCAATTTGGCCGGTTGCACGCGGGCAACATGCGGTGTGTAAATGCCGCCGCCGGGTTTAGCCACCGATACCCTTTCTTTCAGTCGTTGTGGCGACAGCCATTGGTAGTCTTCATCGGAGAAGCCGAGCCGCCTGAAATGTTCGAGTGCCGCACGCGCGCGATCCGTTTGCGCGTCGAATCGTGCCGCCGCCATGAGGCAGCCCCCGTGGTAAAAGTCGCAGTCGATGTCTGCCTCGGAGAGTGCCTTGCCAGCATCGGTTACCAGTTGATTAAGCGTTCTTCGTACAGGCTCAGCGAGCGCTCCGTCGGCGTTCGCAAACGTGGATAAGCCCTCGAGCGAACCCATCAGCCACCCGCCATTTCGCCCGGAGGCACCGTGGCCTACCTGCTGGGCGTCTACCAACACGATGTCTGCCTGCGGTTGCCTTTGTTTTAGGAAATAAGCCGTCCACAGTCCGGTGTAACCACCGCCTACGATGGCGTATTGGCAAGTGGTTTCGGTTTCCAGAGGCGGCTCTGGCGCGGGGCGAGTTATGCCATCCCACCAGAGGGCCGGGCTGTCGAACTCACGCCCTGGCACAGTCATCTGTGCGGCCTCGAGATTGCGATGCTTTCAGCGATTGAGCCAGCGTTCCAGCTCAACGTGGAAGTGGCGCAGACGCTGCTCCTGTTCGCCCCAGAGTTGGCCCTTGAACGCCTTACTGCGCATGCCTTCCTGAACGGAGGGGAGGAAAGCAGCATCCTGACTCAAAACCAGCCCGAGGCCGGGATCTTCGTCTATCAGAAACTCCTCGGTGTCGGGGCGATTCAAGCCGGTTACGTCGGTGCCCTCGGGCAGGCCCATCCAGGCGGGTGGAGAGTAATTGGGATCATCCACCGGGAACATCAGCGTCATGGTGTCGTACCAGAAGCGCTCAGGATCAGTGTCGTGCGGGATAAAGCGCATTAAAAAGATTGCCTCGGGATGGCAGCCAATTTGTACATTGGGAAAGATCCCGGTCGCCCAACTATCTGAGAGCTGTCCATCGGTGAAGCGCTCATAACCCAAGCCAAGCCGATCAGACCGCTTGCGCTTCGCTTGTTGAATGGCGGCTCGGACATCAGCGGCGGTGCCCGAAAATTCGCTCGGGTCCACCCCCGCTTCCTGTAGCATCCACTGCAGACCCTCGTTGACGGTGGTCTGGTCGGCTTGCCGGGGGCTAGGTTGGCCCAGCGGGACGATCATGCGACTCGCACCCCCGGGGTACAAGTCGTACTGCACATTGAGGTCACCCATGACGCCTCGAGTTTCAGGGTGCACTGCGTGCAGGTGATAACTCTCATAAAAAGCCTCCACACCCACCTTCCAGTTAGAGCCCCACTCGCTGCGAACGTGTCGAACTACCCGCATCTTGTCGATTTGATAGTTCTCCAGGTACCCCTCGGGTAGACCAACAGCCGTTGTCAGCGGGATAGGGTCATCGGACATGCTGATAAAAATCAAACCGGCGTGCTCTTCACACGCTACCGGGGTAAGGCCCGGTCGATGACAAATTACTGCCTCTTGAAATGTTTCCTCATCGGTTATGGCGCGCAGCGACCCGTCGTTGCGGAAGCTCCAGCTGTGGAAAGGGCAGATGAACACTTTCTTATTGCCCCGCTCTTCAGTGAGCAATCGGGCACCGCGATGCGGACAGACGTTGTAAAACGCGCTGACCCCCGACGCTGTTTTAGTCACGATGATGGACTCGTCGCGCACCTTAAAAAGGAAGTAGTCGCCGATGTCGACTAGGTCTGCGCTCACGCCAGCGATCAACCAGCTTTCGGTCCAAACTTTGTGCCACTCGCGCTCCATGGACTCACGACTAAAATATCCGTCCTTGGCATAGATTTCCGCACCATTGTCGACGGCAGGCTGTTTAGCCTCGAGGCTCTCCGGGCTCGCCTCGGGATTAATAACGGCAACAGGAATCATTCGGCTGTTCATTTTCCCCTCACTTTCTGAATTTTGAGCTGAGGCTCATTTGCCCAAAACGCTATGCAATTTAAAAACGGGCAGTTTGATATCGTCTGACCATGCCTCAAACGCAACTGATACCGTCTGCCCGACTGCCAGCGCCTCGGGTTCAGTGTCTACAATCTGGCTCATCATCCTAGGGCCCTCGGCTAAATCAATCAGCGCGATCACATAGGGAGCCGTAAAGGCCTCGGATACGGCTCTTCGCACCACGGTATAGCTGACAATAGTGCCTTTGCCGCTCACCCGCCGCCAATTGAGCGTCGGATTATGGCAGTGATCGCAGTGGGTTCTCGGGTAAAACAGGAATCGGTCGCAGGGCTCGCAGTGTTGCAACGTCAATTCGCCACGAGCGCATGCCTCATAAAAAGGCAGCTCGGTGGGGGAAGGCCGTGGTGTGGGTCTACTCATGACAGTCGCTCATTCCCCAACACAAGCGTGGCGTGGCTAGACATAATGCCCCCTTGCGCATGGCACAACGCCGTATTGATGCCGGGTAGTTGCCGCTCACCGGCTTGCCCCCGTAGCTGCAACATTGCCTCTGTCAGTCCGAACATGGCTCCCGGATTACCGGGATGACAATAGGACAACATGCCACCATGGGTATTGAGCGGTTTCTGTCCGCCCGGCTGACTGATGCCGCTCGCCAACCAATCGCCCCCCTCACCTTTCGCGCAAAAACCGAGATCTTCGATCTGTATGAGAAGGGCGGGAGTAAAGCAGTCGTATAGCTGAAGTAAGTCAATGTTGTCTGGGGTTAAACCTGAATCTGCGTAGGCCGCTCGGCCCGAGGTGACGGCCGCGGATGTCGTGAGATCCTGAGCTTGACTGATATGCTCATAGGCGTGACCTTCGCCATACCCCAATAGGTAGATCGGCTTTTGGGCAGCGCTGCTCGCGCGGTCCCCGCGGGTAATTACCACTGCAGCCCCCCCATCAGACACGAGAGAACAGTCGAGAACCCTCAGCGGGTCGGCGATGGGGCGTGAGCTCAATACGTCCTCGACGCTGATCAAATCTCGCATTTGCGCCTTTGGATGTTGGTTGGCCCACGCTCGGCAAGATACCGCCGCATGCGCAAAATGCTCCTCGGTAGTACCAAAGCGGTCCATATGCGCTCGTGCAATCAGCGCATAGTAGGCAGGCACCGTGGGTCCATACGGTTGCTCGTAATGAGGGTGCCCGGAGCTCGACTGCACCACCATCGCCTGCTCGCGGGTCATAAAACTCCGCAGACTGTCGGCCATAGCGACAACGATAGTGTGCGCCATTCCCGCGGCGATGGCTGCGGCAGCCATGTTAATCGCCATAAACGTAGTGCCACCGCCGGTGTTCACGGTGACACAGTGCCTGGGTTGCCAACCCAAATATTCTGCCACCGCTTCCGCGTGATACATGATGGGCTCAGCAAAGGCATTGCAGGTGATGAGGCCGTCAACCTCCTTCAGCGTGAGGCCCGCGTCGCGCACGGCGTCGAGGGTTACCTGAACGCAGAGTTCCCGGGGGGTTTTATCCGGGACGATTCCCACGTCGCTCTCGGCCATGCCGATCAGAGCGCAGTGACTGTTTGATCCGGTGTTTGCCATGGATGTCTCGCTATCGATTCAGCCTGGCCGTGACGACGCCAGGAGCGAGTACTTCTTCGCGGTCATTTTTGACATAGACCTCCAGCCGAATATCACCTGACCCCGGATCATAGGCGGTCACTGTGCCACCGGCCGTCACGGTCTCGCCGACATAGGCGGCGATGCGGTTGGAGTACTCAATACCCGTTATGTTGCCGGCGTCACCCAGCCACTCATCGACCACTTGATGCAGCCAGTCGCCGATCAGTGGTCCGGCTACAACCAAGCCGGGATATCCCTCGACTTCGGTCGCGTAAGGCATGTCGAAATGGATCCGATGGCCGTTCCATAAGGAGGCGTTGTAGAGCATTTGTTGCACCACTTCGCAGAGGTGCTGGCGTTCTGGAAGCGCCATGCCCACCTTTGGCGTGAGGCTCATCGCAGAATCCTCGTGGTCTTTTCGGTGACGACCGGCTCGCCTGCATCGTTGTGCACTTCCATCAATACTTCGTAGAAAATGAGTGGGCCGCTGCGCCCGGATTTTTCATAGATATCGGTGAGTGTCCTGGTGGCGGTTAGCCAGTCGCCGGGTTTGATGGGTTGGTGGTATGTAATATCGAGACCCCCTGCCATCGCCTTTTCAAGGGGGAATCGAGGCAAGAGCGTGTCGATGGAAACACCGTCGGGCGAAAGCTCATTGAGCGGCACTACATCCCAAAACAGGTGCACATGAAACAGCGGCGGTGCCACGTCGCCCGCAAGGTACTTCGCCTGTCGGTTATCGGTGGCAATGGCATACTTTCGTATGTCCCGGCGGGTGACGATTTCCCGTCGGGGCGAACTCTGTCGGCCGATGCAGGAGAGGATCTCCTCCGAAAGCAAAGCCGTCATACCTTGCGCTCCGCATCATGCCAATAAGGGTCGCGCAGATCCCTTTTCAGGATCTTGCCGGTTGGCGCCTTGGGGAGAGCATCAGCAAAATCTACTGACTTGGGTTTCTGATAGGAAGCCAGATGATTCGCGGCCTCGGCGATAATTTCAGCCTCGGTCGCGGTCGCCCCGGGCTTGAGTACCACCACCGCTTTAACCGCTTCGCCCCAGACATCATCCGGCACGCCGAAAACTGCGGATTCGAGCACGGCAGGGTGCTGATGAATCGCTGCCTCTACCTGCGTGCTGTAAATATTCTCGCCGCCCGAAATAATCATGTCTTTGGCGCGATCGACGATAAACACGTAACCATCCTCGTCCCAGGTAGCGATGTCTCCGGTCCACATCCATCCGTCCCGGAGCGTTTGTGCGGTCAGCTCTGGTCGCCGCCAGTAGCCCAGCATGTTGGCCTCTGAGCGAACAATGATCTCGCCCGCGCTGATCCCGTCTCTCGCTACTGGCTCGCCATCGGTGTCGACGACTCGTATTTCTGAGACAAACCCCTCCCGGCCGCAGGAAGCCAATCGCTCCGGGTGATCGCCCTGTATTGCGCGTGCGTGATCTTCCTGTGATAGAAAAGTCATGGTCATACCTTCGGTTTGGCCATAACCCTGAATCATTGTGCAGGGGAAGGCTTTCAAGGCCGCCTCCACCACGGTGCGGGGCATGGGGCCCCCGCCGTACTGGAAGTTGCGCAGACTGCTCAAGTCATAATCTGCGAATCCGTCTACTGCCATCATCCAGTTGATCATGGTGGTAATGCCGAGAAAAGCAGACACGCGCTCTTGCTGAATCACATCGAGGGCCAGTTTGGCCTCAAAATTAATGAGAACCACGGGGCAGCCATGGGCCATGTAGTTCATGGCCAGTGCCACTGGAATATGGAACATCTGTCCGGTAAGCATATAGACATCAGTCGGTACGATCCGTTCCGCAATGGACTGATTCAGCATGCCCATATAAAGCGAATGATGGGAATGCAGTGCACCCTTGGACTCGCCGGTGGTGCCACCGGTGTAGAGAATTAGGACCGGATCATCCCCGCTAACCTCTGTCGAGGATGCTGGTTCAGCGTCGCTGGCGTTAGCGATTAGCTGCTCATAACGGCAGTCTGGGCCGGTGGTGAAGACCAGTGCGACGGGAATCTTCAGGTCCGCAATCAAGCGCGTGGTCTGGTCACTGTACTCTTCAGATGCAATGAGGACGCTGGGCTCGCCGTCCGCGAGAATTTTTGCCATCTCGGGTTCGCTCAGTCTCCAGTTCAGCGGCTGAGCAATGAGCCCGCATCGCGCACAGGCGTAGAAAACTTCC
Organism: Halieaceae bacterium; assembly: GCA_038135595.1. GTDB lineage: Bacteria > Pseudomonadota > Gammaproteobacteria > Pseudomonadales > Halieaceae > Luminiphilus. The sequence continues at coordinate 13,631 of JAYPXQ010000054.1, forward strand.
ATGTATTGGATGCAGTTCTTGGACAAAATGGCAACACGATCCCCCTTGCTCAGACCGAGCTCGGTGCAGAGTCCATTGCCCAGCCTTCGGATCCGCTTGTCCAGTTCACCGAAAGACATTCGCCGATTATTAGGAATGTCTATCAGCGCTTCCTTGCCGGGATTCAGCAGGGCAGTCTTAGCGGGAATGCGGCCGAGATTCACGCGGTTTGCTCAGTAAGCACTGTCGAGGTCGATATGACGTCGAGTGATCTTCCACTCCCCTGCTACCTGAGCCACTTGATCACGATAGACCCCGGTGGTGAGCAACTTGGTCTCACCATGCTCGGTCGCGAACAAAGTCAGATAGGATGTCACGGCGGGGGCATCGCCAGACGCGTCGAACATGATGTTGGTAATGTCGTGACGGCGGACGTCTGATTGAGTCGACTTGGCGCCACGGTAGAGTTCCATAATGTTATCTCGGCCTTCAAATGGCCCCACCATATCGCCGCCGGCGATTTGCATGCTCATGATGGCGTCACTGGCATAACAGTCGGCCAGGTCATCAAGCTGGTCCTCGTCGTAGTAATACGCCATTCGGTTCAGAAGTTCAGCAATGGCAAAACGATCTTCAGCAGAAGGCATGGTATTGATCCTCTTTTAACGGTCGGAAAATCCCGTCCCGGTTGGTTTTCGGCGATCACTTGTTTGGAACAAGTCGGCCCACTTTAGGCTATGAGACGCAGGCGGATCAACAGATAAGACGCTCCCTCGGGGAGAGGCGGTGGCGTTCCGATTTTTATGGGCGTTGCGGGCTTGGCAACCAACTTCGCAAGGTGCCCACCTTGAAAGCGAGCATAAAAAGTGGCGGCTCATGCTTTATGGGCGTGCTTTTTGATGACAGGGAGTTGCTAGGCCAGCGCCTAGGGACCATTCATGTCCAGTAGGATTGGATCGATACTCACAGCATCTGCGTCGGTATTCTCGACCAGAAAGAGCGCGGCTTCGCCCGTATTGATGCTATCTACAGTATTACCTTCTGTTGACAGTGCCTTCTCGAAGGCCGTGGCCAGACTGTGATCATCCTCAACCAGAATGATACGCATAAGACGGACTCGATTTGATCTCGATATACACGGTTCCACCTCCATAAGGCACGTTCATGAAGCTGTTCAGCCAGCCTCATCGCTCGTTGGCTTGCGAGCGAGTCAGCTCTGACAGTGCCGGGGACAAGAGGTTCCGCGGTATCGTCTAGTCGGGTAGCGGTTGCGCTCCGGTGACGTCCACTTCCACCTCGATCTGGCTCGATTTGCCACTGACGGCGGTTACCGCCGCCGTGATTTCTTCCTCAGTCGGTTCGCGACCCT
>JAYPXQ010000055.1:0-11501 GCA_038135595.1 Halieaceae bacterium
AGGACCAGACGCCCCCGTCCAGCCAACTCAGCCTCGACCCGGCGACTCTCCTCGAGCGCTTCAGTACATTCAGTGAGGCGGAAATCCGGCGAGACCGTCACGTTCAACAGGGTCTGTGGGTATTTGTAGAGGCCACTCTTTAGCGTCAGCAAGCTCTCGCCAGATCGAACGACAGCGGCCATTACCTGAAGCGCAGCAATGATGCCATCGCCAGTCGTGGTCAAGTCCCCACAAATAATATGACCCGACGCTTCTCCACCCAACATCCAGCCTCGCTTCGCCATCTCCTCCAGCACGAATCGGTCACCCACTTGCGCCCTCACGAGATCCACGCCTTTCTCCTGAAGCGCTTGCTCAAGGCCCAGATTTGACATCAGTGTCCCCACGACACCTTTTGGCGCCCGATTTTGCCTGACGAGATCATTGGCGATGACAAATAGGAGTTCGTCTCCATCGATCACGGTGCCATCCGCCGCGACGCACTGCACGCGGTCTCCATCACCGTCAAAAGCAATTCCCGCGTCGGCCTTTTCGCTCAGCACCCTGGCCTGAAGCGCAGCAGTCGAGGTAGATCCCACGCCGTCATTAATGTTGTAGCCGTCGGGATCGGCACCAATCACAATCACTTCCGCACCCAATTCAGCAAATACCTGCGGCGCTATCTGATAGGTGGCACCGTGAGCGCAATCAAGCACCAACTTCAGCCCGCGAAGGCTGAGTGACTGCGGGAACGTGCTTTTGCAGAACTCGATATACCGACCGGGCGCGTCAACCATTCTGCTCGCCTTCCCCAGTTGAGGCGAAGGCACGGTTTCCATGGGATGTGAGAGGGTTTTTTCGATCTCCTCTTCCACGGCGTCGGACAGTTTTTTACCGTCTGCGCTAAAAAACTTCACACCGTTGTCCGTGTAGGGGTTGTGAGAAGCACTGATAACAATGCCAGCGGACGCCTTTTGGCTGCGAGTCAACATGGCAACAGCCGGGGTGGGCATAGGGCCCAATAGCAGCACATTGGCGCCCGCGGCTACCAACCCTGCCTCAAGGGCAGATTCGAACATATAGCCAGACACCCGAGTGTCCTTGCCTATGAGCACTTTGGTCGACCTGCCCTCGCTGGCGAACACCCGACCTGCCGACCAACCCAGTTTCAGCATAAAGTCAGCGGTTACGGGGTACTGCCCGACGGCGCCGCGGATACCATCGGTGCCAAAAAATTGCTTATTCATTCATCACGACTCCCGGGTAATGCCTGCCACATAGCGAGCGCATCAACCGTTGCCGCCACATCGTGCACCCGCAGGATCCGCGCACCGCGCTCTACCGCAATCATCGCAAGCCCGACACTGGCATGGAGGCGCTCCGCGGGCGTGCGATCCAGTACGCTGGCGATCATAGACTTCCTTGATAGCCCCACCAACAGAGGTAGGGCATCAAAAGACAATTCGCGCAGCCGCGCCAGCATCTCAAAATTTTGCGCGGCGGTCTTGCCAAAACCAAAGCCCGGGTCAATCACGATGCGACCTTTTTCGACGCCGGCGCCGATGCACGCCGCGATCCGCGCCTCCAAAAACGCGCGCACGTCAGTTAAGACGTCAAGATACTCTGGAGACGCTTGCATGGTACTCGGCTCACCCTGCATGTGCATGACGCATAAGGGCAAATCCGTCGCAGCCGCCGCCTCTAGCGCACCCGGCCGCTGGAAAGCCCGGATATCATTGAGAAACCCCGCCCCAAGGCGGGCGCTCTCCTTCATGACCCTCGGGGCGCTGGTGTCAACAGAGATGACGACGTCAAACCGCGCGACTAATGCCTCAACGGCCGTCAGCACGCGATCCAGCTCTTCCTCTTCGGTGACCGGCGTGGCCCCCGGTCTTGTAGATTCGCCTCCGACATCCAACAACTGCGCGCCCGCATCCACCATTGCCTCAGCACGTTTCAGCAGTGCGTCGAGGTCGACCCTGTGGTGACGAAATAGCTCCCCCCCGTCCGAGAACGAGTCTGGGGTCACATTGAGAATGCCCATGACGCTGGGCGCACTAAGATCCAGCAAGCGCGGCCCGCATCGAAGCTGCGTAGTCATCGCGCTACCGCCTCGCGCGCGCGGGAACGATCAGTGCTCCGTGGCTGCGCCGCCTATGGGACTGGCCGCGGATTCCGGCTCCCCGGCATCGGGTGGCGCGCCGCGATCGTCCCCTGACCAGCCACTGGGCGGCCTGGGCGGTTCGCCCGCCATGATGTCGTCAATCTGCTCCGCATCGATGGTTTCGTATTGCATCAGTGCATCCGCCATCATGTCTAGCTTGTCCCGGTTGTCTTCGAGCAATTGATGCGCTTTGGCGTAACACTCGTCGATGATACTGCGGACCTCTTTGTCGATTGCCAACGCGGTCTCATCAGACATCGCTTTGGCGGGCTGCGCGGCAGAGCGTCCCAAGAAAACTTCCTCTCCGCCCTCGTCGTACATCAAGGGACCCATGGTCTCTGACAATCCCCACTTCGTCACCATGTTGCGGGCGACTTCGGTGGCACGCTGGATGTCGTTTGAGGCACCGGTGGTAATACCATCTTTGCCCAACGTCATTTCCTCGGCGACACGGCCGCCAAACAAACTGGTGATTTGAGAGATGATGTGCCGACGACTATGGCTGTATCGATCCTCCTCCGGGAGGAACATCGTGACGCCCAGAGCGCGCCCGCGGGGAATGATCGACACTTTGTAAACCGGGTCATGCTCGGGCATCAGCCTGCCCACAATGGCATGCCCCGCCTCGTGATAGGCCGTGTTCCGTTTCTCGGATTCGGACATCACCATGGAGCGCCGCTCTGCGCCCATCATGATCTTGTCCTTGGCCAGCTCAAACTGATCCATACCCACGAGGCGCAATCCACCACGGGCGGCGAAGAGTGCGGCCTCATTCACCAGATTTGCCAAATCAGCGCCTGAAAAGCCAGGGGTGCCCCGCGCAATTTTCGAAGAATCAACATCTTCAGACAGGGGCACTTTTCGCATGTGCACTTTCAGGATCTGCTCGCGCCCTCGGATATCGGGCAGACCCACAACAACCTGGCGATCAAATCGCCCGGGACGCAACAGCGCAGGGTCTAAGACGTCGGGGCGGTTAGTGGCGGCGATGACAATCACGCCATCGTTCATCTCGAAACCGTCCATTTCGACCAGCAGCTGGTTCAGGGTCTGCTCTCGCTCGTCGTGCCCACCGCCGAGTCCCGCGCCACGATGGCGACCCACCGCGTCGATCTCATCGATGAAGATGATGCACGGCGACTGCTTCTTGGCCTGCTCAAACATGTCGCGGACACGAGAGGCACCGACACCGACAAACATTTCGACAAAATCCGAGCCGGATATAGAGAAAAACGGCACTTTGGCTTCACCGGCAATGGCCTTAGCCAACAGGGTTTTACCGGTCCCGGGTTGGCCAACCATCAAGACCCCTCTGGGGATGCGTCCGCCCAGCTTTTGGAATCGACCCGGATCGCGCAAGAACTCCACCAGTTCCTGCACGTCTTCCTTCGCCTCTTCCACCCCCGCGACGTCAGCGAAGGTGGTCGTAATTTGATCTTCGCCGAGGAGCTTGGCTTTGCTCTTACCAAAACTCATCGGGCCGCCGCGGCCGCCCCCACCCCCCTGCATCTGTCGCATGAAAAACATGAACACGGCAATAATGAGCAAAATAGGGAAGCTGGCAATCAGAAGTTGGGTCCACACCGACTGCTGCTCAGGCTGCTTACCCTCCACCGTCACGTTGTGGGCGAGCAGGTCGTCCATCAGCTTAGGGTCTTCCACCATCGGTCTGATGGTTTCGAAGCTGGTTCCGTCTTTTCGTTGTGCACTGATGGTCAGCCCGTCCACCAGCACTTTCGACAGCCGATCCGTCTGCACCTCACGAATAAATTCCGAGTAACCGACCTGTTCTGTGCCGGTTCGCAGATTGAAATTATTGAACACCGAGAGTAGGACTGCGGCTATCAGCAGCCACAGCAACAGGTTTTTCGCCATATTGTTCACTAGAGTTCCTCTCGGTTTCGACGCGCGCACTGGGCCCGGCCGCACAGTATAACGGTTAGCGCTGGGACGCTGTACCAGCCTTTGGCGGCGCTTATTGCCGCCCCATAGTTGTAAATGGGGCAAATCAGGCTCATTTCAAGGCATTTACCCTGAATTTTCCCGAATTTCGCCACATCGACGTCGATTTCAAACTTCTCAGGCGTCCGGTTTGGCCGCTTTGAGACCTGTTGCCACCACATACACCTCCCGCGAGCGGGGGCGCGACGCAGCTGGCTTACGGGTGACTACGCGCTCAAAACGATCGCGGATCTGATGAAACCACGCCTCGAACCCCTCACCTTGAAAAACCTTCGTCAGTAGAGCACCGCCCGGCGAGAGTGCGCGTAGCGCCAGATCAGTTGCCAGTTCCACTAAATACATGGCTCTGGGCTGATCCACCGCTGTCAGTCCACTCATGTTGGGCGCCATATCTGACAGCACCACATTCAGTGGGCGTCCCTCCAGTGCCTGCATCAACTGGTCGAAGGTTTCCTGCTCTGTAAAGTCACCCTGCACAAACGTCACGTTGGGAAGATGGTCCATCGGCAAAATATCGCTCGCCAGCACGCGTCCCCGATCGCCCACTAAGCTACCCGCTACCTGAGACCAACCCCCTGGGGCGCTACCCAGATCGAGCACCGACATACCTGGCTGAATTAATCGATCCTTGTCATTAATTTCGAGCAGTTTATATACCGCCCGCGAGCGATAGCCCTCACGCTGGGCGCGCTGCACATAAGGGTCGTCGTGGTGCTCTTTCAACCAAGCGCGGCTGGATGATTTTTTTTTGCCCACTATTACTCCACTCTCGCCACAATCTCGTCCGACGCCATTACACTTGCGCTGAAACCGACAGTGTAACGCGAGACGCGTTTGGGCCGCTTATGAACCCCTCCAGCAGTAAAGAATTACGCCAGCTCCGAGCGCTAGCACACCCCCTTCGCCCGGTGGTCACAGTTGCCGGCAATGGGCTCTCAGCCTCCGTCCTCCAAGAGCTAGAACGCGCGCTCTTGGATCACGAATTAATCAAAGTGAAGATTGCCGTCGGTGACCGCGTTCAGCGAGAGGCGGTAGTGGCGGCATTGTGCGAGCAAAGCGGTGCCCAGCTGGTACAGCGCATTGGCAATATCGCGACGGTAGTGCGCCGTAATCCTGCCGCGGATCCGAGAAAGTCCAATCTGCAAAGAGCCCAGTCCTAAATAACGTTCGATCGCTCATGGCCGAAATCGTTCAATTTCCGACTCGACAGAGACAAGCTTTTGATTTTCTCGAGCGGGAACTCGCCGCGTTGTTGCAGTCCAAAGGCGCTGATGAGGCGCTGATCGAGTTCGCTACCACGACCCTGACTGAAGTCTATGATGAACTGGTGCGCAACTCGGACTGTCAGTTTGAAGTTCGCTTACCCCAAAACCTGAGTGAGCCGGAAGCACTCCAACTGAGAGAAGACATCACGGCAGGAATAGAAAAGCTCAGGCGGGAACACCATGATCTGACTTTAAAACTGGCGGCGCGGTTGGTGCTCACAGAGCTGCGGCTGTTTCAACACGAGCGCACAGACTGAGCATCACACTGCGGCGGCAATTTGGAAGGTACACCAAGCCGCAAGCCAAGCCAGACATAGATAGGCCACCACCATGCGCACCGCCAAACGCCAGGAATTGGCCTCCCGCGCCAAAATAGCGACGGTGGAAATACACTGCAACGCGATGGCGAAAAAGACGAGGAGCGCTAATCCCGAACCCAGAGGCAGCGCGCTGGCCTGAACCTGCTCGACCAAGGGCAAGATGTTGTCCTCGGCTCCCTCGATGCCCATGATCGTGCCCAACGTGCCAACAAACACCTCCCGAGCGAGAAAGGCGCTAACGATCGCGACGCCGTAACGCCAGTCCAGTCCTAACGGCTGAAAAACGGGTTCTATCCACTTGCCTATCGTCCCCAGCCATGAGGAACCCAGATCCGCGCCCTGATTGGGAAAATAACCCAGCACCCAAACAACCACCGTAACGCTCAAAATCACCAACCCTGCCTTGGTGACAAAATGTTTGGCTCGCTGCACCGATTTGCGGGCAATCGGTATCAGGGCTGGCAGTCGGTAGGCCGGCAACTCCATCATAAAAGGCATCTGCGCTTCGCCGGCGCTCACCCGACTCACTACGCCGGCAACCACCAGGCCACAGACCATACCCAAAGCATAGACACAGAACAGCGTCAGACCCTGCCAACCGACCAAACCGCCCAATGCGGTCTCTCTGGGAATAAAAATTGCGATCAACAGTGTGTAAACCGGCAATCGCGCTGAGCACGGCATCAGAGGAATCGCGAGGTAGGTCAGGAATCGGGCGCGAGGAGACTCGATCGAGCGCGCGGCGTAAATTGCGGGAATTGCGCAGGCAACACCGGACAGCATAGGAATAAAGCTTTTTCCACTGAGACCAAAAAATCGGAGTGGCTTGTGACAGATGAGAGCAGCGCGAGCGAGGTAACCCGAGTCCTCCAGCAAACCAATGACAAAGGTCAGTACAAAGATTTGCGGCACAAAAACCAAAAAAGCACCGATCCCACTGAAAATAGCGTCCGCAGTGAAATCACGAACAATGCCCGCGCTGAGGAACGGGAGCATCCAACTACCGAGCCCAGCGACCGCCGCCTCCACGGCATCCATGGCCGGTGCCGACCATGTGAAGATTGACTGAAACAAAACCAGCATAATGAGGCTGAAGGAAAGACCACCCGAGAGTGATCCCAAAAAAAATCGATCCAGTCGTGATTGGATCAGTAACAGTTGATCCGCGGGCGCACCGAAGCGCTCAGCCAACTGATGCGCCTCCGCATACAGCGCTTGATCAACGGACTCGTCGTCCTGAGCCAGCAGGGCGGGCTCCGGTATCCGGTCGGCTGAAGCCTCGCTGGTGATGCCTGAAGCCAGACGCTGCAGCACTTCTGGCAGACCCTCACCTGTCCGCGCCGATACCACCAACACCGGGGCACCAATGCCTGTTGTCAGTCCCCGCGCATCGATGGCGAGGTTGTGTCGTGCCAGTATGTCCCCCATGTTGGCCAGCACTGTGACCGCCTTACCGCGTTGGCGGCACTCGCGCACTACCTGCAAGCAAAAGAACAAACTCTTCTCCAGACGCGTCGCGTCTACGACGCACAGGACGTGCGCCACATCAGGAGCGTCCAACGCCTTGGCGAAATGATCAACCGCGATACGCTCCTCCTCAGAAATGGGTCTGAGGGAGTAGGTGCCGGGGAAGTCAACCAACTCGTGTTCGGGCAGTGTTGACAGGCGACCTATGGAGAGATCGACGGTGATGCCCGGATAGTTGGCAACGCGGTGATTTAACCCCGTGAGTCGATTGAACAACGCGGTTTTGCCCGAGTTCGGCGTTCCGACCAAGAGTACTCTCGCCATGAAGCTACTCTCTCGCCACGCTAACCAGCACCTGAAGTGCGAGCTCGCGATCAAGTGAATAGGTGGCATTGCTCACGCGATAAACCCTTGGCGCTCCAAAGCCAGGTTGATGCTGACAAACAATCTTCTCCCCCGCATGGAAGCCAAATTCCAGCAGTCGGCCGCGATACCGCTCTGCCAGCGCGGGGGCAAAGCCGACCAGCACCGCCTCGGCGCGGGTCGGTAGCTCCCACAAATTCATCGTTTGGCTTTCAGCAACCACAGGGAATTCCCGCGAAAAAAGCGGATCATACGTTCAATGAGAATGATTTTCAGTAAGTCTAGAGGTGCTCGACAGTGTCTATCTCGTAAACCACATCACCACCGGGCGCATTGACGACAACCTCGTCGCCCTCAGATTTGCCTACCAACGCGCGCGCAATCGGCGAATTCACCGAAATCAGATTCGCTTTGGCATCGGCTTCGTCCTCACCGACGATCCGATATCGCACTGTCCTGTCATTATCGACATCGATCAGCGTGACCGTCGCGCCGAATATGACTTTTCCCGTCGCGGGAATAGTCGCAATGTCGATCACCTGCGCATGAGAAAGTTTATGCTCTAGCTCTTTGATTCGACCTTCGGCAAAACTTTGCTGCTCCCGGGCCGCGTGGTATTCGGCATTTTCTTTGAGATCGCCGTGTTCCCGGGCCTCGGCAATGGCCTGTGTAATCCGCGGGCGCTCTACTTTTTTAAGCCGCTCCAATTCCTCTCGAAGCGATCGCTCTCCCTGAACTGTCATCGGAACTCGGTTCATACCGCAATGCTCTCATGTAAATCCTGCAGGCGACGCACGGTGATGTCCGTCTCCTGTTCCAACGCCATACATACCGCTTCGGCCGCAGCCAAGGTAGTGGTGTAGAAGACCCTATGCTGCTCAGCACTCGCCCGGATCGATGCCGAGTCCATAATGGCACGGCGGCCTTCCGTGGTGTTAATGATCATGGCCGCTTCATCGTTCTTGATCAAATCCACAATATGGGGTCGCCCTTCCGCCACTTTATTAACCCTACGTACCGACAGGCCTGCGTCTTCCAGCGCGTTAGCAGTGCCACCCGTCGCGGCAAGATCAAAGCCGCGGGCTACCAGTCGCCGCGCCACAGCAATGGCCGCGGCCTTGTCAGCATCGCGCACACTAATCAGACACAAACCTGAGGTCGGCGGATCATCGCCCGCCCCCAGCTGTGCTCTAGCAAATGCCGCCGCGAAGGTCTCACCGGTTCCCATGACCTCTCCCGTCGACTTCATCTCTGGTCCCAAAATGGGGTCGGTGCCCGGAAATTTATTAAAGGGCAACACCGCCTCTTTGACGCTGTAGTAGGGAGGCACAATCTCTCGCGTAACTCCTTGGCTGGCCAGGCTCTGACCCGCCATGCAACGCGCCGCCACCTTTGCCAGAGAGACACCCACCGCCTTGGAAACAAAAGGCACAGTGCGTGATGCACGCGGATTCACTTCGATGACGAAAATCTCTCCATCCTGCCAGGCAAGCTGCACATTCATCAGCCCACAAACACCCAGCTCCAACGCCATCTTCCGGACCACGTCACGCATCGCCTCCTGAACATCAGCAGGCAGGCTGTAAGGAGGTAACGAGCAGGCAGAATCGCCAGAATGCACGCCCGCCTGCTCGATGTGTTGCATGATGGCGCCGATGACCACTTGCTCACCGTCGCTCACCGCATCGATGTCGACCTCGATAGCGGAACTCAGAAAACGGTCCAGCAGTACCGGCGAGTCCTCTGAAACCTTGACGGCATCGTTCATGTAGCGCAGCAGATCCTCTTGGCGGTAAACGATCTCCATGGCGCGACCACCCAACACGTAGGATGGCCTTACCACGAGGGGGTAACCGATCTCTTCGGCTGCGGTAACCGCTTGTTCGACACTGCGTACCGTTGTGTTGGCCGGCTGTCGCAGAGACAGATTCTGAATCATTTTCTGAAAGCGCTCGCGGTCCTCGGCGCGATCAATCTGATCCGGTGTTGTGCCGATAATGGGGACCCCTGCCGCCTCGAGCGCGCGTGCAAGTTTCAGAGGCGTCTGGCCACCGAATTGCACGATAACGCCAACAGGTTGCTCCAGCGCAACAATCTCCAACACATCCTCAAGGGTTACCGGCTCAAAATAGAGTCGATCAGAGGTGTCATAGTCCGTTGATACCGTCTCGGGATTACAGTTGACCATGATGGTTTCATAACCGTCCTCGCGCATCGCAAGCACCGCATGGACGCAGCAATAGTCAAACTCGATACCCTGACCGATACGGTTCGGTCCGCCACCCAACACCAGAATCTTTTTACGATCACTCGGTGCCGCCTCGCACTCCTCTTCGTAAGTGGAGTACATATAAGCCGTGGATGAGGCAAACTCAGCGGCGCAGGTATCCACCCGCTTGTATACCGGCCGAATGCCCAAGGACCATCGACGCTCACGAATCGCGCTCTCGTTAGCCGCCAGCAAATCCGCTATGCGCCGGTCAGAAAATCCGCGGCGCTTGAGACCCCACATCAGTGAGTGATCGATATCGTCAGGTGTCAAGCCCTGCAATTGTGACTCCCACTGAACGATGTCCTCGATCTGTACCAAAAACCAAGGGTCGATTCCCGAGTACCCGTAGATTTCCTCTAGCTCAAAGCCCGCTCGGAAGGCGTCAGCGACATACCAAATACGATCCGCACCGGGATTGGTCAAACGATCCACCAATTCCGATCGGCTGTCCTCGTCGGTCACCTGCATATGTGGTTCGAAACCGGCGGAGCCCACCTCTAAACCCCGGAGGGCTTTTTGTAGCGACTCCTGAAAAGTTCGACCAATCGCCATGACCTCTCCCACTGACTTCATCTGCGTCGTGAGACGCGGATCAGCCGTGGCGAATTTTTCGAAGGCAAAGCGCGGGATTTTTGTCACGACGTAGTCGAGTGCAGGCTCAAACGAAGCGGGGGTCACGCCGCCCGTAATGTCGTTCTCCAGTTCGTCGAGTGTGTAGCCGACTGCTAACTTGGCCGCCACTTTCGCGATGGGAAATCCTGTGGCTTTGGACGCCAAGGCAGAGGATCGAGACACACGGGGATTCATCTCGATTACGACGAGCCGGCCCGTGTCTGGGCACTGTCCGAACTGGACGTTGGATCCCCCGGTCTCAACGCCGATCTCGCGCAACACCGCCAGAGAGGCGTCACGCATGATCTGATATTCCTTGTCGGTGAGGGTCTGGGCAGGCGCCACCGTGATGGAATCTCCCGTGTGCACACCCATCGCATCAAAATTCTCGATAGAACATACAATGATGCAGTTGTCGTTTTTATCTCGGACAACTTCCATCTCGTACTCTTTCCAACCGATCAACGATTCATCAATCAGTAGCTCGCTGGTCGGCGATAGCTCCAGCCCTCGCAAGCAAATCTCTTCGAATTCGTCACGGTTATAAGCGATACCGCCGCCCGATCCCCCCATGGTAAAAGAGGGTCGAATGATGCACGGGAAGCCAATCTCCTCGTGTACCGCCCACGCCTCCTCCATGCTATGTGCCAATCCCGCACGGGGCGTCTCGAGCCCAATACGACGCATGGCGATATCGAATTTCTCCCGGTCTTCTGCTTTATCGATTGCCTCTTTGGTGGCACCGATCATTTCGACATTAAAGCGCTCCAACACCCCCTCTGCCGCAAGCTTGAGCGCGCAATTGAGTGCCGTTTGTCCACCCATGGTCGGTAATATCGCGTCAGGACGCTCGCGCTCTATGATGCGCGCAACGGTCTGCCACTCGACCGGCTCTATATAAGTGGCGTCGGCCATCGCGGGGTCGGTCATGATGGTGGCGGGGTTTGAGTTGACCAGTATTACCCGATACCCCTCCTCCCTGAGCGCCTTGCAGGCCTGCGCCCCGGAGTAGTCGAACTCGCAGGCTTGCCCTATCACTATCGGCCCGGCACCAATGATCAAAATACTCTCAATATCTGAGCGTCGCGGCATGGTCT
>JAYPXQ010000055.1:11511-13960 GCA_038135595.1 Halieaceae bacterium
GTCTAGCTCACCTTTTTCATCATGAAGCACGCTCCATGGCCTTGATGAAGGGATCAAACAATGCCGCGGCATCGTGAGGGCCCGGGCTGGCCTCTGGATGGCCCTGAAAACTGTAGGCGGGGACGTCATTGCGGGATATGCCCTGCAATGTGCCGTCAAACAACGAGCGGTGGGTCACCGTCAGGTTCTTGGGAAGCGCGTCCTCAGACACGGTAAACCCGTGATTCTGACTGGTCACCATCACCGTGCCATTTGCCAGATTCTGCACCGGGTGATTGGCACCGTGGTGCCCGAACTTCATCTTCTCGGTTGTGGCGCCGCTGGCCAATGCGAGAATCTGATGGCCCAGGCAAATACCGAACAAAGGAATCTGCTGCGCCATGGCTGCGCGCGCCAGTTCGATCGCATATTCGCAGGGTTCGGGATCACCGGGACCGTTGGAGAGAAAAATACCGTCTGGCGCATACGCGAGCACCTCGTCCAGCGTTGACTGCGCTGGCACGACCGTTACGCGGCACCCTAGATCGACCAAAATACGCAAAATATTGCGCTTCACACCAAAATCCAGTGCCACAACATGGAACCGCGAACCCGATGGCGGAGACTGGTCTGTCGTTGCGCCCAATTGCCACGTGCCCTCTGTCCAAGGATACGGAGCCTGCGTTGTCACCTCTTTGGCGAGATCCAACCCCTTAAGCCCACAGAAGGCGCGGGCCTTTGCCAGTGCGTCAGCCTCATCGGGCTCGGGTCCGGCAGCAATGCACCCGTTCTGAGCGCCCTTGTCTCTTAACAGACGGGTCAACCTTCGGGTATCAATATCGGAGATCGCGACAATGTTCTCGGCCAAGAGATAATCACTGAGGCTTTGCTCTGAGCGAAAGCTCGACGCGATCAAGGGCAAATCCCTAACAATGAGACCGGCAGCTTGAATGCCGTTTGATTCCTGATCGGCCGCATTGATTCCCGTGTTACCAATGTGCGGATAGGTCAGGGTGACGATCTGACGGCAATAAGAGGGGTCTGTCAGGATTTCCTGATACCCGGTCATGGCCGTATTGAAGACCACCTCCCCCACCGTGCTGCCCACAGCGCCAATGGATCGGCCGCGAAACGTCGCGCCATCTTCCAAAACGAGGACAGCGGAATGAGACAAAGAGACCTCCCAGTCGTTAGCGCCAAAGGGTTGAAACAGGTGCACGGACAGGCCGGGCTGGGTTCACCCTGTGGTCGCAAATCGCAAATGTAGACGCGTGATGGGGTTGAATTTAACCCCGCGCGGGCTGGGTCTGCAGTCTACGGCAAAGCGTTTTGCCTGTCTAATTTTTGCGTGCCACCACGCGTGGGGGATGTCGGGTACACTGCGCGCCGCCCTCAGCAGGAGAACCCTCATGTCGAGAATCGATCGTTATTTAACCGGCAAGACAGCTGCAATTTCGGGCGCCGGTGACGGTATTGGACGTGCACTGGCGCAACGCCTGAATCAGGCGGGATGCCATGTGTGGCTGTGCGACATAAACGAAACCAAGTTAGCAGAGACGGCGAATTTGCTGGATCGCGGGCGCGCGCGCGTGGTCAGCCGGGTCGTTGACTGTGGACAGCGCGATGAATTGTTTGCCTGGGCACAAACCGTTGCCGCAGACATTTCTGAGCTCGATTTACTATTCAATAACGCGGGGGTGGGTTACGGGGCTCGATTTGAGGACTCGACCGAGGATAATTTCAAGTGGCTCATCGACATTAATTTTTGGGGGGTGGTTCACGCTACCCGAGCGTTTCTGCCACTCCTGAAGCAGTCCGAACGCGCGCATCTCGTGAATATCTCATCGATCTTTGGCATGGTGGGCATCCCCACGCAAAGTGCCTATAACGCCGCAAAGTTTGCGGTGAGGGGTTTCACAGAGTCCCTCCAAGCCGAATATCAGCAGTCCAGTCTAGTTGTGAGCTGTGTGCATCCGGGCGGCATTCAAACCAATATCGCGCGCTCGGCTCGCACCGACGGTGATGCAGAGGAGATGGACGCGGACGCGCGTGACGCCCGTTTCAGGCAGCTTGCCCGAACCACCCCGGAACGCGCCGCTCTCATCATCCTCGAGGGCGTCGCACGGGCTAAGCCACGCATCATGGTGGGCTGGGATGCCTGGTTGATCCTGCAACTCACGAAAATTCTGCCCACCCGTTATCACTGGGTCACCGCCCGGGTCGCCGATGACTGACACCGTCGCCACCGGCTCGCTGGCGGGCACGGAGCGATTGGATCGTCAGTCTCTCTCCCTGCTTTTTATTGGCCTTTTCGCAACGGCGATCGGTCAGGCCTTTGTGTTCGCCATCCTGCCCCCGCTGGGGCGGTCGGTGGGCCTCGATGAAGTTCGCATCACCGCCATCATTTCGACATCAGCGCTTATCTTTACGCTGGTCGCGCCCTTCTGGGGACGTTTCTCGGACCAGATTG
>JAYPXQ010000056.1:0-8228 GCA_038135595.1 Halieaceae bacterium
CGCGACCTATCCAATCCCCGCCGGCTTCAACGATGCACACATCACGCCAGAGCGGTATCAAAGTCTCTATCAGCAGTCACTGGACGACCCTGACAGCTTTTGGTCGGAGCAGGCGCAGATCCTCGATTGGCACACGTCATGGGAGGCCGTCTCAGAGACAGATCTCCGTACGGGCACCGCTCGTTGGTTCGTGGGCGCGAAACTCAATGTCTCGGTGAATTGCATTGACCGACACCTGCCTGATCGCGGCAATGACACGGCGATTATCTGGGAGGGTGATTCGCCCGAGGAAAGCCAGTCTTTCACCTATCAGGACGTCTCACTCCTCGTGAATCGCTTCGCCAATGCCTTGAGAGCCCGCGGCGTAAGCAAGGGCGACCGCGTCTGTGTCTACATGCCCATGGTGCCCGAGGCCGCCTTTGCCATGCTCGCCTGCGCCCGCATCGGCGCCATTCACTCCGTGGTATTCGGCGGATTCTCTCCTGAAGCACTGAAAGATCGCATCAGCGACGCCGCCTGCCGACTGGTTATTACCGCAGATGAAGGCGTGCGCGGAGGCAAAACAGTCCCCCTCAAGCGCAACGTAGACGAAGCCTTAAAGCAGATCGATTGCGTGGACAGTGTGGTCGTTATCAGGCGCACGGGAGGTGACATCGATTGGAATGACGGAAGGGATATCTGGTACCACGAAGCCATCGCATCGGTCAGCGACCAGTGTGAGCCTGAGTGGATGGATAGCGAGGATCCCCTCTTCATTCTCTACACCTCTGGCTCAACCGGCAAACCCAAAGGCGTGCTGCACACCACCGGCGGTTACTTGCTTCAGGCCGCTATGTCGATGAAGTACGTCTTTGACTATCGCGAAGGTGAGACATACTGGTGCACAGCCGACGTTGGTTGGGTAACCGGGCACACTTACATCGTCTACGGGCCACTCGCCATCGGCGCTCGAACGCTGATGTTTGAGGGTGTACCGACCTATCCGGCGGGGGACCGTTTCTGGCAAGTGATTGCCAAACACCAGGTAAACCTGTTTTTTACCGCGCCCACCGCGATCAGAGCCCTCCTCGGACTCGGCGACGAGTTAGTGACGCGTCACGACAGAAGCGCCCTTCGGATCATTGGCTCCGTCGGTGAGCCGATTAATCCGGAAGCCTGGGAGTGGTATCACCGGGTAGTGGGAGAGGGGCGTTGCCCGATCGTTGACACCTGGTGGCAGACCGAGACGGGCAGTGTGATGATTACCCCGCTTCCAGGGGCGCATGAGCTTAAACCCGGATTCGCGAGCTTCCCCTTCTTCGGCGTTGAGCCCGCCCTCCTCGATGAGCAGGGTGCTGAAATCGAAGGCCCCGGGTCTGGCTATCTGGTGATCAAGCGGTCCTGGCCTGCACAGATCCGCACCGTTTACGGTGATCACCAGCGCATGATCGATACGTATTTCACCACCTATCCGGGGTATTACTTCACGGGTGATGGCGCGCTACGTGATGACGCGGGCTATCTCCGCATTACCGGACGGGTAGACGACGTACTGAATGTCTCCGGCCATCGCCTGGGTACGGCTGAAATCGAGAGCGCTCTGGTGCTCCATGAGGACATCGCCGAGGCCGCGGTGGTGGGCTTTCCCCACGACATCAAGGGTCAAGGGATCTACGCCTATGTCACCCCCATGACGGGGGTAGTAGACAGTGAGTCACTGCGGGCTGAACTCACGGCGCTATGCGCAAAGGAAATCGGCCCCATCGCAAAGCCTGACCGCATTCAGTGGGCGCCGGGGCTCCCCAAAACGCGATCCGGGAAGATCATGCGACGCATCCTGAGGAAAATCGCTGAAAACGAGCTCGGGAGTCTGGGGGACACCTCGACGCTCGCAGACCCAACTGTGGTCGAGGATCTTATATCGCGACGATTGTCAGACTAACCTCCGACGCCACAATCTGGATTTTCTTGGGCTCACCTAGGCTGGTGAGATCCATCTTTACGGGAACGAAATACTCAAAAATGCTGACATACGCAGGCTAAAATATGTGCGTCCCTAGCACTTAATTCGGAGTCAGCTGACATATAATCCGGAGAGGTAATCGCCGGCGCTTGCCACCAAGGAAAAACGACTCCCATGCTCGACTCACGTCGCAACCAGGCTCACTCCGTATTTCAGTATTCTCTCGTTGTTCTAATTGCTATGCGGTTCTCTGTGCCTATTGCGCATGCTCAGGAAACGGATGGGCTCGACAAGATTGAGGAGGTGACGGTTACTGGCACTTATCTCCGGTCAGCGGCCGTAGACAGCGCCTCTCCAGTGGAGGTCATTTCATCGGATTACATCAGCAACTCTGGCGCCACTGATGTCGGCGAGCTGACTGCAAAATGGAGTTTCGTATCTGGCTCGGAAAACAACCCTGATGCCTTCACTGCCGGCGAAACGCAGGGCACGAGTAACATCAATCTGCGAGGCCTTGGTCTGAGCTCGACACTGGTGTTGATCAACGGCAGGCGGCAGACTTTTAGTGGCGGCATCGCGAATGATGGCAGCGTCTTCGTAGACACCAGCACGATACCGCTTATAGCTATCGATAGAGTGGAGGTATTGAAAGAAGGCGCCACAGCTACTTACGGGTCCGATGCGGTTGCGGGCGTCGTCAATTTCATTCTGCGGGATGAGTTCGAGGGCTTAGAGCTCAGCACTGGTTACGAAGAAATTGCCAACAGCAGCGCCGGCAAAAGCTCCATTAACTTTCTCACAGGCTTCAGCAAGGACCAAACTAAAGGTATTTTGGCTGGCAGCTACTATAAGCAGGACCCCCTCAGCTCGGGGGCAAGGCCCTATACAACCGAGAATGCTGTGAGTACCCTAGGCCGGAGCTTTCTGGTACTGAGCCCTGGCGCCAGTGGCACAGGTGCCTTCGCGGGAAGCTACAACTACCTCGAGACCGTCCCAGATGCAAACTGCCAGCGAAACGGGGGCATTCTAGGTAGCCCTTTTGTTCCACAAAACGCGTTTGGGCAGGGCACCGGCGGTGGCACGAAGTGCGGTTTCCTCTATGGGCCACGCTTCAACCTCGTCAACGAAGAAACGAAAGCCCAAATGTTTGGAACGCTATCTCACACCCTTTCCAACTCTGTGAGCTTAGCACTAGAGTTGGGTTGGACGAGACATGAAGTAAAAGACAACCCACAGTCGCCCTCCTACCCCAACCTGTCTTTCCCGACAATATTGCCGGGGCAGGCTGGGAGCCCTTTTGACGTCCCGGTCCGATGGTATGGCAGGCCCATTGGGGCAGAGGCGCCATCACCGTTTGCCCCCCGTAAGAGTGACACATTGAGAACCGCCTTCTCGATTGATGGACAAATCAGTGACATTTGGTCCTGGAAAGCTGCCCTAACGTACTCGCGAAATAGCCGAGATGCCTACCAACCGGATACCATTAAATCTCGCCTAAACTTGGCACTTGCTGGGTCCGGGGGCGCTACCGGGCAAGAGACTTTTAATCCGTTCGATCCCGCGGAAAACAGTTCGGCTCTCGTTGATTGGATGAGTTACCAGACACGTACCAGTAAAAAAACTGAGCTTACCGTTATCGATTTTGTAGCGACCGGGCAGCTGGGCAACACTAAGGCTGGACCAATTGGTTTTGCGATCGGTGGCCAATGGCGAAAGGAAGGGTTCTCAGTTGATCGCGACGAGCTCTACACGCAACAAATCAACCCTGCAACTGGGGCCACCGTTCCAGTCGACTTAATCTTTTTAGGTGGCGGCCTACCCGTAGACAAATCAAAGGATAGCTATGCGCTTTTTGCTGAGGCTAACATTCCCTTAAGCGACTTCATTGAAGCTAATCTTGCGGCAAGGTTCGAGGAACTTGAAAGCGACAGCAGTGTTGATTCTAAAGTGGGAATCAAGTGGAGCATCTCGGACTCTCTGACATTGCGTGCCTCGGGGTCTACAACATTTAGAGAGCCCTCCTTAATTCAAACCTTTAATCAAGAAACCTCCCTGCAAGGGCTAGTGGATCCACTAACAGGCTCGAGCAGTGCCCTCTTTGTTCAGGTTAACTCTACTGGCAATACCGACCTCAAACCTGAGACCTCAATTAATTTCAATGCAGGCTTGATTTTTTCACCATCGGACAACTTCTCGCTGCGAGCTGACTACTGGAGGGTTGATTACGAGGACGTTATTACTGTGCAAAATGCGCAAGGAAAGCTGAATAACGACCCTTTAGGACCTGACATCCTTCGAGATTCTGCGGGAACACTTTCTGGGGTTAACGTGGAGTATCTGAACGCACAAGAAGTTAACGCAGACGGCATAGATATCGCCGCTGAATGGTCTGCACCCATTCGCACGAGTTGGCTCAGTTTTAGTCTTTCGGCAACTCATTTCCTTGGTTACGAAATTCCCTGCACCGGAGCGAACAACAGAGGCTGCACAGAAGCGAGTGGTTCGCAAGACGTTGTGGGCTATTTCAACTTTGATAATTTCGCGCGATCCATGCCAGAAACCAAAGTCAACGCCACACTCGAGTGGACTAAAGGTCAGCACCAGATAGCTTTGCTGATGTTTTATGTCTCCAACTATGAAACGACCCGCGCAATTCCTGATTCAGCAAAACTTGCCGGGTACTCAAGTAACATAGACTCTTGGGCTACTCTGGATCTTCAATATGCATTCCGGCATAGCTTTCAGGGAATTGATACCACACTAACTCTTGGTGCGAAGAATTTGACGGACGAGAAGGCGCCAAGAGTCTACGACGCGGCAAATTTCAGTTACGATGCGAAACAGCATGATCCCCGCGGACAACTCTGGTACGTCCAACTGAAGGCCGCGTTCTAGGGTTGCAACTCCGTCAGCTCCCGATCGAGGCTTGAGCCTTGAGATGATTCGTTGCGCTAATCGAGACCCTCGCAATCAAAGGGTGTTGGCTGAACTTCGATAGATTTTGGGCACAAAAAAACCGCGGACGGGCCGCGGTCTTCTCTCTCGATTGCAGCACCAGAGGGTGCTGCCCACATCGGGTTACTCTTGGTCCAGAGATTCTGGTTCGGGGGTCTCTTCGGCGTCCACAGCATCAGCAACCGCTCCGGCCTCCGCTGCAACCTCACGCATAGACAACTTGATACGGCCACGCTGGTCTACATCCAACACCTTGACCTGCACCTGCTGACCCTCAGAGAGGTAATCGGAGACGTTTTCGACACGCTCATCGGCGATTTGCGAGATGTGTACAAGACCATCTTTGCCAGGCAGGATCGTCACGAAAGCGCCAAAATCAACAATACGCGCTACCGTACCGGTGTAGATTTCTCCAACCTCTGCTTCTGCAGTGATCGCCATGATCATGTCAACAGCGGCGTCACGCGCTGCTGCGTTCTGACCAAACACCTTGACGGTGCCATCGTCGTCGATATCAACCGTAGCACCCGACTCTTCGGTGATCTGGCGGATGGTTGCGCCGCCCTTACCGATAATGTCGCGGATCTTATCTTGATCAACCTTTAAGGTGGTCATGCTTGGCGCGTTCTCAGAGGTAATCTGACGAGGCGCATCCAAGACCGTATTCATCTGTCCAAGAATATGCAGGCGCGCCTCAAGTGCCTGCTCAAGCGCACGCTCCATGATCTCTTCGTTGATGCCTTCGATCTTGATGTCCATCTGCAAGGCGGTCACGCCCTTCGCGGTACCGGCGACCTTGAAGTCCATATCGCCCAGGTGATCCTCATCACCGAGAATGTCGGTGAGTACGGCAAACTGATTGCCCTCTTTCACCAGGCCCATCGCGATACCAGCAACCGGCGCCGAGAGCGGCACCCCTGCTGCCATCATGGCGAGCGAGCCCACACATACCGATGCCATTGAGCTGGAACCATTCGATTCCGTGATCTCCGATACCACACGCACGGTATAGGGAAATTCCTCTTCGCTCGGGAGTACCGCTGCCAAACCGCGGCGCGCCAGACGCCCGTGGCCGATCTCACGGCGGCCGGTGAAGCCAATTCGGCCCGCCTCACCCACTGAATAGGGGGGGAAATTGTAATGCAGCATGAAGGGATCGCGTCGCTCTCCCTCAAGGGCATCAATAATTTGCGCATCGCGGGTAGAGCCCAACGTCACTGCGCCAATAGCCTGCGTCTCACCGCGGGTGAAAAGCGCCGACCCGTGAGCTTTGGGAAGAATATCCACTTCTGACGCAATTGCCCGCACCGTACGGTTATCACGGCCGTCAATACGCGGTTCACCCGCCAGAATACGCCCGCGAACGATCTGCTTCTCGAGGCTCTTGAAAACATCTTTGACGTCGTCTTCCGACGGGCCGCCTTCGACGGCCAATTGCGCCACGACGTCGTCCTTCACCTGACCCACACGCTCATAGCGCGCGGCCTTCTCGGTAATGCGATAGGCTTCGCCCAGTGGGCCCGATGCGGCCGCCGAGACCGCCTCTACGAGCGCGGCGTCGGCTTCTGGCGCTTGCCAGTCCCAGCGCGGCTTGCCCGCTTCTGCAGTCAATTCGTTGATCGCGTTAATGACCGTTTGCATCTCCTGATGGGCAAATAGCACTGCACCCAGCATCTGATCTTCGGTGAGCTCTTTAGCCTCAGATTCAACCATCAAGACCGCATCACGCGTCCCGGCCACGACCATATCTAGCTGGCTCTCAGCCAAGGCCGAATAACTCGGGTTCAGGAGGTAGCCATTGGCTTCCGTGAAACCCACACGGGCACCACCAATAGGACCATTAAACGGGCAGCCCGACAGCGACAGCGCGGCCGAGGTACCGATCATGGCGGGAATATCGGGGTCGGTTTCCTTATCCGCTGACATCACCGTACAAACAACCTGCACTTCATTCATAAAGCCATCTTCAAATAGAGGCCGTATGGGGCGGTCAATCAATCGTGATGTCAGGGTCTCTTTTTCGCTGGGGCGCGCCTCGCGCTTAAAAAAGCCCCCGGGAATTTTACCCACCGAGTAAGTTTTTTCGATGTAATGAACCGACAGCGGGAAAAAGCCCTGCCCCGGCTTCGCTTTTTGCTCTGCGACAACGGTACACAGCACGCTCGTGCTGCCCATAGTGACCATGACCGAGCCCGACGCCTGTCGCGCAATGCGGCCTGTTTCCAGCGTGACCTCGTGGTCACCATACTGGAACGTTTTCTTAACTACATTCACTGTGTTTTCTCCAAATATGACGGGGCCGGCGCTTGGCCGGCCCTAACTGATCCTCAGCGACGCAGACCCAACCGCTTAATCAATTCCGCGTAGCGGGCGGTGTCTTTTTGCTTGAGGTAGTCGAGTAACTTTCGACGCTGGTTCACCATGCGAATCAAACCACGACGTGAATGGTGGTCTTGAGCATGCTCTTTGAAATGAGATTGCAGTTGCTCGATGTTTGCGGTGAGCAAAGCGACTTGCACTTCCGGAGAACCGGTGTCGCCCTCTGACTGCTGATAATCCTTAACAATTTGTGCCTTTACGGCTGCGTCCAACGCCATGGTTATTGCTCCAACCTGCTTGTTGATAGCGAGCCCATCCGTGCAGGTTTACAGATAGGTTCGTGAGGCGGCTTATGCCGCAAATTTACTGGGAAAGAAGCCGCATTGGGGCTAATTTTCCGTCTTCTTGAATACGACCGACGCCCAAAAACGATCCCTCGGCGTCAGCGATGCGCACCATACCACTCTGGAGCCCATTTGGCACTACCACTGGGCGGCCCTTTCGCATGTAAAAAGTTGCGGCTTCGGACAGTTCAATACGCGGTAAATGCGGCACGCACGACTCTACAGGCGCGAGATATTCGTCCAGCGCTTGCTCATTTTGCACCTCCCTCTGCTGCGACAATTGATCGAGGGTGACAGCCTTTGAGAGGTCAAACGGGCCCGACTGACATCGCCTCAGTGCGCTGACGTGAGCCGGGACCCCGAGTGCTGCACCAAGATCCTCGGCGAGTACACGAATGTAGGTGCCCTTACTACAGAGCACATAGACATCCACCCTCGCCATTTCTCCTGGATGGAAAGCGAGCAGGTCAAAACGGCGTATCATCACAGATCGCGCCTCTCGTTCAATGCGCTGCCCTGCTCTGGCAAGCTTGTACAGTGGCCTTCCGTCGACCTTAAGCGCAGAGTACATCGGCGGGATCTGATCAATCTGCCCGGTCAGTGCGCTGAGTGCCTCGACAACAGCGTCGGACGTAATATGCGAGGCGGAAACCCGATCAAGGACAGTG
>JAYPXQ010000056.1:8238-13945 GCA_038135595.1 Halieaceae bacterium
GTACCCACACCCAATACAAATGAGCTGGTATAAGCCTTATCGGCATCTAGCAAAAACTGCGAAAACTTGGTGGCCTCGCCAAAACACAACGGTAATACCCCCGTTGCCAGGGGATCCAAACTACCGGTATGCCCAGCTTTTGCAGCGCCGAATAATCGCTTGGCGCGCTGCAACGCTGAGTTCGAGGTGATGCCTCCGGGCTTATCGAGCACCAGCAGTCCATTAACCTGCCGCCCTTTTCTCTTTCGACCCATTAATCCGCCGAAAAATCAGATTCCGGTAGCGAGGGCGACATAGCGGCCAGTTTTTCATCAGCCCGGCGCACCTCTCTCAGCAAACTTTCCATATCACGACCACGACCAACGCTCTCGTCAAATCGAAACGCCAGTCGTGGTACGGTTCGCATCGAGGAAACCTTGGCTAATTGGGATCTCAAAAACCCCGCCACCTTCTCGAGCACGCGGGTCATTTCCGCTCGGTGCTCGGGCGTAGCATCATCCATCAGCGTAAAAAACACCCTGGCATAGGAAAGGTCTCGACTGACCTCAACACCGGTCACGTTAACCTGCTCGACACGCGGGTCCCGAACAGCCGTCTGCAGCAAGTGAGCCAACTCCTTGTGCAGGAACTGACTCACCCGCTCGGTCCGCTCAAATTCCTTTCCCATGGTCGGGCTTCAGAGGCTCCTGGCGATCTCGTTGACTTCAAAAACTTCGATAAGATCACCCACCTTCACATCGGTATAGTTTTTCACGCCGATGCCACACTCTGTGCCGTTACGTACTTCATTGGCGTCATCCTTAAAGCGACGCAAGGATTCGAGCTCTCCCTCGTAGATCACCACGCTGTCGCGCAGTACACGAATGGGTTTGGATCGGAAAACGGTTCCTTCGATAACCATGCATCCGGCGATCAAGCCAAACTTGGGCGATCGGAACACGTCGCGCACCTCGGCGATGCCCACAATCTCCTCGCGCATCTCGGGCGAGAGCATGCCGGACAGCGCCGCGCGCACATCATCAATCAAATCGTAAATGACGTTGTAGTAACGAATCTCTACGCCCTCATTCTCGGCC
Organism: Halieaceae bacterium; assembly: GCA_038135595.1. Lineage (GTDB taxonomy): Bacteria > Pseudomonadota > Gammaproteobacteria > Pseudomonadales > Halieaceae > Luminiphilus. The sequence continues at coordinate 9,315 of JAYPXQ010000056.1, forward strand.
ATTGCCCGTGCTTTGGTATCAGCTCGCGCGTTAAACCCAATAATGATGGCAGAGCTGGTTACAGCGAGACTGATATCGGTCTCGGAGATACCTCCAACACCACCCGAGACCACATTGACTTTGACCTCTTCGTTACCCAGATCCGCCAGCGCACCCTGAAGTGCTTCAAAGGAACCGCGAACGTCTGCCTTGATAATCAAGTTCAGGGTTTCTACTGATCCCGCCGTCATGGTCTCGAACATATTGTCCAGTTTCGCGGCTTGCTGGCGCGCCAACTTGGAAGAACGCATCTTTTCTTGACGGAAGTCGGCAACCTCGCGTGCTTTCTTTTCACTCTCCAGCGCGACAACGGGATCTCCTGCGTCGGGAGTACCGTCAAGTCCAAGCACCTCCACAGGAATACTGGGGCCAGCCTCCTTGATCTGATTACCGTTCTCATCGAGCATCGCTCTGACGCGACCGTACTGTAATCCCGCCAGCACGATATCTCCCTGGCGCAAGGTCCCCTGTTGTATTAGCAGGGAAGCAACAGCACCCCGCCCTTTATCCAGCCGGGACTCGATAACAATTCCGGAGGCAGGCACGTCAGCGGGCGCCGTCAGCTCCAGTAGTTCGGCTTGCAACAACAGGGCGTCCAGCAGCTCGTCGATACCTTGTCCGGTATGAGCCGACACTGGGATAAACTGCGTGTCACCACCCCAATCCTCCGGGATAACATCTTTGCCAGCGAGCTCTGTCTTGACACGCTCGGGATCCGCAGCCTCTTTATCAATCTTGTTCACCGCGACAACAATGGGCACTCCTGCCGCCCGGGCGTGCTGAATCGCCTCTTCGGTTTGCGGCATGACACCATCATCGGCCGCCACGACCAGCACTACGATATCAGTGGATTTAGCGCCTCGAGCGCGCATCGCAGTAAACGCGGCATGACCGGGCGTATCTAGGAAGGTGATCATCCCCTTATCAGTCTCGACGTGGTACGCACCAATGTGCTGGGTGATGCCTCCCGCCTCGCCACTCGCAACCCGTGACTTGCGGATGTAGTCCAACAGGGACGTCTTACCGTGATCGACGTGGCCCATTACAGTGACAACCGGCGCACGCGGCTCGGGGGTGCCTTCCTGGCTCGCCAGTGTCTCTTCCAGCTTCTCCTCAACCTCTTCTGCGCTCTTGAGCACAACGCGGTGACCCAGCTCTTCCACTACGAGGGTCGCGGTATCCTGATCCAATACCTGATTGATGGTAGCCATGACGCCGAGGTTCATCAGCTCCTTGATGACCTCACCCGCTTTAACCGCCATCTGCTGAGCGAGATCGCCGACCGTGATGTTCTCCGGCACGTTGACGTCGTAAATAATTTTTTCAGTCGGCTGCGCAAAGCCGTGCTGGTTTACCTCATCGTGCAGTTTTCTCTTGCGGCCACCACGACGACGCGCGACACCGGCCTCCGCCGCCTCGAGTTCGGTAAATGACAGGTTGTGTCCGCGTTGTTTACCCCTCGAGCCCGGCACGCCGCTGCGCTCAAGACGTCCTTTGCCGGAGCGTTTTCGGAGTTCTTCACGCGCGGATAGCGTGTTTTCTTTAGTGGGGGCGGCATGAAGCCTTTTGGGTTTTCGATCGGCGTCTTTGGCACTGGGTTGCGCGGCCGCCTCCTGCGCCTGACGCGCAGCCTCTTCGGCCCGCGCTTTTACCGCGGCATCCAGTTCCAGTTTCCGTGCCTGTTCCTCCGCCTTGCGCCTCGCCGCCGCTCGCTGCCGCAGCAATTCCGGGTCCGATTCGTCAACAGCACCCTCAACATCTACGGGCACCATTTCATCCGCCGCTGTTTGAGCAGACGTCGACGCCGCGGCATCAACTCCACTAGCCGCGTCGTTCTCGGCAGCACCCTCAGTATCGACCTCAGCGTCGGTTTCTGTGGCCTCTAGATCTTCACGCTTGACATAAGTCCGCTTTTTTCGGACTTCTACATTAATCGTTCTTTTGCCCGCGCCACCTGCACGCAACGTACTGACAGATTTGCGCTTCAGCGTAATCTTTTTCGGTGCGCTGGCACTCTCACCATGGCTTTGCTTCAGATGCGCCAGCAGCGTCTGCTTATCCTCTTCCGACACAGACTCTTCTGCGGAGGCGTGCGGTAGTCCCGCATCTTTCATCTGCGCCAACAGCCGATCAACCGATGCTCCGACGGTTTCTGCGAGTTGCGCTACTGTCACTTGTGCCATTTCTTTCTCCCTATTCGCTCAGTCGCTAGAGTGCAATCTCTACCTGATAAAACTCAGGCCGTTGCCTCCTCCTCCTCAGCGAACCAAGGGGCGCGAGCTGTCATAATGAGCTCTGCCGCGCGTTCTTCGGTCATATCCTCGATATCAAGGAGATCGTCCACTCCCTGCTCTGCAAGATCTTCCATCGTGACGATGCCTCTTCCCGCAAGAACAAAAGCGAGATGCTTGTCCATGCCGTCCATAGTGAGCAGGTCCTCGGCGGGCTCATTGGCGCCCAATTGCTCTTCCGAGGCGATGGCCATGGTCAGCAGCGCATCCTTTGCTCGCGCGCGAAGTTCTTCAGAGATTTCCTCATCGAAGCCCTCGATAGCGTTCATTTCCTCGAGGGGAACGTAAGCAATTTCCTCTAGGGTGGTAAAACCCTCTTCGACCAGCACAATGGCAATGTCTTCATCGATATCCAACGCCGTCATGAACTGCTCAATGACCTCACCGGCCTCGGTTTCCTGCTTCTCGATGGCTTCGTCGACACTCATGACATTGATAATCCAACCTGTGAGGTCAGAGGCAAGCCGCACATTCTGTCCCCCTCTGCCAATTGCCTGCGCCAGGTTGTCCTCCGCCACCGCAACTTCCATGGTCGAGTTATCCTCGTCTACGACAATGGACTCAACCTCTGCGGGCGACATCGCGTTAATCACCAGCTGTGCGGGATTGTCATCCCAAAGAATGATATCCACGCGTTCATTGTCCAGCTCATTGGATACTGCTTGGACTCTCGAGCCGCGCATACCCACGCAAGCACCGACCGGGTCAATGCGCTGGTCTCCAGTTTTGACAGCAATCTTTGCGCGGGAACCGGGGTCCCTGGCAGCCGCCCTGATCTGAATCACACCCTCTGAAATCTCAGGTACCTCAATCTTGAAGAGTTCAACCAGCATTTCTTGGCAGGCGCGGGAGAGGATGAGCTGTGGCCCGCGGGACTCGGTATTAATCTCGGTCAGAATCGCTCTCACGCGGTCGTTAATACGGAAAGTTTCTCTACCGACCAGCGCTCCTCGGGGAAGCAGTCCCTCGGCGTTATTACCCAGATCGACAATGATGTTGTCGCGGGTAACCTTTTTCACCGTACCCGCCAGCAATTCCCCCTCACGACCTCGATACTCGTCGACGATCTGCGCGCGCTCGGCATCGCGCACCCGTTGAACGATGACCTGTTTCGCGGTCTGCGCAGCAATGCGCCCAAAATCGACGTTCTCGACCACTTCTTCATGGTAATCGCCGGGCTGCAGCGCGGTGTTCACCTCGGCCGCCTCTTCAGTCGTGAATTGGGTTCCCAACAGCGCCAGTTCCGTATCAGGCATTACCAGCCAACGTCGCTTCGTGACGTAGTCACCAGATTCTCGGTCAATGGTGACCAAAATATCGGCTTCCTCGTCGTAACGTTTTTTCGTCGCGGTGGCCAGCGCCAGCTCAATCGCCTCAAAGATGATGTCCTCTGACACCCCTTTTTCATTCGAGACCGCCTCTGCGACCATCAGGATTTCTTTGTTCATCGATTCACTCTCTGCACGTTAGCGAGGTCGAACTAGCCCGGCCTCGCGTTGACTCAATACCACCGTTTCACTGTTTGTTTTGCCCAAACTCCAATCTGGGCATCGCCCTCGCGCGATCAACCGATCGGAGGGGCAATCTGTATTGCTGCTCGTCAATCTCCACGGCAACCATATCGCCATCGGCGGAGACCAAGAGGCCTTTAAACCGGCGCCTGCCCTCAACCGGCAAACGCAGACGGATGTCCACTATTTCGCCCACATACGGCTCATATTGCTCGGGCCGAAACAGTAAGCGGTCAATACCCGGCGAAGACACCTCCAGCGTATATTCGCCGCTAATGGGGTCCTCAACATCGAGAACTCCGCTAACCTGGTGACTCACCTGCGCGCAGTCATCCACGCTGATGCCATTTTCGGCCTCGATGTAAATTCGAACCGTTGGCCGCCTTCCCGGGGAGGTCAATTCGATACCCCATAAGGAGTAACCCATATCTTCGACGGTCGGCTGCAAAAGCTGCATCAACTGCGCTTCTTTTCCCGACATGTCGTCCTCCCTCCAGCCATGCCATTCACACGGCCACAAAAAAGCCCCAAAAGGGGCTTCCGAGGTGACGGTCAGCGAGCAACGAGCCGCCGTCAAATTGGTAGCGGGGGCCGGATTTGAACCGACGACCTTCGGGTTATGAGCCCGACGAGCTACCAGGCTGCTCCACCCCGCATCAATACGCTCAGTGACTGCCCCCTTCTCGGCGTCTGTCCATCGCTAGGACGGCAGTCGCAGGCGTCACCGTGGTGCACGCACCACAAACTGAGGCGCGGGAGTATAGGAACCGGGGGCATCGCCGTCAACCCA
>JAYPXQ010000057.1:0-2910 GCA_038135595.1 Halieaceae bacterium
ACCACCGAGGCGATTCACCGACACGGCAGTCTCGCCGCGGTCGAACTGTGGCACGGTGGTGCGGCGGTGATGAACCGGACATCCCGTCTTGCGCCCCTGTCGCCCTCGGGCATTTCTTGGGCCGCCACTCATATCGGCTTTATGGGTCAGCTCCGCCCGAAAAAAATGACGGTGGCCGACATTGATCAAGTGCTGCAATGGCAGCGATCCGCGGCTCGACGGGCGCTGGATGCCGGCTTCGACATCCTCTATGTCTATGCAGGCATGGGCTATCTCGGCTACGAATTCCTGCTCCCCGAATATAACCATCGTACTGACGGCTACGGCGGCTCGCTGGAAAACCGCTGTCGCTTTGTGCGCGAGATGCTGGAAGTCACGCGGGACGAAGTCGGTAGCCGCGCGGCGGTGGCATTGCGCATCAGCTTGGAAGAATTGCGCGCCAAGCCGACGGATCATTATGCGAGCGAGGCCCATGGTGTCGTGAGCTTGCTATCGGACGTTCCGGATTTGTGGGACGTAAAAATGGACTCCAGCCCCACCGATTGTGGGGCCTCTCGATTTCGACCCGAGGGGGCCCACGAACCGATTATCGACTTCGTAAAGTCAGTGACAGACCGACCGGTCGTTGGTGTAGGCCGATTCACTTCTCCCGACACCATGGTGTCGCAAATCCGCAGGAACGTGCTCGACCTTATCGGAGGCGCTCGCGCCAGCATTGCGGATCCATTTTTGCCCAATAAAATTCGCGAGGGACGCTACGACGACATTCGCGAATGTATTGGCTGCAATATCTGTATTGCGAGCTGGCACGATGGCGTGCCAGTGCGATGCACCCAAAACGCCACCGCGGGAGAAGAATGGCGCCGCGGTTGGCATCCGGAAAAATTTAGGCAAACCTCCTCCCCCGCTCACGTTCTTGTCGTAGGAGGGGGACCTGCCGGGCTGGAGGCGGCACTGATAGCCGCCCGGCAGGGATTCGATGTCACCCTCGCCGAACAATCCGATGATTGGGGCGGGCGAGTGTTACAGGAAAGCCAGCTTCCAGGCATGGCCACCTGGCGTCGCGTCAGGGATTACCGCGTATGGGCGCTTTCGCAGATGGGCAATGTCAACATGTTTACCAACAGCCCGATGGACGCGGCAGCACTGCAGGAGTTTGGGGCTGACCATATCGCGCTCGCAACGGGTGCGCTTTGGACGCGCCGGCTGTACTCACCGCTCGAGATACCAACACAGCCTCTGGAAGGAGCAAACGTGTTTACGCCGGAGGACGTTTTCGCCGGGCGAGTTGCGGGTGACCGATTACTGGTGTTCGACTACGACAATTACTATCTAGGCGGCGTGATAGCAGAGCACCTCGCCAACCGGAAGAAAAACGTGGCCTACGCCACGCCCGCTGGGCATGCGTCAGCGTGGACGTTTATGACTAACGAACTGCCCTACGTCTATCAAGCGCTTGAACGAGCAGGCGTGAGCATTCATACCACGACCAACTTGATCGGCTTTGACGCCGGTGTCGCGAGACTTGAGAACCTGTTCCATCGAGCCCCTATAAATATCGATGTAGATGGCGTGGTGATCGTGGGACATCGCGAAACGAACGATGCCCTGTATCACGCGGTCCTGGGTGGCAACGGCGGCAACTCACTACCTCCGATGACGCTGATCGGAGATGCCATGGCACCGGGCGCTATCGTTCATGCGGTGCACAACGGTCATGCCTTCGCCCGCGGGCTGGTCGATGACAACGCACTCTATTTACGCGACGAGCCCGTCACCTTGCCTGACCCCGCCCCCGCATTCGATCACAAGCGGGATGCGACGAGCTAGCGCGATGCTGGACTCATTAGAAAAAACCCTGCCGCGGGATAGCTACCTGTCTGAAGCGCAGTTCAGTGACGAATACCGCGCTATTTTTGAGTCTGACTGGGTCTGCATTGGCCGCAGCGAGTCGTTACCCGAACCCGGGGACTATTTAGCGATCAGACTCAAAGCGCAATCACTGCTCGTGGTTCGTGACAACGACGGGAAACTCGCCGCCTTCTTCAACGTGTGCCGGCACCGCGGCACCGAACTGGTGGCCCTGCCCGATCCGGGCCCCGTTACCGGCAACTTCGATAGAAACATTATCTGCCCCTACCACGCTTGGGCGTATCACTTCGACGGGCGGCTCCGCGGCACACCCCATCTCGCTATTGAAACGGACGGCATTGCGCTCCACCAGATTGCGTTAGCCGAATGGGGAGGTTTTTTGTTTGTCCAGCTTGGCGATGCGGATGAAACCGCTCTCCCACAATCACTGGGGGCAGGAACCGAGAGACTGAAAAACTACCCGCTTGCCGATTTGCGAATTGGCGCGACGCTGACCTATGAAGTGGCCGCCAATTGGAAGGTCATCGTTGAAAACTATAATGAGTGCTATCACTGCGGTCCGGTTCACCCAGAACTCTGCCATATCGTGCCTGCATTCAAGCGCGGCGGTGATGGACTGGATTGGGAAGATGGCATTCCCCAACGGGAGGGTACCAACACCTTTACCGCCACGGGCCGAACGAATCGCGCCCCTTTCCCGGGGCTTAGCGATACCGAAAAGACCCATCACAAGGGGGAATTGTTCTACCCCAACCTGATGCTCAGTTTGTCAATGGATCACGTAGCCGCTTTTTATCTGTGGCCCCAGAGCGCCGGTCACACCCGAATCCAGTGCGACTTTTTGTTCCACCCCACAGAAATCGCCGATCCCAATTTCGATAGTGCCGATGCGGTGGATTTTTGGCATCTGGTCAATACTCAGGATTGGGACATATGCGAGAGCGTCCAGCGGGGCATGCAGAATCGGGTTTTTGAGCACGGCTACTACGCTCCGATGGAAGATTACAGTCTCGATATCCGCCGCTATGTGCGCGAAAA
>JAYPXQ010000057.1:3010-13457 GCA_038135595.1 Halieaceae bacterium
CTGTCTTACTTGATGCGACAGAATATTCACGTCGCCGGTGAGTTCATGATGCCGGAGCTGGGCATCAGTGAACTCGAAATGGGTTGGATCTACGCCGCATTCATCTGGGGCTACGCGCTGTGTCAGCTACCCGGGGGGGTGTTGGGTAAGTTACTGGGCCCTCGCGTTGCGCTCACCGGTGCCGGCCTCATTTGGGTGCTCACTACCGCGCTTACAGGCTGGCTGCCGGGCCAGGTTTTCAGCAGCGGTCTCGGCATCATCGCATCACTGATGGCGGTCCGCTTTATGGTGGGCGTGGCCCACGCGCCAATCTATCCGATTCAAGCAGCAGTGGTTGAGCGATGGTTTCCCGTGGGTCACTGGGCCTTACCCAACGCCGTGGGTAGCACAGGACTCACGCTGGGTGCGGCGCTGGCACAGCCGCTGGTCGCATTCGTCATGGTGTATTGGGGATGGCGCACCTCCTTTTATGTTTTTATACCGCTGGGTCTCGCGCTGTTCTGGCTGTGGTGGTGGTATGCCACCGATGACCCCGCTGACCATCCTGAAATGTCCTCCGGTGAGCTGGCGGAAATTCAGGCCGGACGTGATGCACTCACTCCCCAGATAGGGTTTAGCGCCTGGAAACAGCTGATTCGCAATCGCAATACGCTGCTGCTAACGGCGGCGTATTTTGCGGAAAACTGTATCTTCTATCTCTTTTTTACCTGGTTCTTTCACTATCTGGTGTCCGAACTTGGCTTCAGCATTCTCGAAACCGGCTTTCTTGCATCGCTACCGTGGCTGTGTGGGGCCGTGATGGCGTCGGTCGGCGGTTATACCTGCGACACGCTCTGCGCCCGACTTGGACCTCGCCTAGGATGCAGAATTCCCGCGATCACCGGGCTCATTGCTGCCGGCATTTTTCTCTATCTGGGACTTTACTCAAGCTCGCCCTATGTCGCCGTGGCGCTACTGTCGCTGTGCTTTGCCAGCACACAATTGACAGAGGGCGCCTACTGGTCGGCACAAACCTATGTCGCAGGACCCTATACCGCCCCCGCTTGCGGTGTCATGAATACGGGCGGCAATCTGGCCGGCATCGTGGTTGCACCGCTTATGCCCTTTCTGGCAGATCACATTGGGTGGGTGGCAGCGTTATCCAGCGGCACCGTGATGGCGTTTGTTGGCGCGACTCTGTGGCTATTTATTCGACCCGACGAGCCCTTTAAGCCTCAAGCGCAACAAGGGGCATGACCCACACTCACCCGCGCGGGGCACGGATAACACCGCGTCGCCGCAACGATTCACTCTGGCTGCCGGCACGCTTTAACAGCGACCAAAAGCCAGCTGACGATGAGCATTAGACCGCCAACCGGGGTCACCATGGCGAAAGTCGTTACGTCCGTTAACACCAGCGCATAAAGCGAAAAGGAGAAGAGGCCGATACCCAGAGCAAAACCCGCGATGGGCAGCCGCCACAGCGCCTCGCGCGGCTGTAACGCGAGCACCAGCACCACTACAGCGTGGATCAAGTGGTAATACGCCGCCGTCTCCCACACCGCGAGTCGCTCCGCCGTCACGAGGCGCTCGAGCGCATGGGCACCAAACGCACCCGCCGCCACCCCGGTCGCCCCCAATATTCCCGCTATCAACAGTCCGATACTCATCGATCCCATTCACACCCCGTTCTCTAATACACGCGAGAAGAAAGCCCACCCCATCGGGATTTCGCTCCCAACCCCTATCGATTCAGCCTACACTGGTCACTCGCGCAACGATATGGGGAAAAACGTCGTGGAATCAGTCTCGTTCACTGCCATGAAAGATGGAACACGAGCCGATTATGTGTTGCTGGATCTCTATGAGCGTGAGCATGTTGCCACGTTGGGAGATCGTATTCTGGTAGCACTGGAACGACTGAGCGGTGGTCTGGGAGGCTACCAAATCGACCGACTGCAGCATTCACTGCAGTCGGCAACGCGCGCAGAAAACGACGGGGCGGACGAGGAGTGGATTGTGGCCGCGCTCATTCACGACATCGGCGACGATCTCGCGCCCATGAATCACTCCGAATTCGCGGCGGCACTGATAAAACCCTATGTGAGAGAAGAAGTGCATTGGGTGGTGGCACACCATGGGCTCTTTCAAATGGCCTATTACGCCCACCATTTGGGACAAGACCCGAATGGCCGGAACCGCTATAGAGATCACCCGTTCTTCGAGAGTTGCCTCCGGTTCTGCGAGCGTTGGGACCAGCCGTCGTTTGACCCCGCCTACCCCACGCGCCCATTGGCGCACTTTGCACCCCGTCTACAACGGGTTTTCTCGCGACAAGCCTTTACGGAATCCGTTTAGCGAGCGCTTCAACCGGACTCGCCAGTAGCGGCGCTCGCGTCAGCGCCGGTTTGCTCCCGGGGAACGCGCCACAGACGCCCGCCACAGCGCTCGAGGTCCGGGCAATCAGCGGTACATCCTCGACAAGGTATTAATGGCTTACGGTCTTGTTCGGTTGGCTCCGGCATGGACCCGTTCTCCCTTGCTTCTGATAACGTGCTGGCGACAAGCGCACCGCATTGTGCCACTGCAATGCGTAGCCGTCTGCCCTAGCTCGCAACGACATCCGACAACATCAAACTGGCGTAGAATGCGGGGTCGGATAGGCAGTGAACACTCGGTAACAGCCGCTGGATCCACCGACACCGGCTTGCCGGGACCAGCCAAATGGAGAAAGCCCGATATGACTGCTCGGCTTTTGCGTCACACATCGCCAGGCTTGTACGCGCTTGCAATCTTGAGCGTCCTCGCCAGTTGCTCTGAGCAATCTCGCGATAGCCGGTTTGATTTCGCCCAAAGCGCTGCCATTCCCGTCGTTACTCAGCCCGCTACCTTGACTGACTTGACGGAAACACTGACCTCCGTCGGAACCGCGCGGGCATTACAAAGCGTCAACGTTTTCTCTGACTCCTCGGGTAGAGTCACCGCTGTGAACATCGAGGCCGATCAATTTGTGAATGCGGGCGATCGGCTGCTGCAGCTGGATGATCGGGACGAGCGTTTGGCGGTTGAGCTCGCAACCGTGCAATTGGCCGACGCCGAGCGTCTGGTGCAGCGCTACACCACCGTCAATGCGCGGGACGCCAATATTCCCGAAAGCCAAATGGATGATGCCCGGGCCGCAGTCGACAGCGCGCGTATCGCGCTGGAACAAGCAAAAGTAGACCTCGATCGCCGACAGATCACCGCGCCTTTTGCTGGCCGAGTGGGACTCACCGAAATTGACGTCGGCGATCGCATTGACACCAACACGCTGATCACTACGCTCGATGACAGAGCGATCCTGCTCGTGAACTTTTCAGTGCCCGAGGTCTATGTGGAGCGCGTAGCGAAAGGCACACCGGTCAACGTACGCCTATGGGACGCCGCAGACAAAGCAGTATCGGGAGAAATCGTCGCGCTCGACTCACGCATTGATGTGAACTCCCGCGCATTCACGGCGCGAGCGGCCGTGGATAATAGCGATGATCGGTTTCGACCGGGCATGGCCTTTGAAATCAGTGTCAGTGCCTCGCGAGGGCAGTTTTTATCAGTGCCGGATGTGTCGGTGCAATGGGGTGCCGACGGAGCCTATGTCTGGGTGGCAGAAGCGGGGGTCGCCGAGCGTCGCGAGGTCTCTCTGGTGAAGCGTATGGCGGGCATCATTCTCGTGGACGGTGATTTGGCTGAGAGTGAACAGGTGGTAATGGAGGGCATCCAGTCGGTGCGTGCAGGTGCGGCCCTCAAGGTACTGACCCCTAGTGAGCTCGATGCCGGTCTCAGAGCGACCGAACCCACAAACAGCGCTGACCAAAAAAATGGCTGAACAAACACCGTTTTTTGGAGGACTACCCGAACTTGGTGTCCGCCGTCCCTGGCTGGTGCTCGTCATGAATCTGCTGGTCGCGATTGGCGGGCTGGCCGCGCTCATGGCGATCGAGGTGCGCGAACTACCCGACGTCGATCGCCCTGTGGTATCCGTCAGGGCTTTTTTGCCGGGCGCTTCACCCGAGACCATGGATGCTGAAGTCACGCGCTTGCTAGAGGGTGCCGCTGCCCGCGTCTCGGGCGTACTGGAGATCAATTCCTCCAGCGAGGAGAACAGTACCCGCATTTACATCGAATTCCGCGCCGATATCGACGTCGACCAAGCTGCGTCGGATGTCCGCGAAGCCGTCAGCCGGATCGAGCGCGACTTGCCCGATGCTGTCGAGCAACTCTCGGTATTTAAGGCAGACGAGCGCGCCGAGGAAATCATTCGAATCGCAGTGAGATCTGCCCAGCACTCGGAAGAGGAACTGAGTCAGATTATCGAACAGGACATCGTGCCGCGATTTATCTCGCTACCGGGCGTCGCTGACGTACCGTTGTTTGGTTCCCGGCAACGTGTGCTGAGAATTATTCTTGATCCGCTGCGTCTGACCAGCTATGGACTGACCGTTGCCGACGTAGCGGCAGTGCTGCGTGCCGCACCCCTAGACGTCCCGGCGGGCAGTTTCCGCACCGGTGACCAACAGCTGCTGGTGCGAGCAGATGCCGCTGTGACCAAAGAGGAAGATATTGCGGCACTCATCATTCGGGATGAAATTCGAATTCGACATGTCGCCAAGGTCGCTTTTTCGCCTGAGGACGCCTCCGGGATTGTTCGGCTCAACGGCGAGCGGGTCGTCGGCATCGGCATCATTCGTCAGGCTGGATCCAATACCATCAACATCGCCGCAGGTGTTCGCAAGGCGATGGACGACATCAATGAGCGCTCCGGGGATCTACAGCTGGAAATCATCTCAGATGAATCGGTGTTCATCAGAGGCTCGGTGCGGGAAGTCATCACGACCCTGTTGATCTCGATTTTAGTCGTGGTTAGCACCATCCGACTCTTCACCGGCTCAATGCGGCTAACGCTGATACCGGCCGTCGCCATTCCCAGTTCGTTGCTGGGCACTCTCGCGGCGAGCTGGGCGTTGGGTTTCTCGATCAACATTTTGACCCTGCTGGCGCTGGTGCTGGCGGCGGGCTTGATCGTAGATGATGCCATCGTTGTACTCGAAAGTGTTCAGCGCCGCCGCTCCGAAGGGGCGGCGCCCGGCACCGCGGCCGTTACCGGAACCCGGCAGGTCTTTTTCGCGGTTATCGCGACCACCGCAGTGCTGATCGCAGTGTTTGTGCCTATCGCATTTTTGCCCGGTACCGCAGGACGCCTGTTTCAAGAATTTGGTCTGGTGCTCGCCGTAGCGGTGGCCATTTCCTCCTTCGTAGCGCTCAGCTTGGTCCCTGCAGCCATGGCACGCCTTGCGGCGTCGCCGCCGAGGGAGCGCCGCGTTGAATCCTGGGGCAATCAACTGGCCCTGTACTATCAACGCACGCTCGTAGCCACGCTTAACGCGCCCCGGCGAACTTTCGCGCTTTGCGTGGTCGTCGCCGGGCTCGCCTCGGGACTTTATGTATTGCTCGATCAGGAACTCCTTCCTCAGGAAGACCGGGGCTCCGTGCTGCTTTTCGCACGAGGGCCCGATGGCGTGGGACTTGATTATGCCGAGCGCCAGGCCGATCGTATGGAAAACATCCTGGTGCCGATTCTAGATCGTGGAGAAATCACCTCTCTGTATTCCAATATCGGACGATGGGATCCTAATATTGTCTTTATAGTGGCCCGGCTCGCCGATTGGGACGAGCGTTCACGCAGCCAGCAGGAGATCGCCGCCGAACTCAAACCCCTCTTCACCGACCTTCCTGGCATGACCACCCGCATCTTCAGCGCCAACTCTCTCAATCTCCGCGGCGCTTCCAGTGGCGGGCTGTCACTGGCGTTATTGGGCACCGACTACGACGAGATTTATGCAGCCGCACGAGATTACACTGACGCTATTCGCGAGCAGGTGAGCTCGGTGAGCCGGCCGCGGATCAGTTACGACCCCTCTCAACCGCAGCTCGCTGTGCAAATCGATCGTGAGCGCGCTTCCGATCTGGATATTCCTTTGGAAGACGTCGCTCAAACCTTGCGAGTGATGGTAGATGGCTCTCGCATCGTCGACCTCAACGCCGATGACCAAACCGTGCCCATCATTCTCGAGGCGGGCTCTGACAAAATCCGTGACCCCGATGACTTGGTGAACCTTTACGTCCGCACCCGCGCGGGTGCACTCGTGCCGCTATCCAGCATTGTCCAGTTGAACGAGAAAGGCGTGGCGGGCCAGCTCGATCGTCGCAAGCAGCGGCGCGCCATCGAACTGGACGTCGAGATCAATCCGGGCGTCGCAATGCAGGAAGCTGTCGATGACCTTTTTGCGCTGGCAGAGGAAACGCTACCTGAGGGCATTACCCTGATCACCCGCGGTGAAGCAGCCGCGCTGGCTGAAACCAATCGCGAGACAATGATCACTTACGGCTTCGCATTGCTAATCGTATTCCTGGTGCTGGTCGCGCAGTTTGAGGGCATTACCTCAGCGCTGGTGATCATGGCGATCGTGCCCTTTGGCCTTGCCGCCGCCGTCTGTGCGCTTTACCTCACAGGCACCTCTTTGAATATTTATTCTCAGGTGGGTTTGGTGATGCTCATCGGGCTCATTGCAAAGAACGGAATTTTACTGGTGGAGTTTGCCGATCAACTGCGCGATCGTGGTTTCGCCGTGCGCGAGGCGATAGAAGAGGCCGCACGCATCCGCCTGCGGCCCATTGTGATGACACTGGTATCTACAATTTTTGGTGCATTGCCGCTGATACTCTCATCGGGACCGGGCTCAGAGGCCCGCGCCGCCGTGGGGTGGGTGGTTTTTGGCGGCATGGGACTCGCCACGGCCTTCACTTTGTATTTAACGCCGGTGGTTTATCTTGGATTGGCGCGATTTACCAAGGCTCGGGCCGCCGCGGGAGATCAGTTGGACCGAGAGCGTATCGCAGAGACCTCGCAGGAACTGCCTTCCTGAGCGCTCCCCTAGAGCAAATCGAAGTCGTAGTTCACGATGATGCGAAAATCAAATAGGTCATCTGATCCGGGAAAATCATCGTCTTGATTGACCCACGCAGCACGCAGCCTCACCCAAACCTTCTCTGACCAACCGCGATTGAGGCGCCAGTCCACCGTCAGATCCAGTTCACTGGCATCGGGGCTGGCAATGGGCCCCGCGTCCGGCGTATCTCCCCATACCACGTTGGTAAACAGGCTGAGCTTCCCTGCCCCGACCTGGCCAAAATCATAGGAATAACCCACCGAGAAGGCATCCTCACCGGCACGATCAAAATCATTGATGATGATCGACAGATAATTGGCGGGGTTGCCATAGGGCTTCTGAATATTGCCGCCCTCGTCAGTAGTACTGGCCGCAAGTCGAATTTTTTGCCTGCCCGACACCCACTCAAGCCGCCCCGAAATCAGATGCGTGGAGAAATCTCCAATGAGCGCTTGTCCGAGGCTGCTTTGGGAAGTCCAGGAAACGTCGGCCCACAGACTGGCATCCCCCGAGAGCTTAAAGCGCTTCTCTGCCTTGGCGAAGGTGGTATGGAATAGATCGGGGGTACGCTGATGCAGTACGCCATACACGGAGTCATCGGGCATGCGGTAGCGCATACCCCAGAAGGTCAGGCCATCGTCCGTGCCCTTGGCGCCGGCGGCCTCCGACATCGGAATAAATTCGTCGCTGTCCTTGTATTTGATGGCATCCACATAGCCCGCCATGTAGGCAAAGCCGTCACCGGGTTTGTTACCGATGCCCACTGCTTCAAAGGTGTTTGGAATCATGCGCAGGTCGTGCTTACCGAGGTACGGCAAATCTAGGGTTTGACGACCCACTCGTATACCATGGTCACCGACTAGTCGCACCGTGGCGTAGGCCTCACTGACTACTGAGAAGCTTTCCGGGCCCGGTTTGAAGAGTTGGGTGCCATCCTTTTCTTCGGGGCCGTAGAGTTTTTGTGAGGTCGCGAGCGTAGCGCCGAGACGAATACGATCCTGCCACCAGCCAGACCGGAACTCCAAGCCGCCCCCGAGCGCCCAGCCGGCGCGGGTATCGGCAACGTCATAGCCACGATGCAAGTAATAAGTTCGGGGCTTCAGCACCAGCTCGGCATCCTCAAGAAACCATTTGGATCGCGCCGAATCGGTCCCCAGAGCATCCATCGTGGTGTCCTGATTAGGCTCCTCATCAATGACGCGATCATCCTCCTCTGCCACTTCCTGAGCGAAAAGCTGAGACGAAGAGGCTAAAATAAAGAGCGACAGGGCTAGGCTCAGGGTCGCACGCGGATCTGTTCGAGCTAAGTGGCGAAACACGTTACCCATACCTTATTACCGGATACTCAGGCATCGATGCCTCCTTGAATGGTTGTCTGTTAATCGTCCGCGGTACACAGCGGCGGCGCTTCATAGGGCAGATCCATCAATTCAAAATAGTTCTGGCCCAGCGCAATGTTCCTGAAAGCTTCGTTCCCCAATACCCGAAGCGCCCGACTGGTAACCTCAAGTTCGTGGGCATAGTCCTCCCAGGTTTTATAGTCTGCGGCAACAAAATCAGAGCCCGGCAAAATACGGGTGGAGTAAGCCTCGAAGAACGGGATAAAAATTTCACCCCAGCGATGGTAGGCGTTGTAAATCACGTCCCAGGATATATCGAGATAGAGATTGGGGTACGCGTCCAGACGCTCTCCCATCAGACGCACATGCTGCTCCGGGCTAATCGTTGTTAGCTCCTTGGACAGCCCCATGTGCGCCCACACGATTTTGTTCTCAGGATAGCGCTCCAAAACGTGATCCATCAGGTGTAGAAACTCGGTGGGATTGGCGTTACTGCCCAAATCTGAATGTAGCGTTACAGGGATACCGCGCTCACGAAACACCGCCATAAATGGCGCCCAGGCATCGATACTCTCGATCGTCGCAGGCTCGGCGTTATTACCCAGCAGCGCCTGCTTGATGATGTTGAGTTCCCCCGACCAAGAAAACATCCCGGGAAACTCCCTGTCATAAAGCGCAATCGTCTCCACAGCATCCTCGGCGTGGGCAAGATCAATAAATGTCATTGAGAGCGTGATGTGAATTTTGTCCGGGTCGTAAGCAGCGATCTCCAAACCATTCACAAAATCATTCTTGATACTGGGGATCGCCGAGACGCCCGGACAATCGAGGTAGTAGGCGCAATTAGCATCCAGCTCGAGTACTTGGCCAATACCAAAGTAGTTGATAAATCTGACGCCCAGCCGATCAAACGTCTCCCACAAGTGCTGCGCATCCATTGCCGGGCCACCAAACGGCTTGGGATGAAAATGACTGTCGACCACTGCGGTATACGGCTGGGTAGCGCGATCAAAGCAGTAGTCTCCCACCTCGCCGGGTCTAAAATGCGCCAACGTGTGATCAGGGGCCGGTAATTTTTTCCAGTCGAGCTCCGACGCAGGGGTTACACCCGGAGGCAATGCGGGCGCCTCTGGTTCACCACCCGGACCAGGGTCAACCGCGGCGCTGTTGGCGCAACCCAGAAGTGCGCTGGCCAATAGGACGCTTCGAAAGTGCGAAATCTGTGTACCAAGCATGAGCGGCATCTCCTCCTACCATAAAACCAGCTCTGATAGCCGCGGGTGGCGACCCTATGCGCTGCGCTACAAACATTGCGACCACCGCGCTATCCAGCCTCCTACCCTAGACGGATGATCCACCCAATGCCACTCCATAGGCGACACATTGAGACTGGCGACAAATTGACGCCACAGGTGACAGCCGTTCATTGCAGGCTTGACCTCGAGAATTGATTCCGCGAAGGTCGAATCACTACTCATAAAACTAATGGATCGCGCTATGGAACTCGTGGAAGGCACGCTGAACGTTGATCACTTCCTGACGGTCACACTGGGAATCGTTGTTTTATTTGTCGGCAAACGACTGAACCAAGTGGTCCCTCTCTTTCGAGAATTCAGCATCCCCGAGCCGGTGACCGGGGGGTTACTGGTCTGCATTTTGTTCTATGCCCTTCACGCCTTTGGCGGCATCAGCGTGCAATTCACGCTGGGCGCGCGAGATGTGCTGCTGGTCTACTTCTTTACGACTATTGGTATCAATGCCAGCTTTCGGGATCTACTGTCCGGCGGCAAACCCCTCGCTGTTCTGCTGTGCGCGACCGTCGTATTCATGGTGCTACAGAACCTTACCGGTATCGGCGTGGCAACAGCCGTAGGCCTCGAACCCGCGGTAGGCATCCTGGGAGGCAGCGTGTCGCTCATCGGCGGGCACGGCACCTCCATCGCGTGGGCCCCCATCTTTGCCGAGCGCTTCGGTATTACAGGCGCCATGGAATTAGGGATTGCCTGCGCCACATTTGGATTAGTACTTGCGAGCTTGATGGGTGGTCCGATTGCCAAATTCCTGATCCAAAAACATCAGCTGACACCGGGGAGCGATGAGCCAGTGGATGTCGGCATTATGGAGGAGGATAAGCCAGTGGGCCTG
>JAYPXQ010000058.1:0-12777 GCA_038135595.1 Halieaceae bacterium
CGGCGCCTGAGTCGCGGGCAAAAATGGGCGCTGGTGGAGGCATTTGATCGGGATATCTCCCATGACGGTTGATGCGTTCTGGGAGTGGTCGGTCGAGCGCTATAGCCACCCCGCGACTCGAGAATATCTGCTGACGCTTCAGGACTCGCTGGATTTGGTTGTGTTGGAGGCACTTTTTGGCTTGTGGTTGGGGAGCCAGCGTTGCGAATGGCAGGAAGATGTCGTCGACCGATTAGATGCGGCATCTGACAGCTGGCTGCGGGCGGTTGTTGTGCCCCTCAGGTCAACTCGAAAGCAGTGGCGATCGGAGCCCACACTGCAAACAGCGCGTCAGCACCTGTTGGCGTTGGAGGTGCAGGCAGAGCGCCATCTGGCGGAGTTAATGTGGGACGCAGTGATGGTCTCTGGTGATGGGGTTGCAAAGTTGCTACATCAACCTGACAGGCCGATTGCTGATTTGATGCGTGTAAATCTCGGCTGTATTGCCCCTTTTCGCGACGGTAAATATGTCTCGGAACGTGAGCAGGTGGTGGTACTCATCGATCAAGCCACGTAACATCCGCGGTCCGAAACTTTACATAGAGAGCAGTTGATATGAGTACTCCCAAGACCCGAATGGGCCTGATCGCATCGGCACTGTCCTTTACTCTGTTTCTAGGCTGTGGCGCCAATACCGAGGAAGAAGCGGTATCACTGGAGTCTACCGACGCACGTCTGAGCTATGGCATTGGATTGCGCATGGGCGAGAGAATGGCTGCCGATGCCATGACCATAGATGTCGCAGCCTACGCAGCGGGCTTGGAGGATGCCATGACTGGCGCCGAACCCCAGCTCACGACGGAAGAAATTGATGCAGAAATGACGGCGTTCCAAGAGCGCCGTCAAGCGGAAGCGGAAGCGGAGCGTACTGCGCTTGCACAGTCTAATCTCGAGGCGGGGAGAGCTTATATGGATGACTTAAGTGCCAAGGGTGAAGTGCAAACGACTGAATCCGGCCTGCAGTACATCGTGCTGGAGGCAGGAGAGGGTGATAACCCGGTTGCTGCCGATTCTGTGGAAGTGCACTACGAAGGGCGCCTCATAGACGGGACCGTTTTTGATAGCAGCTTCGAACGGGGTCAAACCGTCACTTTTGGTCTTACTCAGGTGATTCCGGGTTGGACTGAAGGGTTACAACTGATGAAGCCCGGCGCCAAGTTCAAATTTATTATTCCCCCAGAGCTGGGTTATGGAGAGGGCGGCGCCGGCCAAATGATTGGACCGAATGCCACGTTGCTGTTCGATGTCGAATTGATTGCAGTGGTACCTCGCGAGGATAGCTAGGCGCGCAACTGGACACTTTAAAAGCTGAATCGATTCACGCCTCGGGGTGAAGTCAACGCTTCACCCCAGCGCTTCTTGTCAATCCCGCGTCCGCTCGTAAGGTTTGCGACTGGGCGGCCCGCTCAAGGGACGCACTTCCAATCCCATAAACTCGGTGGCCTCTTCCTGCGAGGGCTCCATCGCCGCCTCCCCGGGGGCCGTGTCAGTTGCGGACCGCGCAAGATTCGTTTGCGTCTTGAAGCAAGCTGCCGCCGCCGCCATACCTGCCAATCTTTCCCCGTCTTCTGACCACCAGCCAGCTGCGCCTGCTTTCAATTCGTTGACGGTCTCGGTGGCGATGGCCTCGCAATTCACTGTATTGGCAGAAAGCGCGGGTGCTATCAACAGGGCACTTACCACCAAGCTCGGAGCCAGTCTTCCCGCATTTGGATACCGCTTGACCATGGATAAAACCTCTTTGCAATTCACTCTGCTCTACGTCATCCGGTGGGTCACTGGATTAGCTTCGGTATGCCACACCGGTTGTCAGCGCTGCCGGTACGGGCTGTAAAGGGCAAGCCTGCGCTAACTTTGTGCGATCGCGCACCCATTTGGCGCGTGCGCGGCCCGGGAGGTGTTCTACACCGCACTGCGCACACAAAAAAATCACGAGAAAAATTAAAAAAACGCATGAGTAACAAGGTGTTATAGATTTTGGCCCGCCTTTTGCAAAGTCACGGGTGAGCAAAGGTTCGACAACACAGTAATTCCAGGTCCGTTATTCACTGTGTCGCTCGATTTTATGACATCACGAGGAGCTCCTATGAAAACTGCTACTTCCCGCAACAAGCTCGCCGCAATCTTGTTACCCGCGGCCTTTACCTGCGCATTTGCTTCGACTTCCCAAGCCGGGGAGTGGTCGGCAAACGCGGCAATGACCAGTAACTACGTTTGGCGAGGATTGACCCAGACAGAAAACGAGGCTGCGGTTCAGGGCGGTATCGACTACGCGTCAGACAGTGGTTTCTATGTGGGGACTTGGGCGTCAAACGTTAACTACGGATCACCAGACGCATATTCCTACGAGCACGACATTTATGCGGGCTTCGCCTTTGACACTGGCGCGATTAGCTGGGATGTGGGCTATCTCTACTATAACTACGACAAAGAAGCCGAGTTTGATTTTGGCGAAGTCTACTTAGGTGTGGGTATTGGGGGCTTCAGCGCCAAGTTGAACGTGCTGGCCAATACCGAGGCAGATGAGGCTGAGGGGCAGGACTTCGGTTTTGGCGAAGCGCATTATCTGTCTCTCGACTACGGCTTTGAGATTGGTAACGGCATAGCGATCGGATTGCACGTGGGGCACCACGACGGTGACTTTGCCGAGGCGTTTAACGGTAACGCAGAGGGTTACTATGACTATAACGTAACCCTTTCAAAGGGCGGCTTCACCTTTATGATCTCCGATACAGACGTTAAAGGGGTGGCGGCTGATCCCCAACAATATTCGAACGATCAGGTGAGGTTTGTAGTCTCTTACGCAGTGGACATCGCACTCTGAGTGCCTAATCGGCTCGTGGCGACACGAGCCGTAACATAAGTGGCCACGAGAAGCGCTCCCTGGGGGCGCTTTTTTAATGCGGTTCTTCTGGGGTCCCGTTCAAACGTTCGCGTATTGTCGGTAGAACTCCGTCAGATAGTCGTCGAAGCTTTGCGTGTCCCGCGCCTCTATCTCCGATTGGTGTTTGAGTGAGGTCTGTGCTTCGTCACGCAACTGCGCAAGTGTTTCTGCCTCCAGCGAATGAGCGAGATGCTCAGCGTGCCAACGGCGAGAGTACTGTTGCGCCAACTGCCAGAAGCTTTGCCCACTTTTTTCCATTTCTTTTAGCATTCGCGCCGACAGTGTCAGTGCAGGATCCGCCAATTTGTCCTGCGCATCTTTGACCACTGCCTGATAGGTCTTCTGAGTATCAGTGGCGTCGTACCAAGCCGCGATCTCCATCATTCGTTCCAGAATCGGCGCTGCAAGCTCGGCAACAGGAACCTCGCTGCCGTCATCGGACAAGAGTGTTAGGTCCGGTTCTCGACCCTTGTTGACCATTCGCTGCAGATTTATCGCGTTTCTCTGTTGGCCCGATTCATCGCACGGTGGGCTGTCGTCGATCAGGCAGGCCAGCAGGAATAAATCCAGTAAACGCATGGTGCTGGCGTCAATGCCAAAGGGGATGAACGGATTGATATCAACGCATCGCACTTCGACGTACTCGACGCCCCTTTGCGCCAACGCCACTACCGGCGCCTCCCCGCTTTGTGTGACGCGTTTGGGCCGAATCGGGCTGTAGTACTCGTTCTCAATTTGCAGTAGCGCGGTATTGAGCTGCGCCCGCTCGCCGTTATCCATCTGCACGAAGGATTCGTAGGCGGCATGTGGCGTCAGAATTGCCTCCCTTAGCGTCGAAATGTACTGGTCGATGTCGTTGTAACAGACGCTCATGCGCGCTTGTGCATTGCTGGTGTAACCCAAATCACCCATGCGCAGCGAAGTGGAAAAAGGCAGGTAGTAACTGTGGTGATCCTCCCCCAAAGGCTTAAGGGGATGCGAGCGATTGCCCTGAATGAAACTTGCACAAACTGCCGGCGAGGCGCCCAGTAAATACAGTAGCAGCCACACTCGGGAGAAAAAGTTACGGATCAGTGCAAGGTAGCCCTCTGTTTGAAACTGCGTGGCGTCATGTTGCTGGCCAGCTGCTTCCCGCGCTGACTGCCAAAAAGCATCGGGTAAAGAAAAGTTGTAGTGGATTCCGGCAATAGCCTGCATTTTGCGGCCGTAGCGTACGCTCAGGCCATTTCGATAAACCCGCTTCATTTGGCCGACGTTTGAGGGGCCAAAAGAGGCAATAGGAATGCCGGCGTCGCCGTTGACTATACAAGGCATACTGGCATTCCAGAGAAACTCGTTGTCGAGCTGCTGGGCCGTGAAGCGGTGGATATTAGCCAGCGCTTGTTCAGTGGCAGATATAGAAGCAGAGACCGGCGTAATGAATTCCAGAAGCGCCTCTGAGTAGTCTGTGGTGATGTAGGGGTGTGTCAGCGCGGAGCCAAGCGCAACGGGGTGGGGCGTTTGCGCCAATGTCGCCTGACTCGAAGTAACCCTGAGGCTTTCTTTCTCCACTCCCCGTCGGACCTGCAGCAGCAGCGCGGGGTTTTTCTCCAGAACCCGCCGGAAAACCGAAGCATGTTTCGACACGGTTCTCCTCCCATGTGATGAATTGACGGCAATCGCGCTAGGCGAAAGCTCGCGTCAGGGGTTAAATTGGTGCGGAGTGTACGGTGCGAACGGCTGATCGTACAGAGGCGCAACGGTACGCGGTTTTGGTTAATGGGACGCTACCGCGCAAGCACAAGGAGGTGTTTTGACGATGCGAATACATGAATGGCTACGAGTTCTTGCCGAAGGTAAAGGTTCTGATCTTTTTTTGTCCACGGGTGCGCCCCCCTGCGCAAAGTTTGCGGGTGCCTTAAAAACCATTGCACCCGATGTGTTGTCCCCTGGTGAAGTCGCGGCCATCGCCGAAGAAATCATGGATGACGCTCAACGCGCTGAGTTTTCTCGAGAGCTGGAGATGAACCTGGCGCTGTTTTTACCCGGCACCGGGCGATTTCGCGTCAATATCTTTAGGCAGCGTAACGAGGTGAGTATCGTTGCGCGGTTTATCGTCTCCGAAATTCCGCAGTGGCATGAGCTCGGCCTGCCCGAAGTTCTGACGGAACTCATCATGCAAAAACGCGGCTTGATACTCTTCGTTGGCGCTACCGGCTCGGGAAAATCCACTTCACTGGCGGCAATGATTGATTATCGTAATTCTCAGGCCAGTGGTCATATCGTGACCATCGAGGATCCGGTGGAATTCGTTCACGAGCACAAAAAGTCCATTATCAATCAGCGGGAAGTGGGCGTGGATACACGCAATTGGCACAACGCACTAAAAAACACACTGCGTCAGGCGCCGGATGTGATCCTGATTGGCGAGATAAGGGACAGAGAGACGATGGAGCACGCCCTGGCATTTGCGGAAACTGGGCACCTCTGTATTTCCACATTGCACGCCAATAATGCCAACCAGGCGCTGGATCGCATTATTAATTTTTTCCCAGAGGAGAAACGCCAGCAGTTACTGATGGACTTGTCCCTCAATCTGCAGGCATTTGTCTCGCAGCGACTGATTCCCAATAAGGCGGGTGGCAGGAGCGCCGCGATAGAGGTGATGCTGGGATCTCCCACCGTGAGAGAGCTCATATTGCGCGGGGATATTGGTGCCCTGAAAGAGATCATGGAGAAATCCAAGGATCGTGGCATGAAGACTTTTGATATGGCGTTATTGGAGTTGTGTCAGGCGGGTGTCATTTCTGAGGAGGACGCCCTGCGTAATGCTGATTCCCAGAACAATCTGCGCTTGAAGCTCAAGCTCGCCAGCGATCCAGTGCCCGATCGCACGGCACCGTCATTCAAACTGCAGGACTGAGGCTCAGTCATGAGCGAGGTGACGGGCGGCGCATTTAGCGCCTGTCAGAGAGGAGTTGGTCAATGATGCGAGCCAGTTGGTTGAGGCTGTTGCACTCTTTGACAACATGGCAGTGACGCTTGACGCGCAACATTTCCGAATCTCCCGTGCCCCACAAGCGCGCGGATTCGGGATTTAGCCATATGACTTTTTTAGCCCGTGCTTTCATTTCAGAGAGTAGATCCAGTCTCGGGTCGGCCTGATTGTTACGCGCATCGCCAAGAATGATGAGGGTCGTAGCCTGATTGACCTCCGCCAGGGCTAATTCGCTGAAGTCATTCAGCGCGCGACCGTAGTCAGTCGCCCCACCGTATTTAAGATTCACTTTCTCAATGGCTTCTTCGACGGGCAACGTGTCAAACAAGTCACTGACCTCGCCCAATGCCGCTGAAAAAGCAAAAGTCCGTGTTCGGGGCAACACATCCTGCAAGGCATAGATAAACATCAATAGAAATTTGGCGTATGCGGCCACCGAACCACTCACGTCGCAGATGGCCATTATCTGGGGCCGCTTGCGTTCAATTTTGCGCCACTTGGGTTGAAACGGTATGCCATCAGTGGCGACGGCTTTTCTGATAGTTTCGCCGACGTGAAGTTTTCCGCGCCGGTACCGCCGTCTTCGTCGACCATGTCGCGCCGCAAGCTTTCGTGCCATGCGTTCCATCAGGCGCTTCAAGCGCGCCATTTGGCTGTGATCGATGTTCCCTAATTTAAGTTTTGCCAGGGATTCGTCCAAAAGATCCTCAGTTTGCGCGCTGGCATGAATCAGATAGGCACGTTCCACCCTGTCCCGGACCCGCTCGCGCAGCTGCTCTCGTAAAGCCTGTACGGCTTCGAATGCTGCGGGTTCGCTCTGCTCAAACTCAATCGCCGCCGCTCGAAGCGCTTCATCTCCCAGTGCATCGAGTATCTTTCTGACGTATTGCCCGCGCTGTGTAAACAGAGAGATTTCATCAACTTTGACATCTGCTGCAGCCGTCTCGATGGCCACTGACAAAGCGCTCTCGTCCTGAGATTCAAGCGCGTCGAAAAGTGCATTTCTGCGCAAGCCTTCGAGTGGGTCGGCGCTACTCTGGGGCGGAATATTGCCCTCAAAAGGAGATAGGTTTTGCCCAGCTTCTGGTTGCTCGAACAGCTCCTCGCTCGCCGATGCACCGGCGGGGGTGTCGGACGCGAGCTGAAAGTAATCGTCAAACGCGTTTTCGAAGGTGGCGAGTTCATGGCTTGATTTCGCCAGCGTCGCCGCCAACCCGTTCTTGAGTAAGTTTCTGTCGGTATAGCCAAGGAGCTCTGCTGCCTCGATGGCGTCGAGGGTATCCGCGGGAGACACCGGAATTTTTTTGCCGCGAAGGAATTGAATAAAAGCCAGCAACTGGTCACTACTGGCGCTGTGCGCGACCGGGTGTCTTTGAGGGTCGGTCAACGGTATGCCCTAGGCTGCGGCGGAAGCCATCAGTTTCGGCAGCTGGCCCTCGGCAATCTTGATGTCTTCTTCGTATTTGAGCAGCACATTTAAGGTATCCAGCACCAAACTGCCTTCGAGGTCTTTAGCGTGCAGAAGTATGAGGCTCTTGGCCCAGTCGATCGTTTCTGAAATTGCCGGCGCTTTTTTTAGATCCAGAGCGCGCACGGCTTGGACGAAGCGCACCAACTGATCGGTCAGAGATTGACTGAGATCAGGCACTCGGCTTGCCACAATTCTTGCCTCCAGTTCCACCGTAGGAAAAGGAATATGAAGGTGCAGACAGCGTCGCTTGAGCGCATCTGAAAGATCTCGAGTGTCGTTACTGGTCAGAAATACGAGCGGCTTGGATTCGGCGTTTATCGTGCCCAATTCTGGGACGGACACCTGAAAATCAGACAGCACCTCGAGCAGCAGTGACTCAAATTCGAAATCCGCCTTGTCGATCTCATCAATAAGCAAGACACTGCCCGCCTTGGCCCCCATGGCTTTGAGTAGCGGTCGGGGTTCAAGAAAAGCCTCGGAGTAAAACACGTCGCCAAATTGGTGTAGCCGATCCATCGATTCTGACAGTCCTTTGGCACCGTCAAGGATATCCCCCAGCTGCTCCTTCAGTAGCTGCGTGTACAGCAATTGCTTGCCGTATTTCCATTCGTACAGAGCTTTGCTTTCGTCTAGTCCTTCGTAGCACTGGAGTCTCACCAAAGGTCGGTTGACGACTTGTGCACAGGTCTTGGCTAGTTCTGTTTTTCCGACGCCGGGTGGACCTTCAATCAGCACTGGCTTTTCTAGCGCAGCCGCCAACTTGATGACGGTGGCAATGCGCGTTGTGCAGATATAGCCGGCCGCTTCAAAAGCTGCCTGAATGGCGTTTAACTCACCAAGAGCTGGATAATCGGAATTAGACAAAGCGTTTTTCTCAGATTCGTGGCGTCAGCCGCCAGTGGCGTTCATAAAGCGAACGATTTGCGGCTCTTCAGGACGGTCGAAGACATGCCGCTCGGGTTTCAATGCGAGACTCTCAATAATAGTGCTTTTGATCCGCTCATCGGAACAACCCGATCGAAGCAAGGCGCGCAAATCAATTGACTCCTCGTTGCCAAGACACATCAGCAGGCGGCCTTCGGCGCTGATGCGCAGTCGATTGCAGCTACTGCAAAAGTTGTGGCTGTGCGGCGAGATAAAACCCAGCTCGGTTTGCGTGCCACTGATCAGGAAGTCTCTCGAGGGCCCCGCGAGGTCCTTATTGGGCAGCGGTTCCAGCGAGTAGTGATCACTGAGCGCTTCCCGCAACGTCTCGGACGACACGTAGGCTAGGGGTTTGCCGCCCACCGTTACCTGGCCTAGAGGCATCTCCTCAATAAAAGCGATGTGAATCTGCTTTTCAATGGCGAATTGGGTGAGTGATAACACTTCATCCTGATTGAGTCCTGCCAGTACCACGGCATTGAGACGGATGCGGTCGAATCCCGCCGATACGGCGGCGTCGATGCCGCGCAATACGGTGTTTAAATCTCCCACGCGGGTAATTTCGCGAAAGCGGTCAGCCTTCAGACTGTCGAGACTGATATTGATCGATCGAACACCGGCGTCCTTCAGCGATTGCGCCGTGTCGGCCAGTTGGCTGCCATTGGTGGTTACAGCGAGCATGGTTAGGCCGGGCAGCGCCCCTAGCCCCTTGAACAGGTCGCTAGCGCCTTTGCGCACCAAGGGTTCACCCCCCGTGACGCGGATTTTACGGACACCCAACTCGGTAAATAGACGGGCGACGCGGAGTAACTCTTCAATCGAGAGCACTTCCGAGCGAGGCAGGAATTGCATGGTTTCTGCCATGCAGTATTGGCATCGAAAATCACATCGATCGGTAATGGACAGCCTCAGATAGGAGATCTTTCGACCAAATCCGTCGATCAGTTCTGAGTCGGACATTCTGGACATGCGGGGAGTTTACATAAGGGCGCAGGGTGAGGGAGCATACCGCAGATGAATGCAATGACCTACCTTGATCCGAGAAGATCGGTTTGGCCGGGCTTGGCCACCGGTCTCTTACTGAGTCTGATGCTCCTGTCATTTGACTATGGCCCGTCAATCGTTATCACGGCGGTTCTCGGATGGCTTTGCATGATGTGGTGGATTTTCGAGCCGATCCCCATCCCGGTCACCTCGTTACTGCCGATCGCCGTTTTACCGGCAACTGGCATCTTGACGGTAGATCAAGTGGGGGCGTCAGTGGGCTCGCCACTCATTATTTTATTGATGGGTGGGTTTTTGCTGTCACGCGGTATGGAGAGCACAGGGGCTCACCATCGTATTGCTTTGAGTGTAGTTAATCTGGTGGGGGGGCATAATCCGCGCCGACTGGTATTGGGTTTTATGTTGGCCGGCGCCATGCTGAGCATGTGGATTTCCAATACGGCATCGGCATTGATGCTCATGCCTGTGGCACTGGCAGTATTGGCATCCTGTTCAGATCGCCAGCGTCTGGCGGTGCCTTTACTGTTAGGTCTGGCTTGGTCCTGCAGTATTGGCGGTTTGGGAACGCCTATTGGCACCCCGCCCAACCTGATTGCTATTCAGGTGTACGAAGCTACCACCAACGAGGTCATCAGTTTTGGTCAGTGGATGTCATGGGGATTGCCGGTCATAGCCCTATTACTTCCCTCTGCATGGTGGTGGGTCACTCGAGATCTGCCCCCCGAACTGAATGTCACTTTGCCGGTAGTGGGACCCTGGCGAAGCGCAGAAAGGCGAGTTCTCGTGATTTTTGCCCTCACCGCGCTTGCCTGGATAACGCGCGCGGAACCTTTTGGCGGTTGGCAACAGTGGTTGAATCTACCCTCTGCCAATGATGCCTCGGTAGCGCTGGTTGCTGTGCTGGCGCTGTTTATCGTCCGGGACAGGCAAGGATCGCCGCTGATTGAATGGCACCAGGCTAACGAAATTCCCTGGGGTGTGCTGCTGCTATTTGGTGGTGGTATTTGCTTGGCCCGCGGATTTGTGGCTTCAGGCCTGAGTGCTGAGGTAGGAGAGGCGCTGACGCAGCTGGCTGTATTGCCCGTTTTCGTGATGATGATTGTCATGGCATTGGCGGTCACGTTTCTCACCGAAGCCACTTCCAATACTGCAACCACTGCCTTGTTAATGCCCGTGCTGGCAGCGGTCGCGGTTGCGGTGAGCGTGGATCCACTGTGGTTGATGGTGCCTGCCGCTATGAGTGCGAGCTGTGCCTTTATGCTCCCCGTTGCCACTGCACCCAATGCCGTGGTGTTTGGAACTGGAGAGCTCCCCATTCACAGAATGGTGAGAGAGGGGTTATTACTGAATTTGATTGGCGCGATGATCATTGCCGGCACGCTCTGGGTCAGGCTGACCTGACGCCGGATTCGGGTTGAACGTCTGAAGCAGAAAAAAATGCGCAGGCGGGTGTTAGCTCGTCTGGGTGCTGCTGGAGGTCACACTCCGCAGCGGGCGGTGGCCCGATGCGGAGTGGTGTCAGGTATTAGAGGAGCGCCATCATCGTCTCGGCGGAGCTGACGTCAACGCCTGGGCCGTCCTCAATATTAAGATGCGTGATCTTGCCATCCTCGGCAATCAGGGCGTACCGCTGGCTGCGCATTGCCATCCCAAATCCGCTTGCGTCCATCTCCAGGCCCAGTGCCTGAGTGAATTCTCCATTGCCATCAGCAAGCATCACGATAGAGTCGTTAGCATTCTGCGCTTCACCCCATGCATGCATTACGAAGGCATCGTTGACGGACAAGCAGATAATGCCATCGATACCCATCTCCTTGATTTTATCTGCATTGACGACATAACCGGGTAAATGCGTCATCGAACACCCCGGCGTGAACGCGCCAGGCACGGCAAACATAAGGATTTTGTTGTTGTTGAACAGGTCCGCGGTAGATACGGGTGTCGGACCCTCGCTACCCATGACGGACAGGGTGCAATTGGGAATGCAATCTCCTACGGCAATACTCATGTTCTTACTCCATCTTTTAAGTGTGAATTATCGGCGCTAGGGCGCTAGCGGACTCGTCCAGACAGGCTTTGCGCAAATCAGGGTGGAATAGTAACTCAAGAAGGCGATTTCGCGAGCAATCGCGTATTGATTAGTTCACATTCTGCAAAAAATTCGCCCTGTTTTTCGCCCAGATATGGGGCGCATAGCGACAGCGCCTGTAGCACAGCTCGGTGAATGGATTGTTGAGCCCCCATTGACTGGCCCGTAAATTGCTCGAAGCTGAGCCAGTACATCAGCGTCATCGCCATGCTATCGGCAATGTGTTCCAGCCGCGAGGGCGCCGGTAGGACGTCGGCTGACGCGAGTAAATCCGTCGCCAATCCGGCCGCGGCACGTTGTTTAAGCGCCATCAAGCGTCGCATACCTCTGTCTATTTCGGGATACCGCTGCATCAGATCGCTCTGATTGAGATACAGAAAGCGATGTTCATACATCACCTCGAGCAGTACGGTTAAAAATAGCCAACTACGCTCCAGCGGGTTGCTCTGGTCCAAAAAATCTTCGGTGATCAGGGGAGCAGCCAACAGACTTGCAAGCTCTCTATAGTAATCGGCGAAAAGCGTTGAAACGATTCCGTCTTTGCCCTTGAAGTGGTAGTACAGGTTGCCCGGGCTAATATTCAGCTCTAACGCAATATCATTGGCCGTAACGTTACGCTCACCCTGTTCGTTGAACAGGTGTGTCGCGGTGAGAAGAATGCGCTGTGCCGTTTTCATTGCCGCTAAGTGTAGCGCGATGGGGCGGCAAGCACCCTTGCACAAAAGGGGTGATTTCACTCATGTCACTTGCTCACTCCGCGCAGCACAGAGAATCAAGAGTCGCCAAGAACGCCAAGTCCGGGCAATGGGCGGGGCAATAAAAAAGGGGAGCCTGAGCTCCCCCAAAATAATCCGGACCGGATGGTTGATTAAGCTGCCTTGCCGAACTTGACTCTCAAATCTTCAAAGCGAGCCTTGGCCTTCTTCATCTGCGCCTCGAGCTTCGAACGGTCTGCAAGAGAATCCAGCTCAAGATCAGCGAGGGCCTTCAGCGCGTCTTTCTCCACCGCCGTGCCGCGCTTGATCAGTGACTTATAGAGCTCCTCCGCCTGCTTGCGACGCTCCGTCAGTCGGCTTTGCGCTTCGTCTACCTGCTCCTGCAGCGTTGAGAATTGCTCAAGTAACTGATCGTAGGCCTTGCCATAGACGCCGAGTCCGGCGAGAAGGGCATTACGACCGGTATCGATAGCCTTGGGTCGTGCTCGCGTCTTTGCCTTGGTGCTTGCTTTCGCTTGGGTTTTTGCGGCCGGCTTTTTCTTTGCGGGCGCTTTTTTGGCCTTGGCGGGCGCTTTTTTCACAGCAGCTTTTTTTGCCGCTGCTTTAGGTGCTGCTTTTCTCTTGGCTTCTGCCATGACGTTTCTCCTCTTCGGGATGGTTGAAAACGAAACG
>JAYPXQ010000059.1:0-1103 GCA_038135595.1 Halieaceae bacterium
GGTTTACTGGTATGAGGATCGACTCCTGCTTATCCTCGTAGTCACTGAAGAACACTGTTGGATTAAAGGTTAGCCTCCCATCCAGCAGAGTGGTTTTGAGACCCAACTCGTAGTTCTTGACGAATTCGGGATCGTAGTCAGGAGTGCACTGGGAGCAGTCGAAGTTTGCCTGTCGGCCAAAGAAGCCACCACTTTTGAATCCCTCGGCAAAAGAAGCCCAAGCCATCATATTGTCGTTGACCTGCCACCTGAGTGCAGCGCTGGGGCTGAAGTTTGTCCATGTATTAGAATATTCCCTCGGGTCTGTGAGCGGTGGGCGAGGATCTGCGGTCGGGTCATATAAGACGCTTTCATTTCCTCCAAGGAAGTCTTTTTCTTCCTCTGTGTAGCGGCCGCCCACAGTCAGTGTCCAAGCGTCATTAAAGGCGTAATCCATTGAAATGAATGCGGCCGTCGATTCGGTCTCCTGCTCCTGACCATTACTACTGGCCCAATGGTAGGGACCAGCGCCCAATGAGGCGTAGAGATTATAGACATCCCATTGCTGTGCGTATTCGACATCGAATAAATAAATCCCAGCCTGAAACTGGAACGGGCTGTCGCTGGTGCTCATTATGCGAAGTTCGTGCGTCGTTTGCTCCCAGTCGTTGAAGAAATTCATATGCAGCATTGGCGCGGAAGACCCATCAAAGTCCTGCATATTTTGCTCATCTTGTTCACGGAATCCTCCGATATATGTGAGCAAGAGGCCGTCTGTCACCTGCCAGTTGGCAGTAATGATGTTGGTGTCATAGTCGTTGTCACTAAAGTTTGTTCCGTCGGAGTTGTTGGAGGTGCTGGTATCGGTACTGTTGCTGTAGCACTGCTGATAGATGATGCAGGTTAAATCAGTGGCGTCATTAGTATTAACGTAGGCGCCCTGATCGCTTTCGTCCTTCATTTTTTCGTAGTGCCACTTAACGTCAAAGTCTTCGGTAGGCGCCCATTTCAAGGCAAAGCCGTAATTCAAGATGTCGTCTTCTCCCACATCCCTTTTTAGGTATCGGTTGTACATCCAGCCATCGTTTTTTATCTGAGCGCCGAATAGTTTTACACCTAATTTA
>JAYPXQ010000059.1:1113-1565 GCA_038135595.1 Halieaceae bacterium
CATTAACGACACCCTTTACATCCTCTCGGCCATGTTCATCAATAGTGACGCTAAAGTCACCGCCCCATTCCATGGTGACATCGCCACGGATGATATTGATCAGTCCACCAGTTGTATTCTTTCCGAACAAGGTGCCCTGTGGTCCCCGCAGAATTTCGATGCGTTGGATATCAAAGTTCTGCATTAATACGCCGCTGGCCGTGCCTAGAAACATGCCATCCATGACTACCCCAATGGGTGGGTCCAGACTCTTGTCATAGTCCGTCGTCCCTACGCCACGAATGTTGATAAATGCCGCGCTGCCTGCGCCCGGATATCTCCTTATATAGGTGCTTGGGCTGAATGTTTGAAGATCCTCAAGTCTTCTGACTTGTGCCTGTCCAAGCTCTCTCGTGATAGCGGCAACCGAGAAGGCAACATCTTGAAGAGACTCGTCACGACGGGTTGCCGTT
>JAYPXQ010000059.1:1575-12455 GCA_038135595.1 Halieaceae bacterium
GCCATCGCCGCAGAGCACGCCACAGTGGCAATCCTTCGCGTTGATCTGGCCAAACCTGGGTGGTGTTTCTTTATCATTGTGATTACCCCTTTTTGTAATGAACTTCTTTGATGTTGCCATGAAACCTTATTGTTTGATCTTAGATTCTCTACCTGTGGCTGATAGGTTTGTCATCATCATCCCACAGCCGCGAGCCTAGTCTGGTTAGCGACTGCAGATACTTCTGACTCCTTGCCGCACGTGATTGTGTATTGAAGCTCCTCTAGCGAGCGTTTTTGCGCTGCTGTGCAATAGGGAATCAGATCAAGACAGTGCTTGAGCAGGGTTTGCTGTCTTAGTTCTTCAAGTGAAATCAGTTTTTTCTGCCACAGCAGTGTGCAGCCCCATTGACTGGCAGCCATCAATTGCGAGAGTTGAAGGCAATCTGTGGTGGGTAACAGGTCCCCCTCGGATTTAGCAACCAGTAGTTGTTCATAGAACCACTCTTGGGTCCGACCCACTCGCTGATACTCCGCTTCCTCTTCCGCGGTAATGCCCAAGACCAGGGAGACGGCCGATTCCATAAAGGCAGGTGATTCACCAAAGGTATCCATCGCACGCTGAGTCAAAGCGATGATGCGCGGGATGCCCGCTCTCGCGCTCAGTACCTCTCCGTAGGATTCATTGCCCTCTCGGGTTCGTGCACCCGCTGCCAGCAGCAATCCGTTGCGGCTCTGAAAAAGGTTGTAAAGGGTTTTTGTGCTGACGCCACTCGCTTCAGCAATTTGATCCATACTGATATCTTGGGGTGCCACCGAGCCCAACAGCTTCAGCGTCTCATCCAGAATGCGTTCGCGTCGCTCAGCTTGAACGGGAGAAGCGTATTTGCCCCGTACTCTAACCATGTGCGCAGTTTATTGTTATGGCGTCTGTATACGAAAATTACATGAGGGTGTAAATTTTGCAAGCAGTTTTTTCTGCAGGCAGAATGACTCTCGCTCATGCCATTATCGCGCATGGGGCGCGTTCCGCCGCACATGGTGAACCGCGGAAAATAAAATAAGGAACCAGCATGACCCAACAGAACACGAATTACGACGATGTAAGACAGTACCGCCTCGATCCGGAGCGGGAGCAGGAGCTCGTGAACTGTGCCGGAGAGTGCACCTTTTGCTGGGCAAACAAGGCGGGGCATCCGCTTGGGGTTACCACCGCCTATGTGCCGGTGGACGGCAAGATTTGGATGACGGCGACGCGCGAGCGCGTGCGTATCAAGGCGATCGCCAGAGATGGTCGTTCTTCAGTGGTGATGTCGAGTAAGGGCACTCACATGGGCGGCGGTAAGACCGTGACCTACAAGGGCCATACGGTGATTCACGATGACCCCGAGATCAAAATGTGGATGTACCAGCTGCTCGCCAAGGGCATGGCCAAAGCGGGGGACAACGGAGGGGACTTCACCATGGGGCTTGATCCCGACTTGTTTGTGGCCTTTCTCGACACACCCGAGCGCATTGTTTTGGAGTTCACGCCCGAGATGTCGATTCCTTTTGATGGCGACAAGATGGCGAAAGGGACAGCGGCGGCCTATGC
Source organism: Halieaceae bacterium (assembly GCA_038135595.1). Lineage (GTDB taxonomy): Bacteria > Pseudomonadota > Gammaproteobacteria > Pseudomonadales > Halieaceae > Luminiphilus. Next base: position 3,148 of record JAYPXQ010000059.1, read on the forward strand.
GGAGTTTGCGGCCAAGGCCGCGGAGGCTGCCAAGTCCGACTGAGTACGTTGTTTTCCTGAATAAAAAAAAGCGGCCAAGAGGCCGCTTTTTTTATTGTGGCGTGATGCTGTCGTCCCTGTAGAAAGACACGCAGTGACTGAATTGGGTTATCGACCGGTGGACGGGGTCAAAGCGGTTCTCTGACAGGCCTCACGCCTCGGTGATAACTTGTACCAGTTCTAAGAAAGTGCAGTCCGGAACTTTGAAGCAAAAAAATCGGGCGTAGCTCGTCTCGGAAGTGTGAACGTTGACAGGGTCGGACACCACCTCGACGCCCTGAGACACCAGAAAGTCAAAATCGGCGTCGATGTCTGCACTGGAGAGCGCGATTCTCGCGAGCCCAGGCCGGTACAGGTTGGGGTAGGGAGGCGAGTCGTCGCGCGGTGACTTCCATTCGAGTAGATCAATCACCATCGGTTGCGCGGCGCCTTTTAGCGCCATAAGCGCGCCCTCCACTTGGTACTTGGGCATGCCGACAGCGTTGGCGACGTCCTCCGTGTTGGTTTCAGGTACCGGCCAGTACACCTCGAAGCCGAGCATTTCGTAGAACGCTTTTGAGCGTTGGTAGTCACTGCAGTTAATGTTGATATGCACCATGCCGGTGATATGCATTGCGATAGCCTCCAATCGCCCTTCAGCTCAGCTGATTCAGATAACGGTGTCGCCATTGTCGATCACCATCTCGGTGCCGGTGACGTGCTTCGATTCATCGGACATCAGATAAACCACCATGTGCGCCACATCATCGGGCTCGCCGATGCCGAGAGCCTTGCGAGTGGCTTCAGGATCCTCTTCGGCCATGAGATCGGTATTCAACAGCGTCTTGAGTGCAGTGTGCACCATCGGTGTACTGATAGAGCCGGGATGAATCGAGTTACAACGAATACTCAAGCCCGCCTGACGGCAGTAAATGGCGATCGACTTGGTCATTGCGCGGATGCCACCTTTGGCCGCTGAGTAGGCAAGATACGGACCCAAGCCAATCAGCGCCGCAGTCGAAGACATATTCACAATAGATCCGCCGCCCGATTTTTTCATGAGTTTGATCGCGCTCTGACAGCCCCAGAAGGTGGCATCGAGGTGGACCCCCATCACCTTTCTCCACATCTCGGTAGTGGTGTCTTCGATCGAGGCGATGGGTGCTACCCCCGCGTTATTAACCAGGCCATCCAGTCGTCCATATTGATCCTCGACTGCGCTCATGAGTGCTGTCCAGCCAGTCTCGTCACTCACGTCCTGCGTGAAAAAGGTCGCGCCAATGTCATTCGCGTGCGCGTGCCCAGCCTCAGCGTCGATATCGGTCATCACCACTTGAGCGCCTTGCTCTGTCAGCATCCGCGCGTCGGCCAACCCCAGCCCGGAGGCGGCGCCAGTCACAATAAGTACTTTGTCTTTTACTCTGTTCATTCGAGTCCCGTTACCGGTCGATGGTTGCCTAAATTTTCGCTATCGCCGCCAAATACGCAGCGGACAAAACACGTTTCAGTGTGAGCAGCGCGCTATCCTACCGCAAAGCCAGCCCAATCCTCGCGCGCGAGTCGACACTGCTTGCGATAAAAAGGGAATCCGCCAAACCAGAACAGGGTGCTGCGCGGCTTGCCCGGAATGTTGTCGCCCATGTAGTAATTGTCCGACTGCGGATATAGCGTGCTGTTGCCAATGTGGTTGGTTAACGCCACATAACCAGCCTCTGCTGTCGCATCAGCTTCCAGAACTGAGTGTGCCGATGCTTCGAGATCGGAAATGATCTCGCAAATGAAATCGCACTGGAATTCTGCCAGCAGAATAGGGTTGTAAAACGGACTGTGAGGCCCGTTGATCCAGAATAAATTAGGGAAGCCGTGGGTCATCATCCCGAGATGGCTGGTGAGCTCTTTTGCCCATCGGTCCTTAAGCGCTTCGTTACCTTTGCCACGGATATCAATGCGGTCCATCGCCCCGGTCATCACATCAAAGCCGGTCGCAAAGATCACGGCATCGATTTTGATTTCTCGATCGCCCACAACAATGCCCTGTGGGGTGAAATGAGAGATTGCTTCCTCGTTCAGATCAACCAGCTCAACATTAGGTTGATTAAATACTTCGAGATAATGCGTCTCAGGAGATAAGCGGCGCGTCAGAATAGGGTACTGCGGGCATAGCTTCTCCGCGATGTCTGGGTCTTGCACTCGTTCGCGAATTTTCTCGCGCGCAAAATCTGCCAGCGTATGATTCGATTCCATGCTCAACAGGCTGTCGGTAAACGCGTAGTAGGGCGATAGGCCGCCCGAAGCCCAGCGGTTCTCATATTCCGCCCGGCGCTCTTCCTCGCTGATTTCCAAGGCCGATTGTGATGGGGGTGGCGCCAGCTCGGAATGCACCAACGTAAAACCCGAAAAAGAGTTGAACTGGCGCTGGCGCAGCTCCGCGTATTGGCTTTTCATCTTGGCCGCATGCCCGGGCTCTACCGGGTGATTGCGGAGCGGGATCGGGTAGGAGGGAGTCCGTTGCAGGACGAATAATTCCCCGGCGGTTTTTGCGACTTCCGAGATCACCTGAATTCCGCTGGATCCGGTGCCAATCACAGCAACGCGCTTGCCTTCGAACACTGGCTCAGTATCGGGCCAGCGACTGGTCAGATATTGCTCCCCCTGAAATTCATCGAGTCCCTTAAAGCGGGGCTCGATAGGCGCGGAGATGAGCCCCGTGGCCATGATGCAAAAGCGAGCTGAGAGCTTCTCATCGTTATCGGTGGTGATTTCCCACCGCTGTGTTGCCTCGTCGTAATGGGTTTCAGTGACGCGGGTGTTAAACGCAATGTCTCGTCGTAGATCGAAGCGATCGGCAACATGGTTGGCGTAGCGCTCGATCTCGGCCTGGCCGGCGTAGCGCTCGGTCCAGTCCCATTCCTGTTCGAGCTCTTTTGAGAACGAATAGGAGTATTCCACGCACTCGATGTCAACACGGGCCCCGGGGTAGCGGTTCCAATACCAGGTACCACCAACGCCGCTGCCGATCTCGAAACATTGCACGCTCATACCCGCCTGACGCGCGCGATGAATCATGTAGAGTCCGGCAAAACCCGCACCGACGATAGCCATATCGACGTGTTTTAGAGAGTCGGTTCGCGACATGGGCTGGGCGAGTTTCCGTTCGGTCTGGCTCTCTACTGTAGCAGGCGCTCCAATTGATTGCCCGGAGATCAGGTTTAGACCGATGCGTTAGGTCGTGCCAAAGCCCGCCAGCTCCTTCCAAAAGTCACGATAGTCGTAGTCGGTTTCGAGTGCCAGATTCAGCGTGTTATAAGAGGAGAAATCGCTGACCACATGGGTTAACTGCACGATTCCTTTGTCGGTGAGGCCCTGATCCCGGAGCGCATGGACCTGGTCGTCACTGACAGCAGCGGGGTCGCGGTTGACCTGCAACGCATAGCTTAATATCGCAGTGAGGCGGTCTCCCTCGATGGCATCCAAACCCGACTGCAACAGTGAGCCGACATAGTCCTCGGCGGTGCCCAAGCCATAATTGAGAATGGTGCAGAAAGCGGCGGTGCAGTACGGGCAGCCATTGGCTTGTGACACCAAGATACCCACGTGCTGGATTTCCTCCATCGAGAGTTCACCCATTTGCCACAGCACCTTGGTAGCCCCCAGCTTGGCGGTGAAAAACTCAGGGAAGTTCAGCTCGACATAGAAATGGTTTGGCACGCTGCCTTCCATCTCTGTGACCCAGGCAAAAATTTCCGCTACCGCGGGATCGGTCACATGCTCGGGCTTGGGCAGGGCAACTCTGGCCATGTGCAGGCTCCTACAAAGGGGAAAGATCTGCCCGCGTGGTGTGCGCGGGCAACCGCTTCACTTCAGAAAGACTTGCGAACCTCGACGCGCCACTGACGGCCTCGATTGTAGACGCCTTCCAGAGACTGGAAGGCCGTGCCATAGACGCCGGTGACCAGGAACTCCTCATCAGAGAGGTTGGTGCCAGAGACAATCACTGTCCAGTCGCCGTCCACGTTGGTCCACCGCGCGCTGGCGTCGATCAGGCTGTACGAATCGGTTTCCAGGAGCGGCGTATTGTAAGCGTCGTTGAAGGTCTCCGAGCGATAACTCCAGTCAGCGCGCACTAACAAGGTGCCGGCACTGCTGAATGAAAACTCTTTGGATAAACCCAGACTGGCAGTTGTTTCGGGAACCCGCTCAAACTCATTACTCTCGAAGATGAGTGTGTTGGCGGTATCGATGGTGTCGTATTCGGCGTTGAGTAAAGAGAGGCTACCCTCTATGAACCAGCTCTCTGCAGGCGAGGCAGAAAGCTCAAGTTCGAAACCTTCGATGCTGGCTTCGCCAATGTTTTGCGTTACCGGTGCAACACTGTTGAATACCTGTACCTGCAGCTCTTCGTAGCTGGTTTTGAACACCGCACCATTCAAACGCAGTTGCCCATCGAGCAGGTTCATTTTGAATCCGGCCTCCAGTACCTCCACAAATTCGGGTTCATAGGTCGGAATCAGGTCGATATCTGGTGTGCCCGGTGGTGCCGTGAAACCGGCAACGATGGGTGGGAATACCCGCTGGGTAAAGCCGCCCGATTTAAAGCCTTCTGAATAAGTGGCGTAAAGCATGACATTGTCCGACAAATCAAAAGACAGGTTTGCCATAGGCGTGAATTCTGAGATGGAGATCTCTTTTTCCACGAGTGGCAGGATGCGCGAACCCGCTTGCAAAAAGGGTGCGTCCAGCGCGGCCAACGGGTTGCCGGGGGGTACCAAATTACTGAAGCCTGCGAAGTAGTTGTTATAGATGATCTGATCCGGAGTAAAGGCCTTGTCCTCATCGGTGTAGCGGGCGCCCAACGTGAGGTGAAAACGATCGGTCATGTCATAGGTTGCCTGAGCAAATGCAGCCCATGAAGTGTTGTCAAATGCCCCACCGGAACGAAAGTTGGAAACGGTAAAATCGAGAGTGTTGACGTTGTCACCGTCTTCGGTGAAGTAGTAGAGCCCAAGAATCCAATCCATGCGGTCATATGTGCCCAATAACTGCAGTTCCTGCGTGAACTGCTCCTGATCGAGGGTGTCCTCGAACTGAGATATCCGGTGTGGCGAGTGATCTCCATCGCGCGCAAAATCTGACTCAAGTTCGCGATAGGCCGTGATGGACTTTATGGACAGATTCTCGGCAAGGTCGTAGTCGAGCGTCGCAGAGATGCCGAAAACATCGGTTTCAGAGTACGCAGGAGCGGTGCCTTCATTGGTGCCATCAGCGCCAAGGTATCTGGCGTCATAACAGTTGGGTGACGCGGGGTTGTATGTGACGCCATTGCCAGCGGTATCTGTCGCGGCACAAGGCTGGCCCGGACCCATAGCTGCGGTAGTCACGTTATGGATAAATGCCATGGGCGGCGGTGGCGCCAATACCACGCCCTGCAGCTGGCTGAGGTCAGTGAAATCGATTCCGAGTAGCTGCATGGCAGGACCGTTCTCCCGATCCCGGGTCATATCCACGGTAATCAAAGCAGAGAAATCGTCATTGGGTTGAAATGCTACCGATACCCTTCCGGTAAACGTATCGTCATTGCCCAAATCGAGACCGTCGGTTCGGTCGACGTAACCATCCTGCGTCATCGAAGCCAGGGTCGCGCGGAACGCGACACTCTCGCTGACAGGCACATGCACCGTACCCCGTAAGTGGACAAGGCTGTCGGTACCCACGGCCGCGGCCAGATTGCCCTCAAAATCGCCGCCAGGTTGGGGCTTGCGCGTGGCAATGGAAATAGCGCCACCGATGGTGTTGCGACCAAACAGTGTGCCTTGTGGTCCGCGCAACACCTCGAGACGATCAATATCGACGATATCCAGAATAGCGCCAACTGACCGTGCCACGTAAACGCCATCCACGTAGAGTCCAACCCCGGGTTCAGTAGTGGGCAAAAATTCCTTTTGGCCCACGCCGCGCAGGTAAATCGCCGCAGAGTTGGAGGCGCCGCCAAAACTCGGATTGTTCTGGAGGGTTAGGCTGGGTACGAAGCGCTCAATCTGGTCCAGGCTATCAACGCCGCGATAATCGAGTGTATCACCCGTAAAGGCAGAGACCGCGATAGGAGCTTCCTGAAGCCCTTCTTCAATGCCGCGGGCGCTGACGACGATTTCTTCCATTAGCTTCGCCGTAGTTGAGGATGCGTTGTCCTGTGCAACGGCTAAGCCGGTCAGTCCAGTGGTAACGAGCGCAATCGCTGTGGTGAGCGCATTGCGCGAGAATAAAAAATGCATATCGATCTCCATTTGGGAAAGAGCGTTATTTGGTTGACTCAAAGTTACGCATCTATTTGGGGCACCTGCTGCATCGCTTCGGCGATAACCGCATCCGAAAGATCCAGATCCACCATCTCGCCCGCCAGATACTTTTCGTAGGCGGCAAGGTCCAAATGCCCATGCCCGCAAAGCGCGGTCAGGATGACTTTTTCTTCGCCCGATGCTTTGCAGGCCATTGCCTCGCGGATGGCCGCGGCCAGCGCATGGGTGGGCTCGGGTGCCGGCACAATGCCCTCGGCTTTGGCAAATTTAAGGGCGCTGTCGAAGCATTCGGTTTGAGGAATCGAGATCGCCTCTACGAGCCCCAGTTCGTAGATGTGAGAGACCAATGGCGCCATTCCGTGGTATCGGAGTCCGCCAGCGTGTATGGGTTCAGGAATGAACGACGCGCCGAGGGTGTGCATTTTCATCAGCGGTGTGAGGCCTGCTGTGTCTCCAAAGTCATAGCGGTATTCGCCCTTGGTGAGTGTTGGGCACGCCGCAGGTTCAACACAACGAATGACGGGATTCATTTTGCCCGCCATCTTCTCGCGCAAAAATGGAAAGGCGAGACCACCAAAGTTGGAGCCGCCACCAGTGCACCCAACCAGAACATCGGGCGTCTCGCCGACTTTAGCAAGTTGCAAAAGTGCTTCTTCGCCGATGATCGTCTGGTGGAGCAATACATGGTTTAACACGCTGCCCAGCGCATAGCGCACGGTAGGGTCTTCCACCGCTTCACCGACTGCCTCAGAGATCGCAATACCCAGCGAGCCGGGATGATCGGGATCCTGTGCCAGCAACTGTCGACCGTATTCCGTTACCTCTGAGGGGCTGGGATGCACTTTGCCGCCCCACACCTCCATCATCGTGCGTCGGTAAGGTTTTGCGCGATAGGAAGCGGCGACCTGCCAGATTTCACATTCCAAACCAAATTGCGCGCAGGCAAATGCCAGCGAGCTTCCCCACTGACCGGCACCGGTTTCGGTTGTGAGTTTGCGAATGCCTTCCTGCGCGTTGTACCAGACTTGGGGGACGGCTGTGTTGGGCTTGTGGGAGCCAGCTGGGCTGACGCCTTCGTATTTGTAATAAATTTTTGCCGGGGTATCGAGGAGCTTTTCGAGTCGGTGGGCGCGAAAGAGGGGGCTGGGTCGCCACAGGCGATAGACGTCAAGCACTTCACCCGGAATGTCGATATAGCGCTCAGCAGACATTTCTTGCTCGATCAGCGCTTTTGGGAACAGGGCTGCAAAATCGTCCCCAGTTGCGGGCTGGTGGGTGCCTGGGTGCAAAGGCGGCGGCGGAGGTGCCGGTAGGTCGGCCACAATGTTGTACCACCGCGTGGGCATTTCTGATTCATCAAGCAGAATTTTTGTCTGGGTCGTCATGAGAGATTCCAAAGTAAAGCGCGCTTTGCGCTGCAGCCGTCGGTATTTGCTTCTGGGCCGCCAATAATAGGCGAGTACGCGCCTGAGGCAAAAGCCCTGCAACAGACTGAGTATAGCCAGAAAAAGGTGTATTTCGACCGCTATTGAGAGTTGATATGCGGCGCTACACTCGAGGCTCATTTAATTCGGCGCGGTGAAGAACATGTCAATTAGTGTGTTCGATCTGTTCAAGGTCGGTATTGGCCCATCGAGCTCTCATACTGTGGGACCCATGCACGCGGCAAGGCAGTTTGCGGTGGCGCTGCAGGCAGAGGGTTTTCTTGCGACTTGCTGCCGCGTTACGGCGGAACTTTATGGATCCCTCGGCGCGACCGGCGCGGGTCATGGTTCCCCCAAGGCCATTATTCTGGGCCTCGAGGGTGAAACACCTGACGCCGTAGATATAGAGCGCATCGACGATCGCATTGGGGCCGTACGAGAGGGCGGTGGCATCAACCTGCTGGGAATTCACCCAATCGCGTTCAGTTATCGCGAAGATCTGGTCATGCATCGCACTGAGAGTTTGCCCTTCCACGCAAACGGCATGCGCTTTACCGCCTATGGCGAGAGCGGCAATACGCTTGCCAGCCGAGTCTATTATTCAGTTGGAGGCGGCTTTGTTATCGACGAGTCAGCCACGGATGGTGATGTGATCGTCGATGATCCAACGCCGGTTCGTTATCCTTTTTCTACCGCCGAGGGTCTGTTGGCGCAATGTCGCGAGCACGGTCTTTCGATCAGTGCGTTGATGCTTGCCAATGAGCGCGCCTGGCGTTCTGAGGACGAAATTCGCAGTCAATTGCTGGGCTTATGGCAAGTGATGGCGGACTGTATCAGCAGGGGTTGTCGTTCCGAGGGGGTGATGCCCGGTGGATTGAAGGTCAAGCGGCGAGCGGCACATCTTTACCGGCAGCTGAAGAGTCAGGGTGACTCGCTCGGTGATGCCTCTCTCAACACCATGGATTGGGTCAGCCTGTACGCGCTTGCAGTTAACGAAGAGAACGCGATGGGTGGCCGCATCGTGACAGCCCCCACCAACGGTGCAGCTGGCATCATTCCCGCGGTTTTGAAGTACTACCTGCATCATTGCCAGGGCGCCAGTGATGACGATGTCTGTCGGTTTTTACTCACCGCCGGCGCGATTGGCATTCTGTACAAAATTAATGCATCGATTTCGGGTGCGGAAGTGGGTTGCCAGGGTGAGGTGGGTGCGGCGTGCTCGATGGCGGCAGCGGCACTGGCTGACGCCCTGGGGGGTACACCCGCCCAGGTAGAGAACGCCGCTGAAATCGCCATGGAGCATAATCTCGGATTGACCTGCGATCCCATTGGGGGTTTGGTTCAGGTGCCCTGTATCGAACGCAATGCCATGGGCGCGGTTAAGGCGATCAGTGCGGCAAGAATGGCACTGCGGGGGAGCGGCGAGCATTTCGTTTCTCTGGATCAGGTGATTAAAACCATGCGCGATACCGGGCGTGACATGCAGGATAAATACAAGGAGACCGCCCGCGGCGGGTTGGCGATCAATGTGCTTGAGGTGCCAGTCAGTCTCATTGAGTGCTGATTTTGGGGC
>JAYPXQ010000060.1:0-12249 GCA_038135595.1 Halieaceae bacterium
GTTGTCCGAGCAGCTGGTCAGGGTGGATTTTAAAGTAGAGCAACTGGCGGCTTTGCGCGCCGGAGATGGGGGGCGTCAGGTCAATCTAACGCAAACCCTGAGTCAGGCGAGCGATGCTCAGGGCTTGGCTGTAAAGCGCCTACAACCGAATTCTCGCGGTGAGGTGCAGATTCGATTTGAGGGCGTGGCTTTTGATGGCGTGTTGCGATTTCTGGAACAGATTGAAGGTAGCGCGGGCCTTCGAGTGATGGATGCCTCGGTCAGTAGTGCGGGCCGAGACGGCGGTGTCAATGCAACCTTTCGCATTGCGGGCAACTGAGTGATGTCGCGTATCAAAGGCCCTTGGATCGTGATTTCAGCTGGTGTGCTGTTCGTATTGCTGACGCTTCAGATTCCCGCAAGCACCGTGCGTTGGTTTTTGCCAGCGCAGGCAGGAGTCACGGGTTTTTCGGGGACTATCTGGTCCGGCAAAGCGTTGAGATGCTGGTGGGGTAGCACTGAAAGACGAATTGTATTGGGCAGTGTCACGTGGCGCATCGAGCCCTGGCGGTTGTTTTGGAGCACCCCCGTGTCGTTGAGTAGTGAGTGGGGAGCGCAGCGTTTTGAGACCCGGCTCGGATACTCTCTAGGCGGTGATTTGACCCTCGCCGACACCAACGTAAGTTTTGATACGCAGATTTTGAGCGCGTTGATGCCGCTGTTTATCGGCGGTCGTTTCTCCGGTCAGTTTTCCACTATCGAAATACAAGGAGAGCAACTCCAGCGCACGTCCGGTAAAGCGATACTTGAGAACGCCGTATGGACAGCCCGGTCAGGCGACATTCCCCTGGGGACTTATCACCTCGCTATCGATACGGGTAAAGCTGATGGTGAGGCACTGGGTGTTGTGAAGACTCTGGGGGGCGCGTTGCAACTTGCAGGAAATGTAGTCCTGGGGCCGGCGTCCTATCGCATCAACCTAGAGGCTACGGGACCGGTTGCCTTGGATGACAGTTTTCGGGGTGCGGTCGCCATGCTGGCAGCACCCACTGCCGCGGGCTTTGATATCAATTTGGAAGGGACCTATTAAGTCTCTAGGATACGGTGCAGTAGCGCAGGACGTGAGGGCTGACGGGCGCTAAATAATAAGAGATACGCCGCTCAACGTGTTACACAGTTCAGGTGGCCGAGCGGGGCAATCAATGGCTTGTGGGACTGAGGTTGCGGCAACGAGAAACGCAGTTAAGTCAAACTAAACGACGAGTGAAGGAGGCCCACTGATGGGGTCAGCAGGAAACGCGGTATGGTCCAGTCGCTTTGCTTTTATCATGGCGTCGGTTGGATTTGCAGTTGGATTGGGCAATATCTGGCGCTTTCCTTATGTTACCGGCGAAAATGGCGGTAGCGCTTTTGTCGCGATTTACCTGCTGTGCACGTTATCCATAGGCATCCCTTGCCTGATGGCAGAGCTCATGGTGGGACGCAGAGGGGGTGGTAGTCCACCTCGTTCCATGGCTGTTGTTGCGCGGCAGTCCGATCGAAGTGCTAATTGGATGATCGTTGGTGGGATGGGCGTACTGACCGCCTACACGATTGCGATCACCTATGCGGTCGTTGTGGGATGGGTGCTTTGGTATTTGGGCCGCGCGCTGATCACCGGGTTTGCAGGCTTCGACGCGGCGGTCGCCGAAAGCACCTTTGCAGGTTTGCTAAACGATAATCAGTCGATGGTGATCTGGACGCTAATCGGTAATCTGATCGTCGGCGGCATTATCTATGCTGGCGTGACCGCAGGTATCGAGCGCGCCGTGATTATTATGATGCCGCTGATGTTCTCTCTCCTCATCGGACTGGGCATCTACAATTATTTCGCCGGTGGCTTCATTGAAACCCTGCAGTGGTTGTTTACACCCGACTTCAGCAAGGTGACAGGTGCCACGTTTCTAGCGGCGGTGGCACAGGCATTTTTTTCTATTGGGGTGGGTATGGGCGGCATGATGACCTACGGCGCCTATTTGCCGCGCGATTTTTCCATCGCAAAGGGCGCTGCGACCATTGTTATGGCCGATACGCTGGTGGCGCTCCTCGCCGGGTTTGTGGTGTTCCCCGCCGTGTTTCATTTTGGCCTGGACATGGCAGGTGGTCCTGGATTGATCTTTCAAACGCTCCCGGTGGCGTTCGCGCAAATGCCCGGTGGCGGCATTTTTTCGGTGCTGTTTTTTCTGATGTTGGCGTTAGCCGGGATCACTTCCATGGTGGGATTGGTAGAGAGCGTCACCAGTTGGGCGCAGGAAAAGCTGAGCATTTCGCGGCAGCGAAGTACGCTGTTAGTGGTTGGATCCTTGACCAGTTTGAGCGTCATTTCAGTGCTCAGTTACAACATCTGGGAGGACTACCGGCTGCTGGGTATGAACTTCAATCAATTAACAGAGGCACTCTATGACAAGGTGTTGTTACCCGTCGCCGGGCTGTTAGTGGCACTCTTTACGGGGTGGTTCATGCTGCGAGCGCACAGTGAGGACGAGTTGAGAGATGACCTGAGCTGGTACAGCACGTGGCGCGGATTGACCCGGTGGGTCGTGGTCCCTGCGATTGCACTTATTCTCATTACAGGACTATTTTAGGCGCCATGCTGTTAACCGTTACCGACTGGCTATGGTCTTACGTTCTGATTGTGGCGCTCTTGTTGGTGGGCCTGCGTTTTACGCTAGGGTCCAAGGGTGTTCAGCTGCGTTTGTTCAAACGCACATTCGGCGTGTTATCAGATATTGAGTGGCGCGGTTCGGAGCGGGGCATATCGAGCTTTCAGGCATTGGTGGTGAGTATTGCGGGACGCGTCGGCGGCGGCAATATTGCCGGTGTCGCGGTTGCGATGACGTTGGGAGGGCCGGGCGCATTGTTCTGGATGTGGCTGATTGCCCTCCTGGGAATGGCCACCAGTTTGTTTGAGTGTGCACTGGCGCAGTTGTACAAACGACGTGATGGCTCGGATACCTTTCGGGGCGGGCCTGCCTACGTGATGCATTACGGTCTCGGCTGGCGAGTCTTGCCAGTGGTATACAGTCTGTTGCTTCTCGCTACCGTCGGTTTCGGATTCAATGCGGTTCAGAGTTACGTCGTAACCACCTCAATCGAGTCCGCTTTTGGCGTGCCTCCCGCCGTCAGTGGATTGGTTATGACCGCCGTGATGGCAGTGATTCTTTTCGGGGGCATTCGTCGACTGGCGCTTTTCGCGGAGGTTATTGTGCCGTTGATGGTCGTGGGCTATCTGCTCATTGCGTTAACGGTGCTGGTGTTGAATGCCTCTGCCATCCCCCAAGCGCTGGGTCTGATTTTTACCTCGGCCTTTGGTTTGGAGCAGGCGGTTGGTGGCGGGATCGCCGCGGCAATTTCACAAGGTGCGCGCCGGGGCCTTTTTTCAAACGAGGCGGGGTTGGGCACGGTGCCCAACGTGGCTGCGGCTGCTGACGTGCCTCATCCCATAACCCAGGGATTGGTCCAGTCCCTCAGTGTCTTCATAGACACCATCGTCCTGTGTACTGCTACTGCCTTGATCATTTTATTGTCCTCGGTATATCAACCCGATGCTCAAGGTGTTCAGGGCGTCATCCTGACGCAGATGGCGGTTGCCGAACATCTGGGCCCAATTGGTGAGCCTTTGGTGAGTATCTCTCTAGTCTTGTTCGCCACCACGACGATTGCTTACAACAGCTTCCTCGGTGAGAACAGCATTGCCTATTTTGGTCGGCCGGATGGTCCTGCGGTATTGGTTTTCCGCGTCAGCGTTCTGTTACTGATTGCGTGGGCCGCGGTACAGGATTTGAGCACCGTGTTCGGGTTTGCCGACCTGACGATGGCCTTGCTTGCGCTGGTGAACCTACTGGCGCTGTGGGCACTTTATCCGGTCGCGATGAGGTTGATCGCCCAGTTCGAGGAGCAAGTCAATGCGGGGCAGTCACCCCGCTTCTACCTCGACCAGCTACCCGACGAGGCGCTGGATGCCGAGAGCTGGCCAGCTCATCCGGGTGAGTGACGGTTCACTGCACTTCTGAAAGTTCAACGTCGAACTGCCGCTCCCTTCCCTCTCGAGTAGTGGTGATTTTTATGGTGTCGCCCACCTGATGCGCCTCCATCGCCGAGAGAAATTCGTCGTTACTGGCAACCCGCTCCCCGTCAATATGGGTGATGACATCTCCCAAAATCACCTCACCTCTACTGCCCCGTCTAGCACCCACCATGCCGGCGTTATCGGCCGGAAATCCGCGATAGGTTCTCACGATAGGGACCCCGTCAACCCGGTATTGGCGCAACCAGCGGTCCGATGCGAGTTCTACACCCAGCACAGGCCGCATGATTTTTCCGAAGGCGATGAGTTGAGGGACCACCTCAATGACGGTGTTAACGGGGATGGCGAAGCCGATGCCCGCACTGCCACCGCTAGGCGAATAAATTGCCGTATTGACGCCGACAAGTTGGCCGAGGGAGTTGAGCAAGGGGCCGCCCGAATTGCCAGGATTGATGGCTGCATCGGTTTGAATGACACCTCGAATGGTGCGGTTACTGGGAGACTGGATTTCCCGGTCTAAAGCGCTTACCACCCCAACGGTTAGTGAGGTATCGAGCCCAAACGGGTTGCCGATCGCCAACACTTTTCGTCCCACTGACAGCTCGGAAGAATCTCCGAGTGGCAAGGCTGTGAGCGAGGCGGGGGGGTCGATCATGCGAAGCACGGCCAAATCCCGCTCTGGAGCATGGCCAACGACCTCTGCTTGAAATGTTTCCTCGCCCTGCGTCGTGATGGTGAGTCGGTCTGCACCGGCCACCACATGGTAGTTCGTCACAACCAGCCCAGAGGCGGCATCCCAAATAAACCCGGAGCCGGCACCGCGGGGAATCTCCATGATGTTGCGCGTAAAGCGTTGGCGGCGCAGCTCGCTCGACGTTACAAACACGACGGCAGGGCTGGCTTTCTGAAATACCTCTGTGGTGTTCGCTTCATCATCAGTGGCAAAGCTAAGGTAGTCAGGGCTGCCTTCCGCGAGCGCGTTAGTCACTGGATAAAGGGCTATGGCTCCCAGCAAGCAAAAGATGGAGGTCAATGATGGGCGCATTAGGGGTTCCCTAGAGCAAGAATGCGGTCATCCAGCGACGGATGTGAGCTGAACAAAGCGGCGAGGCCGGAGCGCCCCCCCGCGCGGATGCCAAAGGCGGTCAGCTCTCCCGGGAGATCGTCGGGAAGGCCTTGTTCAACTTTCAGGCGCTGCAACGCCGCGATCATATTGCTGCTCCCCGCCAGTTGAGCACCCGCTGCGTCGGCACGGTATTCCCGGTAGCGAGAGAACCACATCACGATCATGCTGGCGAGGATGCCGAGAATGATCTCGGCGACGATCGTCACAATGTAATAGCCAAGGCCATAGCCGCGCTCGGTTTTAAAGACCACCCGGTCTACGGTGTGGCCAATGATGCGGGCGAAGAACATGACAAAGGTATTCACCACCCCTTGAATCAAGGTCAGAGTGATCATGTCGCCATTGGCGACGTGACCAATCTCGTGGGCGAGCACTGCGCGCACTTCGCGTTCTTCAAAGCGACGCATCAAGCCGGTGCTGACAGCGACCAAAGCGTCGTTGCGGTTCCAGCCGGTAGCAAACGCGTTGGCGGCGTCAGAGGGAAATACGCCCACCTCGGGCATACCGATTCCCGCTTCCTCGGATAGCGATTTAATGGTATCAAGAAGCCATTGCTCCTCACGATTACGGGGCGTCTCAATGATGTCTGTGCCAGTGCCTCGCTTCGCCATGAATTTCGATAGCAGGAGAGAGACAAATGAGCCAAAGAAACCGAACAGCGCGCAGAAAACAAGCAGGCTGCTTAAGTTCAGGTCGACGCCATTGGCAGAGAGAATGCCCTGTAGGCCCAGTAAATTAAAAACAATACTGACCAGCACTAGCACGGCGATATTCGTTGCCAAAAACAGCAATATTCTCATTCGATGAGCATCCTTTTGACGAGGCGACAGTCCTTAATCAGTGGGGTCGTCGTCTGCGATTTCAAGTGGGGTTTCGGTAACAGGTGCGTCAATTTTAGGTAGCGGGTGTTCGCTGATAGTTAAGTTTTTGGGTTTGCCGTTCTCGGTCTGCGCGCTGAGCACCTCGCCTCGCAATTCGGTGTCTTTAGACCCCAATTCAAACAGCGTGTTGATTGCTTCGTCGTGAAAATCCCACAGCGCCACCTGACCCCCGTGTGCTCCTGTCACCCACTGTCCAGACTTGCCCCAGTAGTGTCCTTGTTGATTGCAGATCACAAATGCGCCACTCATAGCTGTTTTCTCCTCGACAGGCTTCGGGTTCAAGATCATTGGTGCTGAAGCTTTGACAACCTAGCGCAGTAAAAAATCCTTGGCTTCATTAATTTTTGCAGCCAGATAATCATTACCACCTCGATCGGGGTGGAGTTTTTGAATCAGTGCGCGGTGTGCCGCGATGATCTCTGTATCGGTGGCGTCTTCGGTTAAACCGAGGACGGCGAGTGCTTCGGTCCGCGAGACGCCTGCGCCAGAGGCTTCGGTGTTGCGGTGTTCACGCTCGTCTCCATAATCATCGCCGGGGAAGCGTTGTTCCATATAGCTCGACAGTAGTTGCGCTGAATCAGCGTCTTCCTGCTCGCAATAGTCGAGCAAGGCGTCGAGCTGAGTTCGGTCCAGCTCAGAGAGTAGCCAGTCTTTGAACGAACCTTCGAGTACAACACCGCTCAGTTCGCCGCTGTCATGGTCCAACGTCATTTTGATGATGCGGGAACTGACTTCAGACTGCTTGCCGCCGCTACTTGAGGCCTGGCTACGCAATTGACCGAGAAAGGGCAACAGGCGCACCAGCACGGGGAGCATTTGTCTGGCGATAACCAGCAGTCCGGTGAGCGCTGCGCCGACCCAATGCATCTTGCCCATCAGGGTAAGGATGATCACGCCAACCAGGGCACCTCCCAGAATAATCTGTAGATAAGCGCCTCTGCGCTTGTGGGGCGGTTGACGTTGCGCCCGTCTGATTAACAGACTCAGCGTGATGACCACGGCGAGTAGCAGGATAATGCGCGGCACGGCGTATGAGGCTCCTTTGTCAGAATTACGGTAGGTGAATGATACCGTTTTGACGCGTGACTAGGGCTGATTCGGTAGCTGAGCCAAGAACAGCTGGTCCTTCTCTGTGTTGGACGCTCTCAGCGCCCGCACGCCACCCACTGCAAAGCGCGAGACAGCACCCAATAGCGCTCTGAGTTCGTCTGCGCTGTTCACGTCAAAGGGCGCGTAGGCACCTCCGCTGAGACGCGCTAAGTGCTGAAAAACCCCTCTGGCGTTCTGATCCTCTCCCTCATGGAATATAAAGATCGGTATTTTCTTGATGGCACATTGCCCTGCCAGTGTGAAAAGTGCTTCCGGCGCCTCTTCGCAGGCATCGCCAACAAACACAAGGGCGCGAACCGGATGAGTGCTGGTACCTGATTGCAACGCGTGTTGCAGCACGCGATGTATTTGAGTCGCGCCAGCCAGGCAGGTAACGGAGCTCAATTGATCGAGCAGGGCGGCGGGTTGCGTCAACCAGTGGCTGTGCTGAAAGTGCCCAAGACCCTGATAATGACAAAGCTGTACCGCGAGGGGGGTAGGCGTCGAGGCCGCGTTAAAGAGTTCGCCATGCAACGCCCGAGCCTGCTCCCAAGTAGGTTCTCTGCTGGCGGTTGCGTCGAGCGCGAAAATCAGTCTGGCCTGTCGCGAAGTGACTGCCCGAATAGCTTTCGCCTTGCCGAGGAACGTAGCGACGGCGCCTGATCGTGGTTGATCAAGATCTTTGGAAATGCGGGGGACGCCTGTTAAGCGCGCGGAGCGAGAAGCCCGCGGTCTCGCAATTCTCTCAAGAAATGTCGGCGTTGGGTTAATTCAGTGACGACTGCCATCAGCATATCGGAATCGATATCGCGCCTTTTCTGATTCTGGTCAACAAGCTCTATGAGCTTACGACTGGAAAACTCCTCAGCTTTGAAAGGAGTATGATCTGTTTGGACTTTTACCTGTTCTGTTTTACGCATTTTTTCTCCCCCCGCCACCCGCTGATTGCGGGATTTCCAATGGGGCGACCACCTGTCACGTAGCCTCATTCCCCCGGCGGTTTTTGTTGTCAGTTTTCGAAGTAGCCGAGTAGTATGCCAAATTTGCGCGACAGCGCCCAGTACCCGCAAAAAAGTGCCGAAAAGGGTGAAACCATGAGTTGGATGGACATGATCTTCAAGACTGAGCTACCTGACGCCGCCAGTGCGCTGCCCGGCCGTGACGCTGCCATGCCGGTGACCGACCGTCACGCGGTGCTCGGTCGCACGTTATTGCCCCCTTACCCAGACGGTATGGCCAACGCAATGTTCGGCATGGGCTGTTTTTGGGGCGTGGAGCGCATGTTTTGGGGCCTAACCGGGGTTTACATCACAGCGGTTGGTTATGCGGCGGGTATCACGCCCAATCCTACCTATCAGGAGGTTTGCACGGGCCAAACAGGCCACAACGAAGTGGTGCTCGTTGTGTTCGATCCGGCACAGCTTGGCTACGAACAACTGCTCTCGGTGTTCTGGGAGAACCACGACCCGACGCAGGGCATGCGTCAGGGAAATGATCGGGGTACCCAGTATCGGTCGGGCATCTATGTATTCGACGCGGGACAACGCAATGCCGCGCAGGAGAGCTTAGAGCAGTTTCAACAAAGTCTTACTCAGGCTGGTTTTGGCGCCATCACCACTGAAATTTTGGATGCGCCAACGTTTTACTTTGCCGAGGATTACCATCAGCAATATCTTCACAAAAATCCCGCAGGGTACTGCGGCGTAGGGGGCACCGGTGTCGCTTGCGCCCTGGGCACCGGGGTGCGGGCCTAGGAGCCGGGCAAGGAAGGTTCAGAAGAGTGCTTGGCTGAGCGCGGCGGCCACCGCGGTGTCTACGCTCAGCGTCCGCCCACCCAAGTGTCCCGCGGAGAAACCCGCCGTTTGCGCGAGGCTCAGCTCGTACGGCACAAACCCACCCTCGGGCCCCAGCAAGACCAACGCCCCTCCAGCGACTCGAGAAATGGGTTGAGTTGCGGTTTGATGGGCTATCCAGCCTTGGCGGCCCTGGAGTAGGTCAGGTGCAATATCCTCGATAAACGGCTTGAAGAAGCGGTGCAGGTGTATCTGCGGGGGGAGGGTATCGCCCGATCGTTCCAGTCCCGCCTGCAGCGCCTCAGAAATGCGCTCTGGCTGCAATAGGGGTGTTTGCCAAAAGCTTTTCTCCACGCGGGCACTGTGAATCAAATGTAGATGCGTTACACCCATTTCCGCAACGGTGCGCAACACGCGACGCAACATCTTGGGCCGCGGCAGTGCTAGCGCAATATCAAAGGGGTGCCTCGATGCCGGTGGCTGTGTGAGGGTTACAGTCATTTGGGTGGCGTCGTCACTTGTCAGAGTGATGATACCCGTACCGCGATGTCCTCCGATCTCACCGACCTTCAGTGACGCGCCGACACTCGATTTAAGAACCTTGCGGATGTGCTCGTGCCGCCTGTCCCGTAGCTCAACCGTCGAGGCGTCGAGCCAATCCTCTGGGCGCATCAAAATGATATTCACAGGTTGTCGCTCGCCGCTTTACACCCAGAGGTCATAGTCGTCGGCAGAGGCTATTTCTGCTTCGACCCAGTCGCCGGGTCGAAATTCGGTATAGCCCGGTAAATGAACGAGACCGTCGATTTCTGGTGCGTCTGCCACCGTGCGCCCGATAGCGCCCTCCGCGTTGACCTCATCAATCAACACCGTCTGACAGGTGCCCACTTTTTGACGGAGTTTATTGGCGCTAATGACCTGTTGTTTTGCCATGAATCGCTCCCATCGCTCTTTTTTTAGCGCGTCTGGAACGGGATTGGGTAACGCGTTGGCCGCGGCCCCTTTTACGGGCGAATACTCAAAACATCCAACCCGGTCCAGCTGCGCCTCCTCGATAAAGTCGAGCAGCATTTCGAACTCCTCGTCGGTTTCGCCGGGGTAACCGACGATGAAAGTGGAGCGGATTGTTAATTCGGGGCAAATGCTTCGCCACTGGGATATGCGATCCAGCGTTTTTTCTGCGGCCGCTGGTCGCTTCATCCTCGCTAACACACTGGGAGCACCGTGTTGCAGCGGCATATCGATATAGGGAAGCAATTTTCCCTCGGCCATTAACGGAATGAGTTGATCGACATGGGGGTAGGGATACACATAATGAAATCGGACCCAGATACCGAGCTCGGCTAACGCAGTTGCCAAGCCCGCAAGATTGCTTTTCATGGGTCGGCCTTGCCAGAAATCGGTTTTGTATTTGATGTCCACACCGTAGGCACTGGTGTCCTGAGAAACGATGAGGAGCTCTCTTACCCCCGCGCGGACCAACCCCTCTGCTTCGGTCATCACTGCGCCTATGGGTCTGCTGACCAGATCTCCGCGAATGCTGGGTATGATGCAGAAGCGGCAACGGTGGTTGCAGCCCTCGCTGATCTTGAGATAGGCGTAGTGTCTGGGCGTCAGTTTCACGCCCTGGGCGGGGATTAAATCAATGTGGGGGTCAGGGCGATGGTTTTGGGGCAATACCTCGCGCACCGTCGAGAGCACTTCCTCATAAGCGGCCGGACCACTGATGCCCAGCACCTTGGGGTGACGGGCGCGGATACGGTCTGCGTCATCGCCTCGTCCCATACATCCGGTGACCAGCACGCGCCCGTTCTCACGAATGGCTTCGCCGATGGCTTCCAAACTCTCCTCTTTGGCGGCGTCAATGAATCCGCAGGTGTTGACGATAACGACCCCGGCATCCTCATAGTGAGGCGTGATGTCATAGCCCTCCACTCTGAGTTGCGTGAGAATGCGCTCTGAGTCGACCAACGCCTTGGGGCATCCGAGGGAAATAAAGCCCACTCGCTGATTGTCGCTCGCGGTATTGCTAGAAGGATTGGTCATATCACGCCTTGAACGTGTCGGAGTTACTGTGAGTTCTTACAGTGAGTTGTTGTTTCAGCAAATCCAGTAATTGCAGCGTCTCCTCACGGTTGAGGAAGTCGCCGACGCGGGTCTCTGACTGTCGATCGTGCACAGACACTTCGGGCCCCTGCCATGGGTGCGTCTCTGGAGACACCCTGAGAGCGGTCTCTTCTCGCATGAAACACCAACTCCGCTTGGGTATAAAGTAACCCTTATCGATTAACACAGTGCTGTCGGTAAAGCGGATCACGTGCCGGTACTCCAACTTCCAATTAACCCAGTATAGGGCGCTACCGAGGGCCGCCAGCTCGATGCCCGCAAACGGCAGGATCGGCCACGCACCCGCCACCGCAAAAGCGATTCCGGCGCCCATTGATGGCACTGAGAGCGCCGCGAGTACCCACAGATTCTGGCGCCAGCTTGCTGAGTGGTTGGGTTTGACCAGAATCGTGGTCTCGCGCTCGTTATGATCAACCGATACCACGTTGGTCTCCGTCCACAGTGCGCCTGTACGGTGTTCCACTCGCTGACGAATTCTGCGCGCTAGTGCCGGCCATAATCGCTCATACAGTGCGCGGGTGAGTATGCGGTAATGGTGTCTCCTGAGATCGGGTGCGAAAAGCGGATGCGGGAGGCGTGCAATAGCAGTCGCGGTGCCGCAGCAAGCACATTTTCCGGTGCATAAAAGTCGCAGCCCAAAATGGGGTGTCCGATTTCATTCAAATGAATGCGTAACTGATGGGAACGTCCTGTCACCGGATTCAACTCTAGAAGGGAGGTATTGTCGTCCGTCGATAGGCGCTTCCAGTGTGTAATAGCGGTTTTTCCTGTTTCAAAGCAGACTTTTTGGCGCGGTCGGTTGGGCCAATCCCGCGTCAGCGGAAGGTTAATGGTGCCGGCATTTTTCTCAACGACGCCCGCTACTCGCGCGATATAGGTTTTTTCGATGCTCCGAGACTGAAATTGTCTGGCCAGTCGCGACAGCGACGCTCGGTGCCGGGGGACAATCATGACACCAGAGGTATCCAGATCGAGCCGATGCACCGCGACCACGCCAGGATAGTGCGCGTCGAGTCGTTCAATCAGGCAATCTCGATTGAGCGGATGCCGCCCCGGTACGCTGAGGAGCAACGTGGGTTTATCTACGATGAGAAGGTCAGCATCGCGATACAAAATTCGAATCGGTTCTCTTGAATGCGGCACCAGATAGGGTGGGGGCTCCAATACCGGCTCTGGGTGGTTCATGTC
>JAYPXQ010000061.1:0-12234 GCA_038135595.1 Halieaceae bacterium
TTTATGGATGCGGCTCGAGAGGCCCGGGTCGCGGGCGTGCCCTACGGCAATTTTTATGACCCTATCGGAGACCCCGCGCGGCGGTGCTATGCGCTGTATCCGTGGGCCGCGTCGCAGGGCAAAGGCGTGGAACTCTGCTCAAGCTTCCTGCGTCATGCCTTTGCCTTGGGGGTTAACACCAATAATGATCGCGGACTGCGCAGGGTGGTCGAGGCCGCGGGGCTCGACTGGGGCGCCGCGCAGGCGCACCGAGAGGACACCACTTGGGAGGCGCTTCTCGAAGATAATCGGCAGACTATGTACGCGGCGGGATTGTGGGGCGTACCCAGCTTTCGCTTGTTGAATCCCGCTGGCGAGTCACTCTTGGCGACCTGGGGCCAGGACCGTTTATGGCTCGTCGCCCACACCCTGCGTGACGCATTACAGCAGGAAAATACCTGACCGCTGATTGAACTGATTATCTATTGGCAGTTATACTGCCAATAGATAATGTTGCCGCGTGCCAGCAACGACCAACGACGTTGGTTGGCCGGGAAGAAGGGGTGATATGCGACGGGTTGTCATGACTGTGGCGGCGTTACTGCTGTTGGCCGTGGGCTGGGTTTATCTCTATCCAAGTGCGGCAATCTTGACCGCAATCAAGGTGCGTGGCGCCATCGATACGGCTCGTGTTGCGCCCCCGAGAGATATTGCCTGGCAGCAGGGTCCTCAGTCTGAAATCGCAAGCCCCGCTGACCGCCCTCCCAATATCGTGCTGATCGTCGCTGATGATTTGGGCTATAACGACATTTCGACCTTCGGCGGAGGCGTGGCGGGTGGCCGTTTGCAAACCCCTCATATCGACGCGCTGGCGTCACAGGGCGCGGTCTTCAATCAGTCTTACTCAGGTTCATCCACCTGCGCACCCTCTCGCGCGATGCTGATGACCGGGCGTTACCAGAGCCGCACGGGATTTGCCTTTACGCCCATGCCGCCCGGCATGGGCAGGGCCGTTACCGCTATCTCGAGCGACATGGAGCGCACGTTGCCCGACGCCCTCTATGACGCCGAGGCCGCAGCGAACAAGCCGCCTTACGAGTTGCAGGGGCTGCCCGCTGAAGAGATTACGCTTGCAGAGTCCCTGCAGTCACGGGGATATCACACGGTTCACATTGGCAAATGGCATCTGGGTCGCAAGCTCGGTATGGCCGCCCACGAGCAAGGGTTTGATGAAAGCCTGTTGATGGCGAGTGGTCTCTACCTGCCCGAGGACCATCCCGACGTGGTTAATGCCAGGGTCGCCTTTGACCCGATCGACCAATTTTTATGGTCCGCGCTGACCTATGCCAATAGCTATAACAGCGGCGATGAAGACCGTTTTGAACCCGGCGGTTATCTGACCGACTACTGGACTGACGAGTCGATCAAGGTCATCAAGGCCAATCGCCACCGCCCTTTCTTTTTATATCTGGCCCACTGGGGAATTCATACGCCACTGCAGGCTACGAGGGCCGATTATGAGGCCGTGGGCGACATCCAACCCCATCGACTGCGGGTGTATGCGGCTATGACCCGAGCGCTGGATCGCAGCGTCGGTCGCGTCGTGGCAGCTCTCGAAGCGCAGGGGCTCGCGGATAACACCATTGTGATTTTCACGAGCGACAATGGTGGCGCGGGCTATGTGGGCCTTGCCGATGTCAACGCGCCTTTTCGGGGTTGGAAGATTACGCACTTTGAGGGCGGCATTCGCGTGCCCTTGTTCGTTAAATGGCCGAGCCGGATCGCGCCGGGTGTCCAGATCGATACCCCGGTGGCACATATTGACCTGATGCCGACGGTATTGGCAGCCATCAATGCGCCACTGCCTGAGGGGCGGGAAATCGACGGTGAAAACTTGTTGCCGTTGATGACGGACGGTTTGGAGGCGGCGCGCGATTGGAGCCGGGAAACATTGTTCTGGTCGGCAGACCATAACCGGATCGTGCGTCATGGTGACTGGAAGCTGCAGGTAGCAGAGCGACCCCAGACGCAGTGGCTTTTTAACCTGGCCGAGGATCCGACCGAGCAACATAATCTGGCGGCGGCGCGTCCCGACAAGGTGGCTGAACTGATGGCACTGCTCGACACGCACGCGGCTGCCGCGAGAGCGCCGCTTTATCGGGCCGAGATTGAGGCACCGGTAATGATCGACAAGGATTTGTCACTGCCTTTTGAGCCCGGAGACGAGTGGGTATCTGTCCCCAACTAGTGGTGGGCGGATCAATTGCCGCAGCTCAATGATCGGGGAAGTGCAGGGCGCCGTCGGTAACCCAATCCGTTAGTAACGCGCGCTGTTGGCCCTAGAGACCTTCGCGGGTTTTGATGATCTCGGTTGAGCCGGCGGGTAAGCTGAACGAGACACCGTCGTAGCCGACGGTGTAATCCGGGAAAATTTCGTCGGCACCGTTGAGCCACAGCGTTTCCTGTCCCGGCACGATGATCGGCGGCACTATGTGGTAGTACAGCAGGTGTCCGACGCCGGCATTTTGAGCGGTCTCAGCGGCGTCGGCGGGGCTGGCATGATAATCGGGCACATCAAACAGGATTTTGGCCACGATGGCGTTACCCATGCCGTTAGCCGCGTCCTCCATCATGCCGATGATGTTGGGTGCGAGAGCTTCATGCACTAACAAATCGACGCCCATGGCGAAGCGCGTGATGTTATCGGACTGCGCAGTATCGCCGCTAATAAGCACCGTGCGACCGCCATAGCTGAAGCGATAGCCCACCGCGGGTGAGACCGGAGCGTGTTGTACACGGAGCGCCTCGATGACGAGGCCATCAACTTCATAAACCTTGGCCAGTTCGCCGTCTGCGGGTGCGTCGAATGGGAAAGCACGCATACCGGCGGCGGCCAGCGGGGCTACGGCGTCGCCGTGGTGGGCGTTGCGGTAGACAAAGTCCTGAGCGTAAGCGGTGTTAAACCCAGCGACGATTTGGTCGACGCCCTCAGGGCCATAAACTGATAGGGGTGAAGCATCGTCTCCCGTGGCCCATCGGATCGTAGCCAACTCTCCCAGACCGTCGATGTGATCTGAATGAAAGTGGGTCAGGAAGACCGCCTCGACGGTGGCAGGCGGGTAGCCGAGGCGTTGCAGGTTTCGCGTACTGTCGGTGCCCGTATCGACAATAAACAGTCGGTTACCAGCGACTATGCCCACGCAGGGTCCTGAGGCGCGGGGCGCCGGCATGGGGCCGCCGGCGCCACAGAGCACCACGTGCAGGCCATCCCCGAGCGATTCCACCTGATTGGTTGCCATTTGTCGGGGCACCGCGGCGGCCACTAATTTTTCTGCAATCGTGACGCGCTGACCGTAGCCGATCATCACAGCCAACACCGCTACCCCTAATCCAATCGCCCATTTTTTCATCATTTTTCCTTATCGGATGGGTGTTTATTTGTGCTTGCCAGCCTTTGTAACTATTGGCAGTATTAATGTCAATATAAGGTCGCTTGCCGATATCAGCTTCAATGTTATCGGCCACTGTGGAATCCGTGGAGGCAGCGCTCAATAAGATGACCTTGGTGTCTTCTCAAACGAATCAACTCTATGCCATGCCCCACTCGCTTTACTCGGGGCGGGCCCGCGCTTATTTAATCAAGCAGGGCATTTCATTTGAGGAGTGTTCCACCGGACACGAGCGATACAAGACCGAGGTCTTGCCCGAGGCAAAACTGCCGACTATTCCTACTCTGGTAACGATGAATGGCGAGGTCATCCGGGACGGTGCGGCCATCATTGAGCATTTTGAGGTGCGTGCGGGTCGGCCTAGTCAGCCAAAGGGTCCGCGCCAAAGTGTGGTCAGCGCGTTGTTCGACGTGATCGGATCCCAGGGTTTGTTGCGCCCTGCCATGCACTACCGTTGGAACTTTCCTGAGGAAAACGCGGACTTTGTACGTTATCACTTCCTGCACTCGCAGCGCGACGCCCCGGGACGCGAGGAGAAAACGGACTACATGATGGACCGCATGCGCCATGCGGCGCTTATCTTCGGTGTCACCGATGACACGCGGGAATTGGTCGAAGCCCTGTATCTGGCGTTTCTGGATGCCCTTAACAGTCATTTTGAGCAGTATCCCTATTTGCTCGGATGGCGGCCATGTATTGGTGATTTTGGCTTGCTGGGCCCACTCTACGCCCATTTGGGCCGGGATCCTTACCCTGCCAATCTTATGCAACGCCGGGCGCCGCGGGTCTGGCGCTGGGTGGAGCGCATGAATCGCCCTGATCAGGATGCCCCCGAATATTTCAATGCGGGAGATGACTTTCTGGCCGACGATACTGTGCCCGAAACCCTGCTGGCCGTGTTACGGGTCGTGGCGAAGGATTTTATGCCCGAGACCCATGCGTCTGCTGATTTTATTAATCAATGGTTAGCGAAACAGAGGCCTGAAGCGGGTACCCCCGCGGTGGGGAGACTAGCCGAGGCGCCGGGTAGCGCAACCTTTTCGGTGGATGGGCAGCAGATTTCGGCACTGGCACAACCGTACCGGCATTTTCAATTGCAGCGAGCTAATCAGCTGTTTTCTGCGTTCAATCAGCGCGACCAAGGTGCAGTGAGCACGCTACTCGAAAGCTGTGGATTGGGGGCGCTCCTCGGGGTGTCTCTGAGTCGAGACATCGAGCGAGCGGGCAATGTGGAGCGGTGGAGCCGCCACACAGTTGACTGAAAAACCACAAACTTACGTCCATAGAAATACGGTAATAGTTGGGTTTAAGGCGGCAGAACACGGTTGTGTTTCGCCAGTTGTGTGGCAATATCGTCCCTATGCAAGTTGCGTGTGGCGTCAGCCACCGCATAAACAATAACGATTATATTAGTTAGTCATGGGAGTTCTCACGATGGTAAAGACATTTTCCAAGCTGGCACTGAGTGCGGCGGTGGCGGGTCTGGCGTGTGGCGCCAGCGCGCAACAGCTAGAAGAAGTGGTGGTGACCGCTCAGAAGCGAACCGAAAGTTTGCAAGACGTACCCATTTCTGTAACCGCGATCAGTGGGGAAGTAATTCAGGATGCCTCTATCAGAAGCTTTGGTGAACTAGGCGCCTACGTCCCAAACTTTTCCGTCAGTGAGAACGCGGTGAATACAATCATCACCATGCGCGGCATTTCAATCGGCGGAAATCAGTCCTTCGAGCAGTCGGTCGGTATTTTCCTGGATGGCGTTTATCTGGGTCGAAGCCGACAGGCACGTCTCGGTCTCTTTGATCTGGAGCAGGTGGAAGTCCTGCGCGGCCCTCAGGGCATTTTGTTCGGTAAAAATACGCTGGGCGGCGCTATCAATGTGCGCTCTGCGGCGCCTGTCGTGGGTGAAGGCCTATCGGGGCGTCTTGCGGCCAGTTTCGAGTCCGATAACGGTGAGTACTTCGAGGGTCACATTAGCGGTAGCGTCAGCGAGAACGTCGCGATCCGGTTGGCGGTGATGGACCGATCTATTGACGGCTGGCTCGACAGCGTTGATCTGGGGGCCGCGTACCCCAATTCGCCCACGACTGACGAGACCATTGCTCGCATTGGTGTGCAATGGCAACCATCCGAATCAACCAACGTTGGCTTGCGCTACAGCTACTCGGATTATCGTCGAATCGGCCAAACCGCGGTCGTTACAGACTTCGGCCCTACCTTGGTCGACAGCACCGGCGATGGCACTAGAAATCAGCCTTTCGTACCAAACTCTAACGCCCTAATGTACGGCATCATGGGATTCCTTTATCCAACTTATGCGCCCACTACCAGTTCTCGCGATGTGTTTTACGACGGGCTGTCGATCGGCGGTACGGGTGCGCTCGACGGCGGCAATGGCCCTGAGCGCCTGTCGGGGACAGACACTCAGAACCACGAATTCTCGCTCAACATTGAGCATGAGTTCGGGAACGGTATGACGCTGACTTCAGTCACGGGTGTTTCTCAGTACGAGTACAAGGACGGAATTGAGGCGGACTTTCTGCCGGTTGAATTCATCGGTCGTAGCGATGACTCGGAGTTCGACCAGTTCAGCCAGGAAATCCGCCTGGCATCGGACCTCGACGGTCGATTCAGCTGGGTGGTAGGCGGTAATTTTCTTAACTCCACGCAAGAAATTGACCGCGCTGTGCTGAGTGACGGGACCTTTGGTCAGCCTGGCGTGGTGCAGGCGCTCCTGGGTTTACCCACGATTTGGGCCTATGGCCCCGATGATCTGGCGCTCATCAACGGCGCGTTTGGTACGAGTCTGACCCCCGGCATTCCCGGTCTCACTATGTGGAATCAGGTGAATACGATCTCGTATTGGGAGCAGGAGACGGAGTCATGGGCGCTCTTTGCGCAGGGAACCTTTAACATCACCGACAGCTTGAGCATCACTGCCGGTGTGCGCTACACCGAAGAAACCAAGGAAGCCATTGCCCAAACCTGGGTAAACAGTGACGCCACGGGCCTTGACTATAAAAGCCCAGACGGAGACGCCTGGTTTGCCGATCCAACTAACACGGCGCTGTTAGGCAACTTCTTGCTACAAGAGCTTGCAGGGGGCGCGTTGGATCGCACTAACCACTTGTTCACAGGCGACAGAGAGACTGACCAGACAATTCCGGCGGTCTCAGTCAATTGGACGCCCAGTGACGATCACTTGCTTTATGCCAGTTACACCGAGGGCTTCAAGAGCGGCGGTTTTAACGCGATCGACAGCCAGTTGCCAGCATACACTGGCGGCCCAGCGTGCCCGCTCGACAATCTGCCAGGATGTATTCAGCGCAACACTCCCGGACCAGGATTCGAGTACGATGATGAAACTGCATGGTCTTTTGAGGTGGGCGGTAAGCACACCTTCCTCAATGGCCGGATGCGCGTGAACTGGGCTTACTACAACAGTGAATATGACGATCAGCAGGTGTCGACGTTTGTCGGCCTCGGCTTTGTCGTGACCAACGCAGCGAGCACGGAGATCTCGGGCTTCGAGATCGACTCGGCTTTCCAAGTGACAGAAAAACTCCGCTTGAACCTGGCGGTCGGCACAGTTGATGGTGAGTACAAGGATTTCCAGGGCGCCGCTTGCACACCTTTACAAACAGCGGATATCGGGTTCGCCAATTTTGTGACTCCTGGGGGTCTAACCCCAAACTCACCGAATCTGACTTCGGCCGATGGCCTCTGTACGCAGCTATTTGACGCGAGTGGCAGGCAGGCTGCAATTGCTCAGGATCTGTCGGGCCGGAAGATTGGCGCAGCTGAGTGGTCAGGTTCGTTCGGTGCTCAGTATATGCAGCCTGTGGGCTCCATGATGTGGTTCACTGAGGTCGACGTAAATTTCACCGACGATTATTTGTTTACGGGAGACCTAGACCCGGCTCGAGTTCAGCCAGGCTTTGAGCTTATTAACCTGCGAACAGGTCTCCGCGGGGAGAACTGGATGCTGATGCTCTATGGCCGCAACATTACCGATGAGAACTATGCGCAGGGTGGTGCTGTAGTCCCCTTGGCGCAAGGGTCTTTCTTTAACTACCGTACCCGCGGTGAAGTCTGGGGCATTCAGGCGGCTTGGGAGTTTTAATCTCCGAAGCTGGTGGGCTAAAAAAGGGCGGCTTCGGCCGCCCTTTTTATTGACTGCCCACTTTTGGTTGTCGAGGCCCCTGAATCGCTTGCCCGTAAACATTTACTGCGTGCTATCAACTCATAAAGACATCTTTTCATGCGACGTCATTGCCCGGAGAGAAAGCCTTGAGTGGTCGCGAATAAATTTGTGAGAGGCCGGAGCAGATTGTGAAAAAAGTGATTAAGCGCATCCTGGTCGCCATTGCCCTCGGTGTGGTATGGCTCGGCTGGCTGGGCTGGTTTTCAGCTCGACCGCCCCTCATGACTGATCCGGGTACCTTGGCCGGAGACGGTGCGGCGCTCAATTACTGTGAGCTACCTGTGCTCGATAACTCGGGCAGACGCGCGGCGGACATCCCCAAGGGTAATACGCCGGGATGCTCCTACAACCATTTTCCTTTGCCAATTCTAGCCGCCTGCACGGAGCCACTGCCGCCAGAAGCCGACGATATCCGCGGGCTGTGGCGAGGCGTGTCGGGCGGCCACGTGGGGCATGTTGAGCGAGTCGAGCAATGTGGCGCCCGGGTCGTTGTCACCGCAGCGGGCATCATTCACGACTATGGGCCCAACAGCACAGGCGGGTTCAATACCAACGACACCGAAGGATCTGTTTTGTTCACCTTGGGCGGGACAGAGCACTGTATGCGCACCTCGGCGAGCATGATCTGGGAAAACAAGATACTTAATTTTTACGCCTTCGGCTGGGGCCCGAGAGTGGTACGCCGCTACCGGGAGGGCGACGAGCTGATCTGGGAGTACGCCGACGGCTCGGTGACGCGCATGGAGCGCCTGTGCACGCTCCCCGAGGAACACCGCCAACCTGCGCCGCGTGGGCAGAGAATCGAATTGTTTTAGTCCTTTTTATTCGCTCTCCCGTCACGCTGAAAGTGAGATCACTGCTGCATTGGTCTGGGATATTTGATCAAACTCTACCCCCAAGCTGAGTGTTACCCCTCACGGTTCACGTGCGAGGTATCCGACAGAAATTAGCAAAAGGTGACAAATACCCGCGAAATCGGGCGATTTCTCCCGTTTGACCGTGAAATTCAAGCGCGTCCTTGTTTAGTTAGGGGTAACTGGCTGAAGAAGGAGCGTAATCATGATCAAGCATGCATTCCTCGCGGGCCTGGTTGCCCTGCCGATCGGTCTGGCTGTTGCTGACAATCATCCAACCCGTGCTTATTTTGGTGACACCCACCTCCACACGTCTTTTTCTCCCGACGCCGGCATGGCCGGTACCAAGGTCGGCCCTAACGACGCTTATCGTTTTGTGCTGGGAGAGACGGTGACCAGCAGCACCGGGCAGGAGGCGACGATTTCAAGTCCGCTCGATTTTGTCGTGATCGCGGACCATGCTGAGAACTTAGGGCTGGCGGACGCTATTGCTAACGCCGACCCAGGTTTGCTTGCAGATCCTTTTGGCAAGCAGCTCTATGACTTGGTGATGGAGGGGAAAGGGATCGACGCCTTCAATCTGCTCGTGCAGAAGTTGACTAAAGGCGCCGAGGCCAAGATTAAAAATGACTCCATGCTGCGCACCGCCTGGGGCAAAATTATGGACTTGGCAGACCAATACAACGATCCCGGAGAGTTCACCGCGTTTATTGGCTACGAGTGGACCTCGCAACCCGGTGGCAACAATTTGCATCGTGTCGTGGTCTTCCGCGGTGACAAAGCCTCTGTGGACCCCGTATTGCCATTCTCAGCCTTTGAATCTGAAAACGTGGAAGACCTTTGGGACTTCATGGCAGCGTATGAGAAAGACACCGGTGGCCAGGTGCTGGCGATCCCACACAACGGCAACCTTTCCAGCGGCGCGATGTTCGCGCCGAAATACCAAACAGACGGTAAACCGATCGACAAGCGCTACGCCGAATCGAGGACCCGTTGGGAGCCTATTGTGGAGGTCACCCAAGCCAAGGGCACGGGAGAGGCGCACCCATTTTTATCGCCTGACGATGAGTTCGCTGACTTTGAAATCGTGGACACGACTAACTTAGGTGGCACGGTGCAGAGAAGCACTGACATGATTCAGTATGAATATGCTCGACCTGCGCTCAAGATGGGCCTCGAGTTTGATAAAAGCCTCGGCGCTAACCCGTTCAAATTCGGCATGGTGGGGAGTACGGACACCCACTCGGGATTACCGGCAACGCGCGAGGATAACTGGTGGGGAAAGGCGCCCTTTTTGGAGCCCAGCCCCGAACGTTGGAAGGATGTGCTGATTCGATCCTCCCTCGACCCGGCGCTTGATTTGACGGCACTGCAGCTCGCCGCATCAGGCTTGGCAGGCGTTTGGGCCACCGACAACACCCGAGAAGCCATATGGGATGCCATGGCGCGCAGAGAAGTATTCGGCACCACCGGCACGCGTCTGCAAATTAGAATGTTTGGCGGCTATGACTTCGATTCCGAGGATCTGTCTCAAAACGATCTCGCTGCTAAAGGCTATGCCTCCGGCGTGCCGATGGGTAGCGATCTGGCGGCGGCGCCGGAAGGCGCCAGCCCCGGCTTTTTGGTCGAGGCGATGCGTGACCCCAATGGCGCTAATCTGGATCGAATTCAGATTGTGAAGGGGTGGTTGGATGAGAACGGCGCCTCCCAAGAAGCGGTGTACAACGTGGTCTGGAGCAATGCAGATGCGCGGGCGCTAGATGAGGACGGCAAGCTCGCCTCTGTCGGTTCTACCGTGGATGAGATGGAAGCGACCTACACCAATTCTATTGGTGCGGATGCGCTCCGCGGCTATTGGCAAGATCCCTCGTTCGACCCGGCGCAAAGGGCGTTTTACTACGCCAGAGTAATGGAGATCCCCACGCCGAGATGGCTGGCTTACGATCGCAAGAATTACGATCTCTACGATGAAATGCCAGAGGATATTCGCTATAGCTCTCAAGAGAGAGCCTACGGCAGTCCGATCTGGTACTCGCCGCGCTGAGCGTCTCCTTCGAGGCAACCGTGGTGTCGGTCTTAGGGTTGGCGCCGCGGTCCGCTCTCGCGTCATCACGATTGACGCCTTGCTGACAGCCTGAACCTGACTACCCCGAGCCTCCGGTAACACCATCGGGACGCTCTGGCATTGCGTTGTGTTCCCCCGCACCCCCACAATGAGCGGCAAGTGCGACGTTTTTTGACACTGACATCGGTTTTTTTCTGACCATCACAGCCACGTACAACACAGGGATACCAAAATGCTGACTGAGCTTTGGGTTGATCGCACCGACTACCGGCGTACTCAGGTTGTCAGTGGCAATATCCCCGAACCCGACGCGAATGAGATATTGGTTGCCATCGACAAGTTTGCGATGACGGCGAATAACGTAACGTATGCCGCTTCGGGCGACCTGTTCGGATACTGGCAGTTCTATCCCACCGGAGAGGATCCCTGGGGCAAGGTGACGGTCTGGGGTATTGGCGAGGTTATTGAGAGTCGGGTAGCCGGCATCGACGTGGGCGAGCGCCTCTATGGTTTTTTCCCGATGAGCAGCCATGTGGTAATGCAGCCCGGTGAACTCTCCGAGCGGGGCTTTACCGACGCCAAGCCCCACCGCAGCGAGCTCCCGGGTCTCTACAATCATTATGTGCGCACACAGTCGGAGCCCTCCCAGCTCCAAGGCCTTGAGGATCAGCGCTGCATTTTTTTCCCGCTTTTTATGACGGGTTATGTGATTGCCGATCTGCTTCTGGATAATGATTGGTTTGGTGCGCGGCAGATGGTGATCGGCTCGGCATCCTCCAAGACGGGCTTTAGCACAGCGGCATTTATTCGTGCTGCGGGTTTTGAAGGCGCCATTATTGGCCTCACCAGCGATCCAAACCTTGCGTTCTCTGAGGCGCTTGGTTGTTACGACCGCGTCGTTTCTTACGGTGAGGTGGAAAAGATTGAGAATGTAGCCAGTGCATACGTTGATATCGCTGGGAGTGTTGACGTGCGGTCACGCCTACATCGCGGCCTCAAAGAGAATGCAGTGCAAACGCTCTTGGTGGGGGCGACCCACTGGGATCAATTTGGCCAGTCAGTGGGCGGCGAACCACTTCCCGGCAGCGAGCCCCAGGTGTTCTTTGCGCCTGCACAAATTGAAAAGCGAGATGGCGAGTGGGGTCGCGGGGTGATGATGGGCAAGGCTTACGCGGCGAGTATCGAGCTGGTGACGCAGCTGGCGCCAACCCTCGTCATGGAATCCCATCGCGGTGCCGAGGCGTGTGATGCAATCTGGCAGTCGCTGTTGCGCAATCAGATCTCGGGTCAGCGCGGGGTCATGGTATCGCTGCAGGCCGAGGCCTGAGCCCAACGGCAAAAATAGACGCTGAACCGCTGGCCGGTATGCAGAGTATTTAGCTCGAAAGCATCAGTGGGCGTTCGCCCCCCAATAACAAGAGCCGTGACGCAATGAAGAAACTCATTTTTATTTTGCTGGCTGTGGGTCTGCCTCTCGGTGTCGCCACGCTGGCCAATCCCGCGGGGCTCACTCTGGCCGGCTGGCCCGCGATGACTGCCTTGGCCTTGGGCGCTTTTGGTATCCAGTGGCTGGCCTTTATCCCCGCCCGGCTTTTTCAGACTGAGCGCTTCTATGACCTGACCGGGAGCATCACCTATATCGCGGTCACGCTGGCGGCTATCAGCATCGCGACTGCGCCCGCGAGCG
>JAYPXQ010000062.1:0-12166 GCA_038135595.1 Halieaceae bacterium
GGGCAACGCGTGCTGTATGTGTTCACCCATGATTCGATAGGCCTTGGAGAGGACGGCCCCACTCATCAACCGGTGGAGCAACTCACGGCGCTTCGCGCGACGCCGAATCTGCAGACCTGGCGACCCTGTGACGCGGTGGAATCGGCGATCGCGTGGAAGCAAGCGCTGCTTCGTGAGGCTGGGCCCACAGCCATGATTTTCTCCCGGCAAACCCTGCCCGCTCAGATTACCCATGCGGATCAGGCATTGTTGGCGCATCGCGGTGGCTATGTGCTGGTGCCCGAGCAGGGCGCCCTGGATGCGATCATTATTGCGACGGGATCGGAGGTCGCGCTGGCCGTAGAGGCGGCAGAGCAACTCACTGCTGCCGGAAAGGGTGTGCGCGTCGTTTCCATGCCCTGTGCAGAAGCCTTCGAGGCGCAGGAAGCGGGCTATCGAGAGGCGGTATTGCCAAGCGATGTGCTGGCCAGGGTTGCGGTCGAAGCCGCTCACACCGACTTTTGGTACAAGTACGTTGGACTTGATGGTCGAGTGGTCGGGATGTCGTCTTTTGGCGAGTCTGCGCCGGCTGGCGCCCTCTTCCAGCATTTTGGCATTACCACGGATCATGTGGTCGCCGCGGTTGAGGATGTGATTCTCGATTGACCATGCGCTTTGCGATTAATGGTTTTGGGCGGGTAGGCCGCACATTGCTGCGGGTCTACCGCGCCCGCGAGGACGCGCGGTCCGCACTGGAACTGGCGGCGATTAACGAGATCGCGGACGCAGACACGGTGGTTCATCTCGCCCGCTACGATTCAAATTACGGGCGCTATCCCGGTCGCATCGCACGTTCCGGGGACTTGTTGGCAATCGACCAGTCGCTGGTGCCACTCAGCCATGTCAGAGACGTCGCGCAGCTGCCCTGGGAGGAACTCGAGATCGACCTCGTTTTTGAGTGCACGGGTGCGTTTACCGATCGAATAACGGCTGAGCGTCACCTTGATGCGGGTGCCGCCCGTGTTTTGTTCTCGCAACCCGCAGAGTCTGATGTAGACGCGACCATCGTTTTCGGCGTCAACGAGGACGCGCTGGCGCCCGGGATGCGCGTGGTATCTGCCGCGTCCTGCACAACCAACGCGGTGGTCCCGGTTCTCGATACGCTCTCTCGCGGGTTCGGTATTGAAGCCGCGACTATCACCACTATCCATTCCTTGATGAATGACCAACCCGTGCTAGATGCCTATCATCACACGGATCTGCGCAAAACCCGCGCCGCGTCGCAGTCAATTATCCCTGTCGATACGGGCCTTGCGGTGGGTATCGAGCGCATCCTGCCGCACCTTGCTGGCAAGCTCTCGGCCCACGCCTTGCGCGTTCCTACGACCAAGGTGTCGGCGATTGAGTTAACGGTGGCCACGGAGCGTCGCTGCGATCGCGAGCAGATTAACGCCGCTTTGTTGGCGGCCTCGGAGGGGGTGTTGTCGGGGGTTCTGGACTATTCGCTTGAGCCCTTGGCCTCCTGCGACTTCGCGGGCGAGGCGGCTTCGGCTATTGTCGATGCAAAACAGACTCAGGTTGCTGCAGGACGATTGGCCAAGATACTGATCTGGTTTGATAACGAGTGGGCCTACGCCAGTCGTCTGATTGATGTCGCATTAGCATGGCAACAACGCATTGCTGAATCAGCGCATCCGGCGAGAGAGGGCGTGCAGTAAAGGAAAATATGCCGTGAAACTGATGACCGAACTGGACCTTAAGGGTCGGCGCGTCCTGATTCGAGAAGATTTGAACGTACCCCTTCGTGGAGGCGTCATCACCAACGATGCGCGATTGCGGGCCGCGGCGCCCTCCATCAAACAGGCGTTGGCGCAAGGCGCTGCTGTGATGGTGATGTCCCACCTTGGCCGACCGATCGAGGGCGAATGGAGTGAGGAGGCTTCTCTGGCGCCCATCGCCAAGCGATTGTCAGAGTTAGTGGGGCGTGATGTGCTACTGGCAAAGGACTGGCACCATGTTGCGCCTTTGCCCGGCGATGTCGTGCTCTTGGAAAACGTCCGATTCAATGTGGGCGAGTCCGCGAATGATGCCGGTCTGGCGTCCGACTATGCGTCGCTCTGCGATGTCTTTGTGATGGACGCCTTTGGCACGGCGCATCGTGCTCAGGCTTCGACCCATGGCGTTGCTAAATCCGCAGCGGTTGCCTGCGCAGGTCCACTGCTGGCGGCAGAGTTAACCGCTTTGGAGCGAGCGCTTACTTCTGCCAAAAGCCCTATGATAGCTATAGTGGGGGGATCAAAAGTCTCTACCAAACTGGAGGTGCTGGACAACCTCTCTCAGCGTTGCGACAGTCTGATTGTCGGTGGCGGTATCGCGAACACTTTTCTGGCGGCCGCGGGCTATCCCATTGGAAAATCGCTCCACGAGCCTGATTTGATCGCCACCGCTCGCCGCCTGATGGACCATGTAGAGATCCCGCTGCCGATCGATGTTGTGGTGGCGCCGGGGATAGACGCGGGTCGACGGGCAACGGTGAAGCTCGCTGCTGAGGTGGCGGAAGAAGACATGATCCTGGACGTGGGTCCTCAGACAGCGACCCAGATTGCCGACCGAGTCCGCGAGGCGGCGACTATCTTGTGGAATGGTCCACTGGGGGTTTTCGAGCAGGACGCTTTTGCCGCAGGCACGCGGGTGCTGGCAGAGGCAATTGCCGCGAGTGAAGGTTTTTCGCTTGCCGGCGGCGGTGATACTTTGGCTGCGATCGATCAGTTTGGTATTGCAGATCAGGTATCGTATATCTCCACCGGCGGTGGTGCTTTTTTGGAGTACGTTGAGGGTAAGACGCTTCCCGCGGTCGCGGTACTGGCAGACCGGGCGAGAGATTGATCTGAGATGGCGCTGGAACTAGCGCGCCGGCGGACGATTGTTCCAGCGCGACTTTGTGAGTCGCATCGAACATAGGTCGCATCGAACATAGAGAGTGGTAAGAAAGAGGCAAGAACACCAAGCGAGGCGTAGCACCATGGCACTGATTAGTTTGAGGCAATTATTGGACCACGCGGCGGAGCATGGCTACGGCGTACCGGCGTTTAACGTGAATAATCTAGAGCAAACCCGGGCCATTATGGAGGCGGCAGACAAAACTGATTCACCCGTGATCATGCAAGCGAGTGCCGGTGCGCGAAAATATGCCGGTGCCCCTTTCCTGCGCGCGCTAATGGAAGCGGCCATGACAGAGTTTCCGCACATCCCGGTGGTGGTGCATCAGGACCACGGTACGTCTGCGGCGGTATGCCAACGATCGATTCAGTTGGGTTTCAGTTCGGTCATGATGGATGGATCGCTGGGAGAGGACGGCAAGACGCCCATGGATTATGACTACAACGCGGGCGTCACGCGCCATGTCGTAGAGATGGCCCACGCGTGTGGTGTGTCGGTGGAGGGAGAAATTGGTTGCCTAGGGTCGCTGGAGACAGGAGAGGCCGGCGAGGAAGACGGTATCGGCGCGGCGGGCAAATTGAGCCATGACCAGTTGTTGACAGACCCTGAGGAGGCCGCACAGTTTGTGGCCGATACCGGGGTGGACGCACTGGCGATTGCCTGCGGCACGAGCCATGGCGCCTACAAATTCACGCGTCCTCCCACCGGAGACATACTGGCGATGGATCGCATAAAAGCCATCCACGCCCGCATCCC
Source organism: Halieaceae bacterium (assembly GCA_038135595.1). Taxonomy (GTDB): domain Bacteria; phylum Pseudomonadota; class Gammaproteobacteria; order Pseudomonadales; family Halieaceae; genus Luminiphilus. The sequence continues at coordinate 3,676 of JAYPXQ010000062.1, forward strand.
CGGTACTCATCTGGTGATGCATGGCTCATCCGCAGTACCCCAAGACTGGCTAGCCGTCATCAATGAGTTTGGCGGTGACATTCCCGAGACCTACGGTGTGCCGGTTGAGCAGGTGGTCGAAGGCATCAAGCACGGGGTCAGAAAAGTGAATATCGACACCGATCTGCGGTTAGCCTCCACTGGCGCAATTCGGCGCTTTCTCGCGGAGCACCCCGCCGAATTTGACCCCCGCAAGTACTTTACGGCCAGCCTGGATGCAATGAAGGCCATATGCATTGATCGCTATGAAGCATTCGGCACTGCTGGTAACGCCTCGAAAATTCAGCCGCTGTCGCTCGCCGCGATGCAGTCGCGTTACGCGGCATAAGGGGGTGTTCGCCGCCACGGCGAGTGGGCATTTTGCCAACTACGCACCGTGTGTTGGTATGGCTAAAGCCTTATGATCACACGCTTTTAAGCGGCGGGTCGGCGAATGGCACAGACCTACATCAAAAGAATACTCAACGCCCGTGTCTACGACGTCGCACGCGAGACGCCGCTGGATGCCGCGCCGCTTTTGTCTTCAAGGCTCGGCAATCAGGTGCTGTTGAAGCGAGAGGATCTGCAGCCCGTTTTTTCTTTCAAGTGCCGTGGCGCCTACAACAAAATGAGTCGCCTCAGCGCCGAGGCGCGTCAGGCCGGCGTCGTTGCTGCTTCGGCAGGTAATCATGCCCAGGGCGTCGCATTGGCAGCTCAAACCCTCGGTATCAAAGCAAAAATAGTGATGCCCGTGACGACGCCTGCGATCAAAGTGGACGCCGTGCGCGGGCGCGGCGCTACCGTCGTGCTGCATGGTGACTCCTTCGACGAGGCCGCCGTGCGGGCTCAGGCGCTGGTGAAGCAGGACGGCATGACCTTTATTCACCCCTTTGATGACCCCGACGTGATTGCGGGTCAGGGGACTGTTGCCATGGAGTTGGTAAGACAGGCGCCAAAGCCCTTGGATTATGTATTTATATGTTGTGGCGGTGGCGGTTTGCTCGCCGGCATGGCCGCTTATCTGCGATACGTATGGCCACAAACCCACATTATTGGTGTCGAGCCCGAGGATGCCGCTTGCGTCCGCGCCGCGTTGGATCAAGGCCGCAGAGTCACCCTGCGAGAAGTCGGATTATTTGCAGATGGATGCGCGGTGGCACAGGTGGGCAAAGAACCGTTTCGACTGATCAAGGAAACGGTGGATGAAGTCATCACCGTTTCCACCGACGAAATTTGCGCGGCTGTGAAAGACATATTTGATGACACGCGTGCGATCGCGGAGCCTGCGGGCGCGCTAGCGGTCGCGGGCATGAAGAAATTTGTCGAGGAGCGAAACGTCGGGGGCAGCGCTATGGCAGCGACCGTCAGCGGCGCCAATACCAATTTTGATCGTCTGCGCTATATCTCGGAGCGAACCGAAATTGGAGAGCGTCGCGAAGCCATTCTGAGTGTGACGATCCCCGAGCGTGCCGGCGCGTTCCGTGCGTTCTGCAGTGCTATTGGCAAGCGGAACATCACTGAGTTCAACTATCGGTATGAAAGCGCTGCGCAGGCGCGGGTTTTCGTGGGTCTAACCATGAGTCCGGGTGGCAAGGGCGTGTCTGAAGTGCAGCAGACGCTGCAACAGAAGGGCTATCAGGTTCTTGATATGACCGATAACGAGACCGCCAAGCTGCACCTCAGGCACCTGATTGGCGGTCGACTCTCCCCGGATATTCAGGACGAGATGGTGTTTCGGGTCGAGTTTCCTGAGCGTCCGGGTAGTTTATTGCACTTCTTGGACGCGCTCGGCAACGATTACAGTATTACTCTATTCCACTATCGCAATCATGGCGCCGCCTACGGGCGCATCTTGGTCGGCATGCAGGTGCCGAGCGGTAAGCGCGCGGCGCTACGGACTGCCCTGAACCGCCTCGGGTACCGCTTTTGGGAGGAGACGGATAATCCGGCCTACCGGGAGTATCTGGGCCGTTCCGCTACTTGACAGTAAGGAGTCTTCGGGGGAGTCTTGCCTTTCCGGCTTGGGGTTGCGATGCAATGAGAGGGCCGGAGGACAATAACAAAATCGCTTTGCGCGGTATTGGCTGGACTGGCTGGGGGGCTGGTGAATGCGCAGAAATCGACCTGATCTCATCTGGGTGCTAACGGCAGTCGTGGTGTTACTCACACTCGGCTTGCAGTTTGGTGAACCGCAGCGACCCTCCTTGTCTCCGCAGCAGGCGGGTATCATGGTGCAGTAGGGCGCTCCCTGACTGTTTCTAAGGCTGCGTGCCCCTAGTGACCGGGGCTGAATAGCTCCAATCGCGATTCATTTAAAAACCCCCACAGCTGCTGGTCATGGGGCTCCGTGTCCCAACGGCCAATACGCTGTAGTGAAAATCCGACACCTAATCGGAACCCCCTCGCTTCGGCGAAGACCCGGTCGTAGTAACCCCCTCCGTACCCCAGGCGAATACCGTTGTCCCCGCAGGCCAGCATGGGCGTGATGAAAAGATCGATGTCGGATAGCGCCACCTGTGGACTATTTGCCAGCGGTTGGTTCACTGCTCCGATGGTTGCCTCAAGGGCATCACCGCTCTGCCAATGGTGAAAAGTCAGGGCTTCGTTGGTGACGCGGGGGTAGACGATAGAGGCGCCTTGCGCCGATGCCGCCCGGGTCAGGCAGCTCGGATCAAACTCTGACTGATGCGGTAGATAGCTGGCGATGACATGCGCATGGCTCCAGGTTTGCCATCGGCTCAGCAACATGAGCGACTGTGTCTCGGCTGCATTGCGCTCTGCGGGAGAGAGGTTATCTCTCATCTGCCGCAAGGCCTTGCGGGTCGATGCTTTGTCACGGGCCATCATTATCTCGCTGGGCTCATTCATCTCGTCCAAGTTGCGCTATTGCAGCCCGATACCATGGGGCCACAATGTCTTTGCAGATTATTGGGATAAACCGCACGCCGCTAGCGGTGGAGAGAGAGCTGATAACAAGATGAGGCGGGTAAGGAGTGGCCCGTGGCACCGCTGACGAATAAGCCCTTGAACCCTGCGGCTCAAGGTGGTGATCACCTCGCGGCTTCAGGCTTCCCGGTTCAGGCCAGGCTTGCTCAACCACCGCGGAGGTGCTCTCCGGGTACTGCATTATCGGCTCGAGGACAAAATCGTCTGGCAAATACTTCAGGCCGCGCCCAGTATAGCGAATTACGGGCGCTAGTTAATCTCGAGCTGCCGTAGCTGATACAACACCTCATCCAGCTGGCTGTTCAGCGCAGACAGCCGCTGCTGATCTTCGCTGGTCTCCGCGCTACCACCACCCTTCAGCGCTAACAGTTCGTGGCTGATATTCAATGCCGCCATAATGGCGACGCGCTCCAAGCCAATAACCTTGCCTGTTGAACGGATATCACGCATGTGTTGATCCAGGTATCGCGCTGCGCCCGCGAGCGCTGCCTCCTCATCGGGGGGACAAGCAACCTGATACTCCTTGTCGAGAATATCAACGCTGACTGTATTGGGTCTGTTCATGCGCCGCCGTCCAGAGAGCGGAGTCTGGCGAGAGAGTTTTCGACATGCTCGCTGGCCTGACGTTGTCTCTCAAGCAACTCCCTTCGCTCGCGCTGCAACTCTGCCGCCCGAAGCTTGAGCGCACGGTTTTCTCTATTCAACTCGCGGCTCAGCGCTATGAGGTCATTGACTTTTTTTTCCAGCGCCTGAATCAGGTTTTCGGCCACGGGCGTTACACTGCGTAGGTTGCGAGTCGGCACTATAATGCGCGGCGTTTCATTGGGTCAACGTGCGAGACAGTTGCGCGACGCGCAGAGAGACAGATAGATTTTTCTCGTTGGCTTCAGTTTTGGCGCAACATTGATATTTGCCAGTGAAGGAGGACCCGCAGGTGTTACTGGATACCCTTGGCGCATTTGAGGACATGCCCTCTTGGGAGGAGGCGGCGGATGCACTTTTCCATGCGGGACACACACTGAACCCTTCCACGCTTCACGGTGCGATGGTGGGTCTGCTGGGCGCTGGCTTCAGTCCGCACAGCGAGCAGCATTTTTCTGCCACCATTGCCGCGCTCGAGAAAGCCCTGGCAGTGGAATTCACCGGGGAGCTGGTCGATTTTATCTCTCGCCTCAGCCTCTCGACGCTCTCCGCTATCGTCGACGCTGACTACACCTTCCAGCCGCTGTTACCCCCCGATGACGAGGCGATGGAGGACCGGCTGACGTCAATTTCAGAGTGGACGGCCGGATTTTTGTCGGGATTTACTCAGGGCATCACCATCAGGGAGGCGGCCAGCGAACCGATTCCCACATTGACCGCCGAGGCACTCAGGGATATGGCGGCCATCGCTCAGGTGGACACCGAGGAAGCAAGCTCGGAAGATGCTGAGCGTCAACTTGAAGACATCATTGAATATATTCGTTTTGCCGCAATCAATGTGGTGAGCGACGCCCAAACAACACAGGAAGCGACCAGTGAAGATCTCTAAATCGGAATTTACGCGACGACGCAAAAAGCTGATGGACATGATGGACCGGCACAGTATTGCCATTGTCCCTGGTGCTCGGGAGGTCACGCGCAGTCGAGATACCGAGTATCCCTTTCGGCAGAACAGCGACTTGTTCTACCTAACGGGTTTTGAAGAGCCAGACGCCGTACTTGTGCTCATACCCGGGCGGCGACAGGGGCAGGTCGTGTTGTTCTGTCGCGAGCGAGACCCGGAGATGGAGTTGTGGAATGGTTATCGAGTTGGCCCTGAGGGAGCGGTAGCGTATCTCGGTGTCGACGACGCCTTCCCAATCGATGATCTCGATGAAATCCTGCCCGGCCTGATTGAGGGGACACAACGTATTTACTATTCCATGGGTCATGACGACGTGTTTGACCAGCGAGTGATGGGCTGGGTCAATCAGATCCGGCGGCTGGTCAGAACCGGGGCCGCGCCACCTGCCGACTTCACCGATCTGGCGTTTCTCCTACACGAGCAACGTTTGATCAAGTCTGCCGCAGAAATCAGGGTCATGCGCCGGGCGGGCGAAATCAGTGCTGAGGCACATACGCGCGCCATGCGCGAATGCCAGCCGGGGCGATATGAATATCATCTGGAGGCGTCCATCCAGCATACCTTTGCTGAAAATGGAGCACGGTTTCCTGCCTACAGCTCTATCGTCGGCTCAGGTGCGAACGCCTGCATCCTGCACTACACCGAGAACAACGCGCGATTGCGCTCGGGGGATCTCGTGTTGATTGATGCGGGCTGTGAATTTCAGGGGTATGCCGCGGACATCACCCGCACTTTCCCCGTGAACGGACAGTTTAGCGCTGAGCAGCGTGCCATTTACGATTTGGTGCTCGAGGCACAGCGCGCGGCCATTGCCAAGGTGAAGCCGGGCAACACCTGGAATCAGCCCCATGATGCGACTGTCAGGGTGATTACTCGGGGTTTGATCAAGCTCGGGTTACTCAAGGGTAACGAGCGAGACCTTATTAAAGCAGAGGCCTATCGGGATTTTTACATGCACAGGGCTGGCCACTGGCTGGGGCTTGATGTCCATGACGTCGGTGACTATCGGATCGCGGGTCGCTGGAGGCAGCTTGAGCCCGGGATGGTGCTGACCATTGAGCCTGGTATCTATGTCGCGCCTGACAACACCCGCGTCGCCAAGCGGTGGCGTGGCATTGGTGTGCGGATCGAGGATGACGTTGTCGTCACGGAGAAAGGCTGTGACGTGCTGACGGCAGACGTACCCAAGCGCGCGGAGGAGATTGAAGCCTTGATGGCCGCGACGGCGTGATCCCAGCCCCGCACATTGTCATTCTTGGCGGGGGGTTGGCGGGCCTTGCCTTCGCCGTAGCCATTGCCGGTGCGGGAGAAGCACCATCCGGCGCCTCGATAAGGGTAACCTTGCTTGAGGCACAGGCTTTTAAATCCGGCACCCCTAATCCACTCGATACCCGCGCATCAGCACTGAATTTACACTCGGTGGCGTTGCTTAAAGATTGGGGCATCTGGCCTGCACTGGCTCACGATTGTGGCGTTATCCGGGACATCCACGTGTCCCACCGCGGCCACTTCGGTAGCACATTGATGCAGTCCGAGGATCTTGATGTCGAGGCACTGGGTTACGTTGCCGAAAACCATGATCTGGGGCGCCATTTGCTGGAGCGAGCGGAGGCTTTGGGCGTGTCGGTTCGCGCACCGGTGAGGTGCACGCGACTCTGCACAGAAGGGGATTCCCCCGGGGTGGAGACCGAAGCAGGCGAGATAGTAGCGGCGGACCTCATTCTCTTGGCCTCGGGCGCCACGCCTGAGTGGTGTGATGCCTTGGGGATTAGTACGCAGGAGCGGCCCAGTGACACCCACGCCGTTGTGTTCAATGCGATTTTTCCGGGGCAACAAGGCGGTTGCGCATTTGAGCGATTTACCCAGCACGGTCCTCTCGCGGTGCTGCCGCTACCTTCAATCCGGCGTCAGGAACAGCGTTACAACGTGGTGTGGTCTGTCCCTGACCATGCAGTTGAGGCGCTCGTGTCTTTGGAGGATGAGGGGTTCTGTGCCCGGTTTCAGGAAGCCTTTGGCTGGCGGCTGGGCGCGGTGAGCGCTGTGGGAAAGCGAAGCCAATGGCCGCTGATGCGCAGCCTGGCGCGTGAACAACTGCGTAGCGGGTTTTTACTGGTGGGCAATGCCGCGCATACATTGCATCCCGTTGCCGGACAGGGACTCAACCTTTCTCTGCGGGAGGCTGACCTCCTCGCTGAAACGCTGGTACGGGTCATTGCCGACGGCCAGCCATTGGCCCGCGCGAGCAGTTTGCGCAGCTATTGGGAGGAGGCGTCGACGGAGCAAAAATTTCTGACCGACAGCACCGATTTGCTGGCCACGCTGTTTAATCACAGAGGCCTTCTGCTCGACGGTCCGCGCAATGCCTCTTTGGCGTTGCTCGATCTGGTACCAGGCGCGCGGGCGCAAATAGCGCGCCTGGGGACGGGGGTCCGCCATGCGTGACTTCGATGAGGTAATCAGCACAGATGTATTAATTATCGGTGGGGGAATCGCGGGCCTGTCCTTGGCGACGGCGTTGGGGCGTGAGGGCTTTGAAGCGACGGTTATCGACGGTGCCGGCCGTCCCGCACATGCCCCGCCCGGCAGTGAGTTAAGCGATTGGGATCTTCGCGTCAGCGCCTTAACCCCCGCCTCACTGGCATTTCTAAATGCCATTGGCGCACGCAGTGAGGCTTTATTTCATCGTGCAGCTCCCTATCAAACCATGCGCGTGTGGGATGCCAACGGCAGTGGCCGTATTGCTTTCCACGCCGACGATGTCGGCGCGCCCTGTCTGGGCCATATAGTCGAGAACCGGGAGATACTTCAGGCCTTACTAAAAAGTGCTCAGACGCTGCCAAGCGTCTCGCTTTATTGGGAGCATGCCCTTGAGACCATGTCGCCCGCTGAGTCGGGATGGTCAGTCACCTGCGCAAACGACGCTCAGTTTCGTGCGGCGCTGGTGATTGGCGCGGATGGCGCACGTTCCAAAGCGAGACAACTACTGGGGATGCCGACGCGTGAGTGGAGTTATGCACAAACCGCCATCGTTGCTACCGTAGAGTTAGCTGCTGAGCATGCCGACACATGCTGGCAGGTTTTTCTCGAGTCGGGCCCGCTGGCCATGCTGCCCTTGGCAGACCCGAACAAGGTCGCCATCGTCTGGTCTTTGGATGATGCGGCGCATCTAAAGATGGCGGACCTCACCGATGCGGCATTTGTCGATGCGCTTAATCGGGCAATGGGCTCTTCAGGCCTGGTTTCAGAGGCCGTGGGACCCCGGGCCAGCTTCCCCCTGTTGCAGCGCCACGCGCTTGACTATTGCGACGAGAGCTTTGCATTGGTTGCCGATGCGGCGCACAGTTTTCACCCGTTGGCGGGCCAGGGAATCAACCTGGGGTTGACCGATGTCGCTGTGCTGACCGAAGAGCTTGTGGCGTCGCGAGCCGGTGGACTGGCGCTTTCCAGTGCCGTGCCGCTCAGGCGTTATCAGCGGCGACGCAAGACCGAGAATTTGGCGATGATGGCCGCGATGGAGGGCTTTAAGCGAGGCTTTGGCACCTTGAACCCTCTGGCGGTGATAAGCAGGAATCTGGGCTTGAGTTTGGTTGACCAACAGGGCTGGTTGAAGCGCTGGTTCATGCGTCATGCTATCAGCTGAAGTCGCGGCTATTGCGTCAGTTCCAGTCCTCATTGGAGTAGGAGAAGGTCATGAGTCTGTATCCCGAAGAATTGTTTTATGCCGATACCCATGAGTGGGCGCGGCGTGAGGATGACGGGTCCGTAACCGTCGGGATCACCGATCATGCTCAGCAAGCGCTGGGCGACGTGGTTTACGTAGAGTTGCCACCGGTGGGGACCGTGGTCGTCGCAGGCGCGCAAACGGGGATCGTTGAGTCGGTGAAAGCGGCATCGGATATCTATGCGCCCGTGGCCGGCACG
>JAYPXQ010000063.1:0-11783 GCA_038135595.1 Halieaceae bacterium
AAAAAACGAACCAGCGCACTGATTCCTGGGGCGGTAATTACGAAAACCGGATGCGATTCCCGGTCGAAGTGGTGCGACGGGTTCGCGAGGCGGTGGGCCCGGACTTTATCGTCATTTTTCGAATTGCCGCCATGGATATGTTGCAGGGTGGAATGAGCTGGGACGAGATAGCGCTGCTCTCCAAAGCCCTCGAGGCCGCCGGCGTGTCAATTATCTCGACGCACTTCACCTGGCACGAATCCCAGGTGCCGACCATCGCCACTATGGTGCCCAGACGTGCCTTCACTGGCGTCACCCGGCGTGTGCGCAACGAAGTGTCGGTGCCGGTGATTACTTCCAACCGTATTAACATGCCCGACGTGGCCGAAGCCGTGCTGGCTGACGGCGATGCCGATTTGGTATCGATGGCGCGGCCCATGTTGGCCGACGCCGAGTTGATGAAAAAATCGGCTGAGGGCCGGGAGCACGAAATCAACACCTGTATTGCCTGTAATCAGGCGTGTCTCGACCATACCTTTGCGATGAAAACCACGTCGTGCCTGGTCAATCCCAGGGCTTGCCACGAAACCGTGCTTAATTGGTCGCCTGCCTCAGAGGCTAAACAGATTGCGGTTATCGGTGCCGGGCCGGCCGGGCTTGCCTATGCCACGGTGGCCGCTGAGCGCGGCCATCATGTCACGCTGTTTGATGGTGCTGATGAAATTGGTGGGCAGTTCAATCTGGCCAAGCAAGTGCCTGGCAAGGAAGAGTTCCACGAAACGATCCGCTATTACCGCGCTATGCTCGAGAAATACCAGGTCACGGTTAAGTTGGGTGCGCGCGTCGGAGCAGAGGAGCTCAGCGAGGCTGGCTTCGATCACATCGTGGTTGCCACCGGCATTAATCCCCGCGTACCCCAGATTCCCGGCATTGATCACGAAAAAGTAGTCGGCTACATCGACGCAATCAGAGGTCACAAACCGATTGGAAAAAAAGTAGCGGTTGTGGGTGCGGGCGGGATCGGTTTCGACGTCACTGAACTCATTACCCACGAGGGCACCAGCTCGGCATTGGATATCAATCTTTTTGCCAAGGAGTGGGGCGTCGATTTTGAAAATCACCCCCGTGGCGGTGTCACTGGTGTTGAACCCGTGGTGCAGAAGGCGGATCGCGAGGTGTGGCTGATGCAACGTAAAGAGACGCCGGTCGGCCGTGGCTTGGGCAAAACCACGGGTTGGACAAAACGACTCCTGCTCAATCGCCGTGGCGTCAATATGATCAATGCGGTGGAGTACGTGCGCATTGATGACGACGGACTGCATGTGCTGGTGGGCGGACAACCCAAAACCTTTGATGTTGATACCGTGATTATTTGTGCGGGCCAGGAGCCGGAGCGCGGTTTATATGATGCGCTGGAGGCAAAGGGCCTATCGGTAGAGCTGGTGGGCGGTGCCTTCGAGGCGGCCGAACTGGATGCTAAAACCGCCATCAATCAGGCCACCCGACTCGCCGCGGCGATCTAACGGTTTTTTTGGGTGCTATCCAGAGATTGAGGCGGCCTTTGGTCGCCCAATCCGTAACCCGTTTGTGCGTGACAGCGTGGCCTTTGGCTGGCACCCTGCGCGCCGCAAATGAAGAGAGATTATTAGAGAGGAAATTCACCCATGGCTCGCTGGGAATGCATTGTTTGCGGACTGATTTACGACGAGAAAGAGGGCTGGCCGGAAGACGGCATTGCCCCCGGTACCAAGTGGGAAGATGTACCCGAGGACTGGACCTGCCCGGACTGTGGTGTGGGCAAGGCCGACTTTGAGCTGATACCGGGTTCCGACGCTGAAGACAGTGCCGCTGCAGCCGACGATGCTGAATCGTCGGCCGCCACCAGTGCTCGTCATGTGGTTGTGATTGGTTCAGGGCTCGCGGGTTACGGTCTGGTGCGCGAGCTGCGTCGCAAGGATGAAGGCGTTGCTATTACAGTACTGACCTCTGATGGCGGCGAGGGCTATTCCAAGCCGATGATTTCCACCGGATACACCAAGGACTTGGACGCCGATAAATTGGCGGCGCAAAGCGCCAGCGAACTGGCAGAGCAACTGAATGTAACGGTCCGAATCCGGACCAAGGTGGCCCGTATCGATACGGCACAGCAGCAGGTTCATCTCGAGGGCGGTGAGAGTCTCCCATACAGCGAACTGGTTCTGGCATTGGGTGCAGAGCTCATTCGCCCCCCCATCGGTGGAGATGCCGCGGGCGATGTGCTGGGGGTCAATGACCTTGATGACTACCGTCGTTTTCGCGAGCTGCTGGCGGCCAAAGGCGCCAAAAAGGTCGCCATTATTGGTGCCGGCCTGATCGGCTGCGAGTTCACCAATGACTTGCTCAATGGGGGATTTTCGGTTGAGGCGGTAGACCCACTGGGTTGGTGTTTGCCCACGCTGCTACCAGAGCGTTCCGGTCGTGCAGTGCAGGCCGCACTTGAGGAAAAAGGCGCCACTTTCCATTTTGGTCCGCTTGCCACGGAGGTTAATCGCGCCGGTGAGAGCTATGTTGTGTCGCTGAATAATGGACAAACCATTGAGGCGGATGCAGTGCTCTGCGCGGTGGGCGTTCGACCGCGGTCTGCACTCGCAGCAGAGGCGGGAATTGAGGTGAATCGAGGCATCGTCACCGATCGCCACTTACGCACCAGTGCGCCCAACGTCTTCGCGATGGGTGATTGCGCAGAAGTGGCGGGGCACGTGCTGGTTTATGTGGCGCCACTGATGGCCGCCGCGAGGGCGTTGGCCGCAACCCTGGCGGGTGAGCCCACCGCGGTGAGCTATCCGGCGATGCCAGTGGCGATAAAAACGCCCGCGTGCCCCATCGTGGTGTCGCCTCCAGCAAAAGATGCACAGGGCGATTGGCATTTTGAGGGTGAGGCACCTGATATCAAGGCGCTGTTCAGATCAGAAGCTGGCGATCTGTTAGGTTTTGCGCTGACGGGTCAGGCAGTGAAGGAGCGCATGGCACTCAGTAAGGAGCTGCCAGCTATTCTGGCTTGATTGCCCGCGGTACGCGCCTGCCCACGCATGCACCTGCAAATGTGAGTCCTGCGCGTTTGGACTATCTGTGTAACCCGGGTGCGACGATATACTTCGTTAGCGTTAACAGTTCGCTGGAGCCGCTGTGACCCAACCTCTGTTGGATAAAGCCTGGGAGCCGCTGCAGATCGGCCCTATTACCCTGCGTAACGCCTTTATCAAGGCGGCGACCAACGAAAACATGTCGCGCAAAGGCGTGCCGACCCAGGCCATGCTCGAGCATCACCGCGAGTTGGCTGCGGGTGGTGTGGGCATGAGCACCATGGCCTATCTGTCGGTAGACAAAGTCGGTCGGACGCTATCAGATCAGATCTGGCTGCGGCCTGAGGTACTCCCCGATCTCAAGGCAGTGACGGACGCGGTCCACGCTGCCGGGGGCAAAATCGCAGCGCAAATCACCCACGGTGGTTCCTTCGTCACCGGTGCGTTCGTGGGCCTGCCCCTGCAAAGCGCCAGCGGTGGTTTGAATGCGGCGGGCCTGTTGTGCGGCAACGTTTTTCGTCGTGCCATGAATGCCCGGGATATGGATCGCATGGTGGCGCTGTTTGTGCAGGGTGCCGAGCTCTGCGTGGAGGCCGGATTTGACGCCGTCGAGATCCACATGGGCCACGGCTATTTGTTAAACCAATTCATCTCACCCATGGATAACCGGCGCAGCGATGAGTTCGGGGGCAGCCCAGAAAATCGTGTGCGTTTTCCCGCGCGCGTGTTGAAGGCGGTTAAAACCGCGGTAGGTGACCGCGTCGGGGTGCTGGCAAAAATCAATGTGGACGACGGTCGCTCCCGCGGTGCCCACGTCGAAGAGGCGATCGTTACTGCGCGGGCGCTGGAAGAGGCGGGCGCCGATATGCTCGTGCTATCGGGCGGTCGCAACGTCGAATCCAACTGGTTTACCTTCGGCAGCAACATGAACCTCGACGCCATGATGCGTGTGATAGGCAAATGGACTTTGAGCGGTATTGCGGTGGCAACAACGGCCAAGACGGCGCCCAAGGTGACATTTAAAGAGCTCTATTTTTGGGAGCACTCGATCCGCATTCGCGAGGCCGTGAGCCTGCCGCTGGCGTTTATCGGGGGCGTCAAGAGCATGGAGAATGTGGCACAAATCATGGCAGCGGGATTCGAGGCAGTGGTCATGGGCCGCGCGTTGCTTCGCGAGCCCGATCTCATCAATAAGTGGCAGAGCAACCCCTCAGAGCCGTCACTCTGTGATAACTGCAATAGTTGCGTGGCCTATATCTACCATCCCGCGGGTACCTGGTGCATTCATCGCCCGGCGAACGATCTCGAGAAGAATCGCATCCCCGCGTCGCAGGTGGCTTAATCGATCAGCCACTCAGCAATGCCTCAAGCTTTTCCTGATCTGCGACGAATCGGCGGATGCCGTCACTCAGTTTTTCTGTGACCATCGGGTCCTGATTATTGGCAAACAAAAAAGCGCTGTGGCTCAGCGGCGCGGGCCGTTGCTGCTGCACCCCGTTGTCGATGAGTCGCTGCGGGAGTTCCGCGTCGTCGGCTTCCAGGGCTTGCAGCAGATCGGGGCTGATCGTCAGCCGATCGCATCCAGCCAGCGCCTCGACCTGCCCGGTGTTGCGAAAGCTTGCGCCCATGACCACCGTATTAAACCCATGCGCTTTGAAGTGATTGTAGATCCGCGTGACGGATTGCACGCCAGGGTCTTGGCTTGGGTCTTCTATCGTTAGTGATGTGTTGGCGGTATACCAGTCGGTAATGCGTCCAACAAAGGGTGAGATTAAAAACACGCCGGCGTCGGCGCAGGCGCAGGCCTGTTCAAAACTGAAAATGAGTGTGGCATTGCAGTGAATGCCTCGCTGCTCAAGCACCTCGGCGGCGCGAATGCCCTCCCAGGTGGCTGCGACTTTGATCAGCACGCGATCGGCACCAATACCCGCATCAGCGTATAGCCCGATCAATTTCTCGGCCTTGGCGATGGTGGCCGCCGTATCGAAAGACAATCGGGCATCAACTTCCGTGCTGATAACTCCGGGAATCACCTGACTGATTTCGCTCCCCACCATCACGGCAAAGCGATCGACTTTATCTGCGAGACTGTCTCCAGAGCCCAAGAGCGCTGCGATTTGATCCGCGAATTGGGGTAGCGATGCTGCCTTGAGCAATAAAGATGGATTTGTGGTGGCGTCGGTGGGCTTGAGGCGGGTAATTGCCTCGAGGTCGCCGGTATCCGCCACCACGGTGGTGATGGCGCGCAATTGTTCTAGCTTATTCATGTTTGATTTATTCATCGCTTACCGCAAAAAAACAGCCAGTGAGCATAGCAGAGGACGGGGCCAACCCGGTGACTGACTTGTATACTGTGGTACTCATTGTCACGTTGAGGCACCCGTATGCAGGCTATGAAATTATCCGCCCCCGGTGGAATCGATAAACTCCAGCTCGCGGACATTGAACCGCGTGCACCCGGGGTTGGCGAGGTGCAGGTACGAATCCATGCTACCTCCCTGAATTTTCATGATTACGCTGTCGTGACCGGATTGCTGCCGACCGAAGATGGCCGGATCCCCATGTCAGACGGCGCTGGCGTTGTGACGGCGGTGGGTGAGGGCGTCACCGAGTTCGCAGAAGGTGATCGCGTGCTCAGCTACTTCTTTCCCAATTGGCCGGCCGGTCGTCCCACTTTGCCTCAGTTAATAGGTGTGCCCGGGGACCACATCGACGGTTTTGCTGCGCAAACGGTCACTATGCCGGCGAATGCCTTTAGCCATATGCCCGCGAACCTTGATTTTGCTGCCGCTTCGACACTGAGTTGCGCCGGGTTAACCGCGTGGCGTGCGTTGGTGGTGGAGACTGACTTGAAGCCCGGGGATTGGGTGCTGGTGCAGGGGAGCGGCGGAGTATCGGTAGTGGCGTTGCAAATGGCCCGCATGATGGGCTGCCGTGTTATCGCGACTTCTTCCTCCGACGCCAAGCTCGAGCGCTTGGGCGCGCTGGGTGCGGAGCATTTGATCAACTATAAAGCGCACGCTAATTGGGGCGAGCAGGCGTTTGAACTTACAGGAGGACGAGGGGTTGATTTGGTTGTAGAGGTCGGGGGACCCGGGAATCTCCCTCAGTCCATCAGCGCTCTCGCCGTCGACGGCTGTATCAGCCTGATTGGTGTCCTCACGGGTTGGGCCGGCGAGGTGCCTACGGCGGCTCTCATGACTAAAAATGGGCGTATCAGCGGCATCACCGTAGGCAGCCAGGCTGATCAGGCCCACATGATCGCGGCGGTAGAGGCCCATGACCTGCAGCCGGTGATCGACAAGACCTTTTCCTTAGCGGAGTTGGGGGAGGCATTTCGTTATCAGGAGTCGCAGCAACATTTTGGCAAGATCTGTGTCGAGTTCTGATTGAGGTCCCATTTGTTGTTGCAGGCCGGTTGCCATAGAGTGGGGAAAGCCCCCGCTATGGTGGGCGCAGAAAAACAATTGAGCAAATACGCAAAGGGGAATTTTATGATCAAGCAGAGTTGTATTGGTGCCGCAGTATTGGCGCTGAGTGTGGCCTCAGCGGTGGGGGAGCCGGCGGGTGCGCATGACGGATCAGAGTGGCAGATTTGGGCCTACTCGTCGGCGGCGCCTGATCCACTGGGTGCTAATGCCACGGTGCTGGGCCTCGACGGTTCTGTGCTGCGCGAGGGCAGTAACGGGTGGACTTGTATGGTGGGTAACCCGCGCCCGGCGCCTGAGGGGGGATGGGAGAGTGCCCATGCCGCTATGCCGGTTTGCACTGACGACGTGGGCATGCAGTGGATGAGCCGTTTTATGGCTGGCGAGGCACCAGAGCTGGAGCGCGATACTTTTATGTGGATGCTTCATGGCGATGTGGGTGAGGACAACACCACCGCGGGTGTGCTCAACAAGGCCGACGCCAAAGATCCCTCTCAGTGGATAGAGTCTGGGCCGCATCTGATGCTGCTCCCCAAAGACCCTTCCTCGCTAGACGGTATGAGCGCCGACTTCAATACGGGTGCACCCTATGTGATGTTCCCGGGCACATCTGGCGCCCATGTCATGATCCCCACTGCGGGTTATTACTCGTATCAGGATCCTCAATAGAAAATGGTTGGCGGGTTTTAATGATCAACACCCCAGCGTTTAGGAGAGAGTCAATGAAAATAAGAAACACCATCGCCATATTTGGGATCAGTCTGCTGGTGTCCGGGCTTGCGGCAGCGGGTCATCACGAGAAGAGCGGGGCCGTCATGCCGGCGGCCAGCAGTGGGCAGTTGATCGTGGTGTATCACTGGCCGTGTGCCGATGCCGAAAAAGGTATGAGCCTTCTCAAGGAGATGATTGCTTACGAGAGTCAGCATTCGCCTATTCCCTACTCGGCCACGCCCGCAGTGCACGAGGATGGCGCATTGGTCTCGGTTGATGTTCACTCTTCTGCCGAGTCTCTGGAAAAAGCATCTGAGTGGCAAAACACGGACGCGCAATGGCAAGCGTGGTTTGCGGCAATGGCCGAGGCTTGTGGATCCGCAGAGGACTTGTCAATGAGCATACTGACCGTACAGTAGTGATATTTGAGCGGTTGATTGAACCCGGCCAGCGCCGGGTTTTTTTATGTCTACACAAGAAGATTTTGGCGGCTAGGCAAGGCGCTCAGGGCTTACATGCGATCCGAGTTTTCGTCACGCTCCTCGCGCACTTGCTTGCGGTGCTCCCAAATCGCATAGCCCCCTACAGTCAGAGCGAGAAGCATTAGCAACGCGATTTGAGTCAGACTGAAACCGTATAGCCCACATTCCATGAGCCGTTCCATAAAAGAATAAGTGCTGACTGGACAGTCCATTAGCGCTTCTCTAGTCAGCTATGCCCCTGCCCACTTCCCCCGCAATGGCATCGAGGTCAGCGGCCGAGCCGAGCATGGCGTTATCAACTTCGTGCCCCAGTGCATATTGAGGGGGTGCCGGCTCTGGATGTTCGCCAGGCGCGCCGGGTGGCGTGTAGTAGCCCAGTGCATATTGTCCCATCGAGTATCCGATGAGTTCTTGCAGAGGCCGATCAAGCGTTTTTGCTATTTCGGGTGGGCAGCTGAGGTACTGGTTTTCCTCTTGCCGCAGCCAGCCGAGGGTATAGGTGATGTTGATTCCAATGCGATCACTGGTGCTGCGATTCTCTCCCCCGCCATGGAACACGGAGCCCGAATAAATGAGGACCGATCCGGCGCGCATTTCGGCTTGAGTGATCAGCTCGGGTGCTATAGCAGCATCATCCGGCCATTTCGTGCTGCCAGGGACAACCTGCGTGGCGCCGTTTTCCGCCGTGAAGTCGGTAATCGCCCAAATTGTATTGAACTGCGGTTCCACATGGGTCAGATGCGTGCCCCAAGCCCAGCGGTCGCGATGAATCATCTGCGCTGTCTGGCCCGGGCGGATCCGAATAATCTGCGTCAAGTGCAGCTGCACCGACTGGCAGTAGGGCTGCAAGAATAACTTGCAAGCGTCCAGAATGGCCGGATGCGCAATGAGCGTCCGACATTTTTCCGACCGGGCCATCAAGCCACCCGTGCGCGTGGTTAATCGGCCGGCAAAATCGTCAAAGCCATCGGGCGTGCCCTCCATGTAGGGATCCGTTTCCGATCGGAGGGCGGCAATAAAAGCGGGATCAATCACATCATCGAGAACAATGGCGCCATCTTCCTTGAGGGCCTTGGCGATGATCTGGGGGTCGATATCTGGAGCAAAGTGTTTCAGTTGAGGCATTGGTTCGCTCTCCCTAGTCAACCAGTGATGCGACACATTTGATTTCAATTTTGAGGGCGGGATCTACGAGGGCACCTACTTGAACCAAGGTCTGTGCCACTTCTGGCGCTTTGCCATAGATCAAGTGTCGCTCGGAAAACAGCGCTTCGACCTGGGTCATGCAGTCCTTCACATCGGTGACAAACCAGGTCTCGTCAACAATGTTGTCCATGTCAGCATCGAACTCTGCCAGCACCGTTTTGATATTGGCATAGGCGAGCTTCATCTGTGAAATCAGATCGTCCGGTATAGCGCCGGTTTGATCCATGCCCACTTGTCCGGCGAGGTATAGCGTCTCTTTGACTTGTACGCCCTGACTGAATAAGTCGGCATAGGGGCCACTGCGGTAGAGCTTTTTATCAATGGTCATTGAACTCCCTCCTCCGGGAAATAGATGGCGCATCTCCCGGCGATGATATTGTGGCGCGCGGCCCACGATATGCCGCGGCTGACGCGCATACTTCGTCCACGCTATATCAAATTGCTGACTCAGGGGTAGCTAAAAGCGACAGTGCGTTGCGCAGGGCGTTAAAACGCTTGCGTGTAATCACCGGTACCCCGGTGCCTTGCTGACCTAACACCTCGGGGTTCAATGGGAGCCAGGGAAGCTGGGTCACCGCGTTGCGCTCTTCAGTCGCAGCCAGCACGGTGGCGTCCCTCGCTTCGTAAAAGTGCCAGGCATCTGGTAGCGGGACGTCCCGCTCAAAAAGCGCACGACCGCGTTTTACACGGTCATAAAGATGCGCTCTGATTAATCCTTGGGAGCTGATCACTCGGTTACTTGATTGTGAAGACGCGCGCGTCTGTAGCGTCGACCACGCCTTCGATGTAATCCCTACAATGGGCCACCAGTGATAGTGCCACTCGGGATTCCGCTGTAGAAAGGCCTCAAGTGCCAGGTACTGTGCACTGAGGCAGGCGCCAGTTTTTTTGCCCAGAGCGAACTGAGCCTCGTAGATCGATTGAAAGTAGCCGATCTTGTCCATGCGACCTCCCTGTCGATGGCGGCTTGTCCGGGTGTCCCACAGCGCCACGGCGTTTCATTTTCGTGGTGCGGTACCGGTCAGCTCCCGCGAGAGTTAACCGCCCGACCATGAATTGCACTCCTGAAAAAGGCCCCGCGGCGCGGGGCAAAGAAGGAGTCAACCATGAATGTCGTCGTATCGGTGATTGACCTGAAGGTCAGATCAATTCAGAGGTCACCGATCCGCCGACTGATTCAGTCTCGCCCATACGCGGCAGCAATCATTGATCAGATCTGCCAAGGCTTTGTCGGGATATGCCAACTTCTGGCGGCCGCTTACAGGGTACGCGGTGTGCGAATGTCGTATTCGTCCTGCAGGAACGCCACGAGATCAATCAGTTGCTGGACCGTCATGGCTTCATTGACCGCGATCATCGGCGAGTCCGTGGTCGCGGCAGCGCGGTCGTAGCTCCTTGAGATCTTGTGATCCGGGTTGATGATTGAAGCAACCAGCTCGCCCTGTGTTCGGTAGCGTGTGGTTTTTCCGCCGAGTGGGACATTAACTTTGGCGGTCGCGGTTTTCCCCAGTCGCTCGATTTCAGCGTCGATAGCAGTGTGTTCAATATCGGCGACGCTGTGGCAACCGTTGCAACTGAGGGCAACAAACGTTGCTTTACCCTGAGCTATCTCGCCGGCGGGTAGTGCAAAACCGTTGGATTCCTCGGTGCAGCCGGGAAGGAATAAGAGGGTGCATGCACCGAGTACCAGTGCTTTTAGCGTAACAGGGGCCGCCTGTTTCAGGCGGAGTGAAATCGCTTTCATAACAAAATCCTTTTTGTAAGTCGCATCCTGCGATGGGGATAGCCTAACACGGGCCGGGCTTCAGGGTGGCGGGAAGGATTGGTGATATTTGCGAAGTGATCTCCGTGCTTGCTCAGGCCACCCGAGAGTCATGAACTCTGTCCCATGACAAGCCTGAGAATTTGGTATTACTAAATGTGTGGAATGGATAGGCCGCCATCAACGGTAATCACAGAGCCTGTCATGTAATCGCCAGCGGGGGAGGCAAGGAGGAGGACAGCACCCTCCAACTCATGAGGTTGGCCGGTACGACGCAGGGGCGCTCGTGCAATCATTCGCGCACCCGCTTCAGAGTGGAGGAAGTCGTCTGCAAGTGCGGTGTGAAAATAACCCGGGGCGATTGCGTTGACCCGAATGCCATACCTTGCCCATTCCACAGCCATGGAGCGCGTCAACTGAACCAGCGCGGCTTTCGCAGATGCATAGGTTGCCGTGCCTTTTTGTGTTGTCTGCCCGAGTATCGATGCCATATTGATGATGTTGCCGGCCACCTGTTCTGTGCACATATGACGGACCACGGTTTGTGAGAGGCTGAAAATCGCTTTGAGGTTTGTGTTGTAGAGGTGGTCCCAGCTGGTAGCGGTTTCATCGAGGAGCATTTTGTCGCTGTGCACGCCAGCATTGTTGACCAGCACGTCTATACGGCCTTGCTCCAGTACCGTTTCAAGCGCCGCCGAGAGGCTCTCAGTATTGGCAACGTCCATTTCTACCCCAGACGCTCGTCCTCCCGCTGCTTCGATCTTCGCAATGGACGTGGCAATAACCTCAGTCCGCCGCGCCGCGAGAATGACTTCTGCGCCGTAGCGGGCGAGCACTTGGGCAGCCGCAAAACCCAACCCGGTCGCGCCTCCTGTGATTAAGACCCGTTTGCCGGTCATATCAAATATATCGTTCATATAGTGGGGCTCTCGCAAAGAGTGGAGCAGTGTATTCGGGGTGCTAGAGGGCGTCTAGGTAGGCTATGGTTACGCTGGCTAGCGAGTGCGTGAAAATGAATGTAACCGAAATTCTTCAGCTGTCTCGCGCACTCGCCATTGACGACAGTCGGGAGGAAGCAGAGCCATGAGCGAGCAACAACCGGTATTACTGAGAGAGGAGCGGGGCGAGGTGCTCTGGTTGACCTTGAACCGGC
>JAYPXQ010000064.1:0-5501 GCA_038135595.1 Halieaceae bacterium
CTCGCGGCGGTCCTCGCTTCTACAGGCGTGTTCGTTTTTTCAGCCGCATTCCCCTTGGGGTACGACGCTGCCACATTAACCCAGAAAGGCGACGTGCTGAGGCAGGTCATCTACGGGTACACCGCCGTCACGGCGGCGGTCGGCGTCATGGTGTGGTTCACACTCAAAGGACTGAGTGACCCCAGCCAGCGTTCGAGCAGTCTCTCTCCCGGCCAATTTTTTCGTCAGGTGAAATCCGTGCGCCGCCTTAAAGTCGTCTGGTTACAGACAACGGTGCTGGTGTGTGCCTACACCAGCTACAAAGCCTTCGATCAATATGCGCTGTTCGCGGTGCGGGGCCACGGCATCGATGAAATCGACGCCGCAGAAATCGTCACAATGGGTGCGTGGACCCGGCCTATCGCCGCGCTGGCACTGGGTATCCTCGGCGACCGGTGGGGCATCTCCCGCATGGCTTTAGTGTGCTTCTTGTTGCTCATCATCAGTCATGCGCTGTTTGCCTTTACCGGCACCGCCCTGGGATCCATGACCATGATTTTGCTCAACACGCTGGTGACCGGTATCGCAATTTTCGGGCTGCGCGGGCTGTATTTTGGATTGCTGGAGGAAGGTCGTATCCCTTTGGCACAAACGGGCACTGCGGTTGGCTTGGTATCGGTGATCGGCTACACCCCCGACGTGTACGTGGGGGCCGTCGCTGGCTTCCTGATCGATCAAAACCCGGGGCTTTTGGGTTTTCAGCACCTATTTATCATGCTGCTGATATTTTCAGTGGTCGGCGCGGTAGCTGCGATGCAGTTTCCCAAACATGTCCTACACCCGCCGGATCAAAGCACCGCGTAAACGTCGATAAAAAAATAAAGGGTCATAGCGGCAGCAACGCTGACGATAAAACGGCGCACCCAGATTTGACTCACAACCTGCACCGCGCGGGCTGCAGCATAGCCGCCCACCACGGTACCGGCCATCACCACCAAGCCCTGATACCAAGCGATGAGGTCACCTGCGCCAAACATCACGATCGCCACCACGGCCACCATCGCCGATACCAGCAGTTTGATGCCGTTCATCAAGTGAATGTCGCGATAGCCGGCCAAGGTCAAATAGCCCAACAAGATGATACCCAGACCTGCGTTGAAGAAGCCGCCGTAGATACAGGCCGAGAGAAGCAGCGCCGCCAACAAAACCACAATGGTTCGAGAGCGATGGGGATTGCGGCTGCGCCATGCCTGTAAGGCGCGTTGTATCGCCTCACCACGCAATAGTAAAAAGGTTGCCAGCAGCAAAAGCCATGGAACCGTGCGCTGAAAAGTGGCCTCCCGCGTGTGGAGCAGCAGCCATGCCCCTAAGCAGCCGCCAATCAGTGCTATCGCGATAACACCGTAAAGCCGGGTGCGATGCGCCCACAACGCCTGACGAAAACCCGCCGCGCCGCTAACGTACCCCGCAAAAGACGCAAAAGTATTGGTCGCATTGGCTGCCACCGGCGGCACACCGACCGCCAGCAACGCGGGGAAGGTGATAAAACTGCCACCGCCCGCGACGGTGTTCACCACACCGCCGAGCAAGCCCGCCATGAGCAACAAAAAAAACTCCGACATCTGTCCTCCACGGCATATCCAGCGCCCTCACCGGCCTGACGCTTCATCGCTGGGATTAAATCGCGCCCGGGCGACCACAGGCTTAACAATTACTGTAATAATCGAGCATAAATTATCGGGGGCAATCTATGCGAGGCAATCTCTTAGGCGGGCTCATGGGTATCGTGCTTACGAGCATACTGTCCGCTACCGCGTCCCCCGTGCGGGCCGATGAAGAGAGCATCGCGGTACCTGCTGTTTTTCTGCAGGGTATTCCCTACGATCTCACGCTCAGCGTTGCTCCCCATCCAGATACATCGGTGTCGACGAATAGCCCTACATTGGCACTGAACGATCAGACCTATCAGGCAGAACGGAGAGATGACGATTGGGTTTTCGTCGGTGTCACCGCACAAGACACGGGCGCGGCACAGCTAAATCTGATTATCAACGATACGGCGACCACCGCTGTTACCGTGCCTGTGATTCCCGGCTGGATATCAATACTGCCGCCCCTCTTAGCCATTGGCATGGCGCTGCTGCTACGCAGCGTCCTGCCTGCGCTCATGTTTGGACTATGGCTAGGCGCGTGGGCACTCCAGGGCATGAGTCTGGAAGGCGTTTTTTACGGCCTCTTGGCCAGTTTTGAAGTGTATGTGGTGAACGCCGTAGCCGACCGCGATCACGTCACCATCATGCTGTTCACCTTTATGATCGCGGGCATGGTCGGCGTCATATCTCGCAATGGTGGAATGCGTGGCATCGTCGAGTGGATCATCAAA
The DNA here is from genome assembly GCA_038135595.1 of Halieaceae bacterium. GTDB lineage: Bacteria > Pseudomonadota > Gammaproteobacteria > Pseudomonadales > Halieaceae > Luminiphilus. The sequence continues at coordinate 2,363 of JAYPXQ010000064.1, forward strand.
GGCGCACATACGGCTCGACGCGGCCAACTCGCGGTGTGGTCTTTAGGGCTGGTGATTTTTTTTGACGATTACTCCAACACGCTGGTCGTGGGTAATACCAGTCGCTCCATTACCGACCGACTGCGCATCTCGAGGGAGAAATTGGCCTATATCGTTGATTCTACCGCCGCTCCCATTGCGACCGTCGCCCTGGTTACGACCTGGATCGGCTACCAGGTGAGTTTGATCGGTGACGCCACCGCACATTTGGACGGACTCGAACTCAGCGCCTACAGCATCTTCCTCAATTCGGTTCTCTACAGTTTTTACCCCTTCATGGCGATTTTGCTCATGGTGCTTGTGATCACCACGGGCCGGGAGTTTGGCCCCATGCTGGCAGCCGAGCGACGCGCGCGTGTATCAGGCGTCACAACGCCGCCCGTCACCTCTACCGTCGGGCAAGATGACGAAGCGGCACTGGCAATGAAAGACGGCATTCGACCCAGTGCCGTGAACGCCGTCGTCCCTGTATTGGTCATGATTGTTGGCATTCTTGCGGGCCTCTATATCACCGGTGAAGGGGACACCATCAGCGACATCATCGGCACGGCAAATTCTTACCAAGCACTCATGTGGGCCTCATTGCTATCAGCCTTTACGGCGGTCCTGATGACCGCTCTGCAGAGACTGTTAACGCTGGACGAGATTGTCGACGCCTGGGTTTCCGGAGCGCGGTTTACTTTTATCGCCATGATTATTCTGGTGCTCGCCTGGTCGATGTCGGAAATCAGCAGAGAGCTCCACACGGCCGATTTCTTGATCGCAAGCCTGGGTGACAGCCTGCCCGCACCAGCACTACCGGCCACGGTTTTTGTTCTCGCCGCCTTTACCGCTTTTTCGACCGGTAGCAGCTGGGGGGCCATGGGGATTTTGTTGCCACTGGTGCTGCCCCTGTGCTGGGCCATTATGAACAGTCAGGGGGCAGCAGGAGCGGACGATTTGCACATTCTTTACGCCTCTGTGTCGGGCGTATTGGCAGGCGCGGTATGGGGCGATCACTGCTCGCCAATTTCGGACACCACGGTAATGTCTTCCCTGTCCGCCGGGTGCGACCACATAGAGCATGTGAGAACCCAGTTGCCCTATGCGCTGCTCGCCGGCGCCACGGCGTTGCTCTGCGGCACCTTGCCGACCAGCCTGGGGCTACCCTGGTGGGTGGGTATGCTGTTGGCCGGAGCCGCCACCGCACTCGGCTTACGATGGCTCGGTGAAACTGTCGAGGACTATCGACCCCAGTGACGCCAGCGCGGTTACTGCACCCAGATCGGGGCGCGGTTTTTTTCGGCGCGGCGCGTTCGTATACTGGCGACTCCTTTCATCGAGGTGCACTGGCGGCGGCCCGCTAGTGCCGAAGCCCGCATCATGACAACCTGGACGTTCAAAACCGACAGAGGACGCGTGTGGCACAGCAGTGCCATCAGCTACTCGGTTCTCACCTACATGACCGGTTGGTACTGCCTGCTAGAGGGCGGCTGGGTTGGCTTCGTCCCCGGCGTCTTGCTGGTGGGTCACGGCATGATCATCGCTGCGTACATGATTCATGAATGCGCCCACAATACGGTGTTCAACGCAAACCGCCATAACCTGCAGTTAGCCGCCCTTCTTGGCTGGATATGCGGATCCTGTTACGGCACCGTGGAGGATATCCGCACCAAGCACTTTCGCCACCATGTCGAGAACGATGACGTCGTGTGGTTCGACTACGAGGCATTTTTTCGAAAACATCCCATCATCTACCGCATCACCATTTTTTTGGAGTGGTGCTACATCCCCGCACACTGCATTTTAATGCACGCCATCATGGTGCTCACCGCCTTCATCATTCCTCAGCGGCGCCACCAAATGCCGCGCAATGTTGCAGTGATTCTGATTCGATTTGGCCTGATGGTGGCTCTGGCCTGGTGGGCTCCGGTCGCGCTCGCGGGCTATCTCATTGCCTATATGCTGATGATTGTCGTGCTGCGCTTCGTTGACGGCCTCGAACATGACTACCCTTACCGGACCAACCTTTTCACCGACGAAGTCTCGGAACACAAGGGGGATTTGGAATGGGAGCAGGAACATACCTTTAGCCCCATTCTCTCCTGGCGATACGAGTGGGTGAACTGGTTGATACTGAATTTTGGTTACCACAATGCGCACCACGCCAAACCCACCACGCCTTGGTTTGAGCTACCCACACTTCACCGTGAGTTATTCGGTGAAGACCCAGACACCGTGATTCGACTCTGGCCCCAGCTACTCATGTATCACCGCTACCGCCGCTATCGTATTTTTCATGACGCCCCCGGGCTGAAGTCTGTAACCGGCAAGGACTTTTTACGCGCGGCACAATCAGCCCAGCTCACCGGTGGTAATGCGGCCTCTTTCCTGACTGCCTTCTGACATGCCGCAGTCACTCGAGGTCTACCAATCGCTGTGGGGCATGGAGCAACGCATCCCCGGAATACCCGAGGACCCACCCGAGGCGCATTTGGAGCGCATCGCCGAAGCGGGCTATGTGGGCGCCTGCCTCGATCCCAACGTCGCCGAGATACCCGACTGTCAGAGACTCAAACCCACATTCGAAGCGCTTAAGCTCAAAAGTATGGTTAATGCCTTCCCCCACGACGTGGCTTCGCTGGAACCATTGCTGGACCTGGCGGGGGAAATGGGGGCGAGCCAGGTCAACGTGATTGGCGGCGTTATGCCCCTGACGGCAACCGATGCAATCCCCGTAGTCGAGGCGTGGCTTGCCATGGCTGAGAACTACCCCTTTCCCGTGCTGCTGGAAACCCATCGTAACGGGACGCTGAATGACCTGTTTTTCACCCTCGAGGTATTGGCGGCGGTGCCGGCGCTACGGTTGTGCGCAGATCTATCTCACTTTGTGGTCGACCGTGAATTGCAGCTCCCGTTGGGCGCAACCGACGCCGACTATTTCGACACCATCCTGGAACGTTCGGACTCCTTTCAGGGGCGCATCTCCAATAATCAGCAAATTCAGGTCCCGCTGAGTTTTCCGCAGCATGGCGCATGGGTAGCGCACTATCGCAACTGGTGGGCGCAGGGCTTTGCGCGCTGGCGCGCCCGTGAGACCGAGGACGCAACGCTACGATTT
>JAYPXQ010000064.1:5511-11726 GCA_038135595.1 Halieaceae bacterium
AAGCGATCTGGTCTGACCATCAAAATGCGCACGCGTCTGCCCGCTGAGGGCGCGCTAGACGGCGAGAATTGACTGAATGATCGCCAGCGCCTCGTCGACCTCTTCGACTGTGTTGTAGTGAGCCAGGCCCAGACGCAGAACACCCTCTTCGGGGTCAAGATCGAGCGCTCGCGCCACCTCAAAGGCGTAGTTGTCGCCCCAATGACAGTACACACCTGCAGCAGAAAGCTGACGGGCAATGGCGCTGGCAGGATGTCGCTCGTGGGTGAAAGAGACGGTAGCCACGCGATGCTGCAAGTTTGGAGCCCCCTGGAGCGATAACCCGGGAATACTCAAGAGCCCCGGCAGGAGGCGTGCCAGCAACTGATCCTCGTGGGCGCCCATCGCGCCATAAGCGGCCTGAAACTTATCGCGGCGCCCACCCGTCGCTCCGGTTTTCTCTGCGAGCCAGGTAAAGTAGTCGAGGGTCCCTAGCAAACCAGCAATCAATTCGAACGCCGGGGTACCAATGCTGAAGCGCAGCGGTAAGTCATTGGTAGCACAGCGGAGTTTATAAGCATGAAGCGCCTCGAGCCGCGCTCGCTTGCCAAACACAACACCCAGATGCGGGCCATAAAATTTGTAGGGCGAGCAGGCGAGAAAATCGCAGCCCAGATCTGACACATCAATCAGCCGATGTGAGGCGTACTGCACGGCATCAACGTACACCATGACTCCGGCGGCCTGCGCCATGGCAGTCAGCGCTTTCACATCGTTAACGCCGCCGGTGAGGTTACTGGCGTAGTTGAGCGCGAGAAGGCGTGTACGATCGGTTAATAGGGGCTCTAACAGCGCGGGCTCTACGCGCCAGGTGTCACGATCAAATTCCAACCACCTCACTATCAGGCCATTGTCTTCGGCCATTTGAAGCCACGGTGTGACGTTACCCTCGTGCTCCATACGGGAGATAATAATTTCGTCTCCGGGCGCAAATTGATGCGCCAAGCTTCGCGATATCTGGTAGGTCAGCGTCGTCATGTTGGCACCGAGAATCACCTCTCCGTGATCGTCAGTACCCAGAAAATCGGCCATCGCCGCGACTGCCTCTGCATACATGGCATCGACCTCCACGGAGGTTGGATTAAACACGCCCGTGTTGCTGTTGAATCGGTGAAAAAAATCGACCATGCGTGCGATCGTTTGCTGCGGTACCTGGGTGCCGGCCGCGTTATCAAAATAAATGCGGCGCTGTCCCTCATCGGTGGTTGCCAGGGAGGGGAATTGCGCTCTTACTGCTTCAATGGGAAATGGCATAACGCGGCTCTTTTTTCAGTCTCCCCCAAAACGGCGGGGCGCATGGCAAAGGTTAAGACGACGATCCCTTACAGGGTGTCAGAAAGCACGGTTGAATGCATCAGACGTTAAGACAAATCACTCTCGGTGGCGCTGGCACTCCCCCACAAAAATCCTGCTCAAGGTCTCTGCTAACGCTCTTCTCCTAGCTTGCCGTGGCCCACCTGCCGTTTTGCGGGTATTTCGCGCACATTTCACCCCATTCTGTGAACAAAATCGCTTAATCGGTGCGGCGTCCATCAGTATAATCCGCGCCTTCGTTACGCCTACAACAATGAGAACGACCCATGTCTTTTAGCGAGCGGCTCAATTTGAGCGAATTCGCGTGGACCTCGCTTGAGTCGAGGAACCGCCCCATGCACGTGGCAACGCTGCTGATCTATGCCAAGCCCGAGGATGCAAACGAGCACTATCTCTCGGAGCTGGTGGACTCCCTCAGGGAGTCGACCGAGTTTGTAGATCCATTTAACAAGCGTTTTACGGCACCGTCGATGCTACGCCCCTATCCCGCATGGGAGCGCGACTATGACCTCGACATGGAGTACCACGTGCGACATTTGGCACTCCCTGCCCCGGGAGGCGAGCGTGAGCTCGGCGCCTTGATCGCCCGTTTGCACAGCAACCCGTTGGATTTCAAACGTCCCCTGTGGGAGTACCACATCATCGAGGGTCTCGAGGGCAACCGCTTCGCCATCTACTTTAAGATGCACCATGCGCTCGTGGACGGCATCGCCGGCGTTCACATGCTCACCCGTTCCATGTCAACAGATCCCGAGGACAAGCGCGCCCCGGCTTTGTGGTCCGCAGAAGCACCAGCGGTCACCAATGAGGCGGATCCGTCCGTATCGCGAATTAAACGCGCCACGAAAGGCGCCATACGCTCACTGACTTCGATTAACAATGTCAGTCGCTCTTTGCTCAGTGTCGCCCAGGCGGCGCGCGATGAGAGCGACCCGTTCTCGCTGCCTTTTCAGGCACCGAAATCCATTCTCAATGGCCGCATCAGCAGCCAGCGGCGATTCGCTACACAGGCTTACGCTTTCTCACGCATCAGAAGACTCTCAAAAATTGCCGGCTGCACGGTTAACGACATCGTGCTCGCCCTGAGCGCCGGGGCATTGCGCCGGTTTTTACGGGAATTGAACGCCCTCCCGGGACAGCCCATGACCGCGGGCGTACCCGTCTCTCTGCGGCCCAAGGACGATGAGGGTGCGGGTTCCGCCGTGGCGTTTATCATCGCCAATTTAGCGACCCATGTGGCAGACCCGCTGCGCAGGCTCGAGGTAATCGCAAAGTCGACAACCCGGGCCAAAACCCTGATGTCTGAACTTTCGCGAGAAGAGATCGAAAATTTCAGCGCGCTGATGCTGACACCCCAGTCATTACAGACTGTGCTCGATCTCGAGGGTTATACCCGACCCGTTTTCAATGTCACCGTATCCAATGTCCCCGGGCCCACAGAGACACTGTATTTGCGGGGTTCCCGCCTCGAGGCGATGTTCCCGGTATCTGCCGTGACCCACGGACAGGCGCTCAACATCACCTGTTACAGCTATGGCGGCAATATCTCCTTCGGCTTCGCCGGGTGCCGCGACAGCGTGCCACACCTGCAGCGAATTGCCGTCTACACCGGTGAGGCGCTGGAAGAACTGGAGGCGGTATTGCTCCCAAAAGAAGAGAAAATCGACACCCAAGCCACTGCACCCACGCGTATCCGGCACCCGAAGAAGCGCGGCACCGCCTAGTGCAGCGAAGCATCGCACCCCCGGGGAAGCTCCGCGCGGTATCGGACGCGCCTCGCGCCTGGCTGGAGGCCGGTAGCATCCCGTTCAATTGGTGGTGGCTGCGGCATCTCCCTGATGGCGACGGCCACCCCGTTATGGTCATTCCCGGCTTCGCAGGCAGTGATACTTACAACAAGCCCCTACGACGTTTTTTGAGAGAGCGCGGATACCACGCAGTAGGGTGGAAGCAAGGCGTCAATCTGGGTCATAGCCATCTGGATCTGGCGCAGCTCGGCCAGCGGGTGGAGAAGCTGCATGGCTGGAAAGGCCGCAAGGTAAGCCTGATTGGTCATAGCCTTGGCGGAATCATTGCCCGGGAAGCCGCACGTCGACATCCGGACAAGGTCAGGCAAGTAATCAGCCTTGGTAGCCCTATCGGCAAGGAGCGCGATCAAGCGTCAACTCTGAATGAGCTCTACCGATTGATTAATACCGAACCCGGGGACCTCAACGAGCGGGAATGGCACTTGGCGCCACCGGTTCCTACAACCGCGATTTACTCACGCTTTGACGGCGTGCTCGACTGGCGCGTGTGTTTGCAAGATGACGGCCATGACGAAACTGAAAATATCGAGGTCTACGGCAGCCACAACGGGCTGACCGTCAATGCGATGACGTGGGTTGTTATTGCTGAACGACTGGCCCGTCCAGAGGGCGACTGGCGACCTTTTTATAAGAACCGGGTGCTGCGCTGGCTGTTCAGAAAGCCTCCACGCTCATTGTCGCGCTAACACACTCCCACTTATATTGACGCGCGCTGCAACAGGGGTGTGAATATAGACTCGCGACAGACACCCGTAAACCGGCATCTCTCATAGATGCCGAATCAGTTAAGTTTCAGCATCCACGGCAGGTTGCAACGGCCTCACTAAACTCAATACTTGTTGCGCATTACCGCGTGACCCACGCAAATGCGCGCTACACTAGTGCGGCTACAGCAACTTCGGATGAGAGCATGCAGCTTGCCGATAAAGTCGTGATTGTTACCGGTGCCGCGCGCGGTCTGGGACGCGCCTACTGTGAGGCCATGGCACAGGAGGGCGCCACGATTGTCTCCGCCGACATCAATAGTTGCGACGATACGGTTGCCGCGATCACGGCAGCGGGTGGCCGGGCGATTGCGGTTTCCCTTGACGTTGCGGATAGCCAGAGTTGTGAGGCGATGGCCACCCAAACAATGGAGGTCTTCGGACGCATCGACGTGCTCGTTAACAACGCTGCGCTCTATGCCGGGCTGCAAGGCGCCCGATTCGAGCAGTTGCCAGAAGCGCAGTGGGATCGAGTCATGCAGGTCAATATCAAAGGCACCTGGCTGACCAGTCGCGCGGTAGTGGTACACATGCGCGCGAGTGGGGGCGGATCGATCATTAATATTTCATCCTTGGCGGCGGTATACGGTCTGCCCTACGGTCTCGACTATGTGGCTTCGAAATCGGCCGTTATCGGTATGACCCGGGGCATGGCGCGTGAGTTGGGGGGGGATCATATCCGGGTTAATGCAGTGGCGCCTTCAGCGGTAATGACAGAGGGAACTCGGGAGTTTTTTGGCGAGAAATTTGACAAGGCCAAAGCCGTGATAGCCGCCAATCAGCTGATTCCCCGCAACCTAGAGACTGAGGATCTTACCGGCACCGTCATTTATCTCGCATCCGATGCGAGTCGCTTTGTCACCGGGCAGACCCATATGGTAGACGGCGGATCCTGGTTCTTGTAACGAAGGTGTCCAGCGTTAGTTCTCGGCTTATGGCACAGCGCCCACGCCTCTAGCGCATTACGCGCTGAGCCAGCGGCAAGCGCCATCTTCCGGCTATTTTCGGTGCACCTCAGGCCTCCCCGCCGTCTGAAGGAGTCGCATCCTCGGAAAAATCAAAACGCATCTGATTGGCGGGCACTGAGGCACCGCGCACGCGCACTTTTTTCGGCGTGGCAGGTAACCAGGAATACTCGACTCCCGGCTCAAGTGGCTGCGCCTGCATCCGCTTTTTGAGCTCGGCGGGTGAAAAAGGTGTGGTTTCACCCCATTCCATTGGTGCGGCGTCGTTTTGCTCCTCATATCGCTTGCGCGCCCGAAAAACCCGAGAGCGGCAGGTGGGACCACAGGTTTTTTGATCGGGTCTGCCGTGAAAAACGCTTTTACACCCCAGACACATGATCCGGACCTTTGCCGCTGGCGCTCTTTTGGCGTTGTGATATGCCACGCGGCACTCGTCGCTACAAAACTTGCTCTTGGCGCGCCTGCGGCAACCGTGCCGCACACAAACCTTAAGTGGATTGTTTTGATTCTGTGACATTGGTTTATCAATAAAACGTTAATGAATATTATTTTTTAGGAGCTTATAGATTAAATAAAACATTTTTATGACATTATTTTCACGGCAATTTGTTACTTTAATTAGAAGTTGAGCACGTCTTGATGGCCCGATTGACAGCCGACGGCCCTGAAGTTGAATAGACAGGCACGCTTGATTGTTATTTCTGACATTGAGCGATCGGCCGGATTTGACTACCCTGTCGGAGTGGCAGGAAGCCACTCCACATTGACAGGAGGTCAACCATGCAAGATCTACGTATTCTTATCGGCGGCGTTGTTATGTTGTTTGTCAGCGCGTTTCTGATGGCAGAGCAGTCGCAGGCAGCAAGCTTGTCGGTTTCGATAGCCAATGAGGCTCCCGTTACCACCGACTACTGATAGCCGGTAATAGCCATGCCCGTCACCACAGTACTTGAACATAAAGTCAGTGGCCGACGGGTAGTGGCTCGGGTGGCAGGGTCAGGGTGCCCTAGCGTGAGCTCTTCTTCGCAGCAACCCAATCCGAGAGGCTTGCAACGACGCGCGTATCCGGAGAGCATCGGGGGTGGCCGTTTGCAGAAGCGCTCCCCTCATGAAGACCCTGGAAGTATTTTACGACCTGTCGTCGCCGTGGACCTACCTCGCGTTCAATAATCTTCAGCCGATTATTGTGGAAACCTGCGCCCCCGTGCGCTGGCGACCTTTTCTGGTTGGGGGGGTGTTCAACGCAGTAAACCCCGATGTTTATGCGGCACGCGCTGAACCCATGTCACCCAAAATTGTTCACAACTACCGGTGGTTGCATGAGT
>JAYPXQ010000065.1:0-11656 GCA_038135595.1 Halieaceae bacterium
CGATTTGCCGCTGGTATTGGCGTACACCCGCGAAGCGCTGGGGCTTTATGAGGCCGAGTCCGCCATTGCCGATTTTTCATGGTGGTTTGAGGAAGTCGTCATGCCGCGCGTTGCGGAGCAGCATTGGTACCAGCGGGCTAACCCGCTGGAGAGGCGGTAAGGGTAGCTGTGAAAGTGATGATACTGGCCGCGGGAGAGGGCCGGCGGATGCGCCCCCTGACCGATGCCGCGCCAAAACCGCTATTGCCCGTGAGAGGCAAGCCGCTACTGGCGCACCATATCGAGCGCTTGCGCGAAGCAGGCTTCACCGATTTCGTAGTCAATGCGGCGCATCTGGGCGAGCAAGTGGCTGAATTTTGTGGCGATGGCAGTCGCTGGGGCGTACACATTCAGGTCTCCCGAGAGAGCGTCCCCCTTGAAACTGCAGGCGGCATTATTCAGGCGTTGCCACACCTGGGTGATGCGCCTTTTGCGGTGGTGAATGGCGATATCTTTACGGATTTTCCGTTTAAGACACTGCACGAGATGGGGGTTGGCCCCGGCGGTGCGCACCTCATATTGGTGGCGAATCCCGAGCATCATCCTGCGGGAGATTTTGTCCTCAACGGGCGACGCGTTCATCAGCCCCTGAGTGATAAATGCCCGGATAAGAGCCCAGAAGAGAAGGCTCTGGAGACCCTCACTTTCAGTGGCATCGCAGTATATGACCCGGCATTCTTCGCCGGCGCCGTCCCCGGGAAACGCCCCTTAAAACCGCTACTGGATAAGGCCATCGCCGAGGGGCGATTATCGGGCCAGTATTACGAGGGTGTCTGGAGTGACGTCGGCACTCCCGAGCGCCTCGCCGCAATCAATGGGTGAGTCGCATCAATTGCCTTCACACAGTACCATTACCGACAACGCCTTTTGAGTTAACGCTATGCAACCCTTTGTGATTGCCCCCTCCATTCTTTCAGCGGATTTTGCGCGGCTGGGTGAAGAGGTTGATCAGGTTTTAAAAGACGGCGCCGACTGGGTGCACTTTGACGTGATGGACAACCATTACGTACCCAACTTGACGATCGGGCCCATGGTCTGCAAGGCGTTAAGGGACTTTGGTATCGAAGCCCCGATTGATGTCCACCTGATGGTGGAACCCGTCGATGCGCTGATCGGCATGTTTGCCGACGCGGGCGCCAGCGTCATCAGCTTTCATCCCGATGCGTCTACCCATGTCGATCGCTCACTGCAAATGATTCGCGATGCCGGCTGTCAGGCGGGCCTGGTGTTTAATCCGGCGGCCGGCCTCGAGCCACTCCGCTACGTGATGGATAAAGTCGACCTGATACTGCTGATGTCGGTAAACCCCGGGTTTGGCGGACAGTCGTTTATCCCCTCCACCCTGGATAAGTGTCGCGCGGCACGGGCACTGATTGACGAGGCCAGTCTGCCGATTCGCCTCGAGATTGACGGTGGCGTGGGGCCGGGCAATATTGCCGACATTGCGAGGGCGGGCGCTGATACTTTCGTTGCCGGTTCAGCCATTTTTAACCAACCCTCCTATGAAGCCGCGATCAATGCGATGCGGTCTGCGCTCAAGGGCGTCCAGTCGGCGTGACCCGCACGATCACCTGTGATGCGTTTGAGCGGCTGGCCGCGCAGGGTTTTAACCGCGTTCCAGTGACCCGCTCAATACTTGCCGATACCGAGACGCCACTGTCTACCTATAACAAGCTAGCGAGAGGGCAGCGATCATTTTTGTTCGAGTCGGTGCAGGGGGGGGAGCGTTGGGGCCGTTACTCCATCATCGGGCTCCCCGCTAAAAAATGGCTCGCGGTCTCGGGCGATACCCTGACCCTTTATGAGGGCGAGAGCCCCCTCGAAGTGATTCATACCGAGGATCCCCTCGCGGCGTTTGATCAAATCCGCGCGCGCTATCACAGCGCGCCCATGCCTGAGCTGCCGGTATTTCACGGCGGCTGGGTGGGTTACTTCGGTTACGACACCGTCCGCTACGTCGAAAATCGCCTTGCCGATTCGGCGCCCCCGGATGACATGGCATTACCCGATTTATCTCTCATGCTGTCTGAGGAAGTGGTGGTGTTCGATAATCTCGCGGGTGCGCTCACCTTGATTATCAATGCTGATGTTTGTGAACCAAACGCTTTCGCCGATGCGATTGCAAGGCTTGACGCTCTGGAAGCGCAACTGTCCCTCGAGGGAGCGCCACTAGAGCCGGTATCGCTCGCGGAAAGCGATACCCGCGAGATCGAGTCGCGCGCGCATTTTGCCACCGATCAAGCGACTTTTGAGGGGTGGGTCGAGCAGATAAAAGAATACATCCTCGCCGGTGATGTGATGCAGGTGGTGCCATCCCAGAGAATGACGCTGCCTTTCGATAAATCTCCGCTGACTTTGTACCGCGCCCTGCGCCATTTGAATCCCTCGCCCTATCTGTATTTTGTGGATCTGGGTGAAGTTCAGATTGTCGGCTCCTCGCCTGAGATTTTGGTGCGTCTTGAGAAGGGTGAGGTGACAGTGCGACCGATCGCGGGTACGCGCAAGCGGGGCCGCGATGCGGCGGAGGATGCCGCACTCGCGCAGGAGTTGCTGAGCGATCAGAAGGAAATCGCAGAGCATTTGATGCTGATTGATTTGGGCCGCAATGACGTCGGGCAGATTGCCGAGCCCGGGTCCGTGGCGCTCACCGAAAATATGGTGGTAGAGCGCTACTCCCACGTGATGCACATCGTATCGAACGTATCAGCGAGGGTGCGCGAAGGAGTGGGCCCGATGGATGCGCTGAAAGCCACCTTGCCGGCGGGGACCTTGAGCGGCGCGCCAAAACTGCGAGCGATGGAAATAATCGACGAGTTGGAGACAGTAAAGCGCGGCATTTACGGGGGCGCGGTGGGCTATGTGTCTTGGTCTGGCGAGATGGACACTGCCATTGCCATTCGCACCGCGGTCATCAAGGACAACCAGCTCCGGATTCAGGCGGGTGCTGGGGTAGTTGCAGATTCGGTACCCAGCGCAGAGTGGGAAGAGACGCTTAACAAAGCGCGCGCCATGTTGCGCGCAGTAGCGATGTGCGGGAACTAACGCCAGCGATAGCGGGTAGCGTTGGTCTACACCGCTCCCGAGCGAGGGTTACTGGTATTCCAGCTTCTGTATTCGGATGATCTCGAAACCCTGAGTGCTGGCGCGCCATTGCAGCGTCAGGTTGTAGCGATGCTCGCCAATCATGGCGCCGTAAATAGTAATAGTTCTGCCCAAGGCCGCTAATCCCGCCCAGCCCAGCTCGAAATCATCGCTTGCGCTAATGAAACTTTCTTCGAAGCGGATGACTTCGAAGGTAACCTGCCGCTCGATAGTTGAACCAAAAGTGTCACTGGCCCTGACGACCAGCTCATGTTCGCCTGGGCTGAGATTGTTGTAGTTGACTGCTGCGGCGTACCCTGACAGCGCGCTGTTTTCAATCTTGGGAAAGGCATTTCCTACGTCGCCCCGACTTCCACCGTGCGGGATGTCAAATTGGTACGCGCCATCTATAAAAATCTCTACCCGTTCAATGTGATTGCTGGAGATGGCCCAGCCCCTGACATTACCAATGCCAGTATGATCTCCGCCCGGAGTGGGCTCGTCAATCTCTAGGCGGATATCGCTCAAGCCGCTGAACTCGACCACGTAAACTAGAGGCGTGTTGCCATTTAAATCGTTCCACTGGCCCGCGGTGCCCAGATCAAAAAAAGGCTCGGGCCAATCGGCTAGTCCCATGGCGAGGGCGTCTTCGTCGCCGGTGGCGCTGTCAGGTTGAATGCCCCAGTTAGTGAAAAGGCCGTTGACGGGGTTGCCATTAAAGTCGCCTTGCCAGAACTGGTCACCGTTGTCTGACCATATCCACCGGCCCTCCACGCTGTTATCTGAGCCGCCAAGCCAGATAAAAGGCGTATCAGAGCCATCCTGTGCCAGACTGGCGGCCAGTTCCTCTTCGGTTAAATGCGCCGTGACGGCTTCTAGGATGGCCGTATTTTCGCTCGCTGAGTTCACTCGGGCGAGGTACCCCTGCTTGCCACCCAGTTGCATTGCAGCGGCTGCGCTTGATGCATCTGCCCACGAGGCGGGTTCTGAGATGATTTTGTAAGTGTGCCCGCCATACTTGAAAATGGCTTCGGCCAGCACCAGCGGCGAGGCCATTGCCATACAAATCACAGCAAGTTGTCGGAGTATTTTGTGCACAATGTCCGGGACCTAATGAGAAAAAGCCTTACAACATAACACTGGGGCGATGTGCGCACCAGAGCACCATTACCCTATTGACGCCCCTTTAGCTGCACTTATTCCGCAATTTAAGTGTGGGTGGGCGTGAATCGGCAATAATGCCATCGCACAGCCCAATGAGAAGGTAGGGCGAGAGCGTGTTTGAGCGGCATTGTCACGCCGTTCGGGAAATAAAGGCTGGCTGGTCAAGCCCCCCATCGCTGTTGCAAGCGCGACGATCGGCGGATTTGGAAGAAAATGAATACAGATACATACTTTTTAGATACTTTTAATTACATTTAGCGCTTTTCCCTGAATTTTTGTGGGTGTTTGCTGACTGTGGCACAATGCCGCGCTTTCTCCGATCCTTGCGTCGGGGTGAAAGCGTCAGGTGAGGGCAAAAGCGGTTTTGCGCAAATGGCATTTAGGGCCCCATGTCCTTGCCGTCAGAGCGCGACCGATGTGCCTACCCAGTGGCGGACCTGTTTGAAGAGCAAACAATGATTCTGATGGTTGATAACTACGACTCGTTCACTTGGAACGTGGTCCAGTACCTGTGGGAATTGGGTGCCGATGTCGACGTGCAACGAAACGACGCCATCTCTTTGACGGAAATCGAGGCGAAAGCTCCACGGGGGATCTGCATCTCTCCCGGCCCGTGTTCGCCCACGGAGGCTGGCATTTCGATGGAAGTGATTAGACATTTTGCAGGCAAGCTACCCATCTTCGGTATTTGCTTGGGCCTGCAAAGTATCGGTGCGGTCTTCGGTGGGCAGATTGTGAGGGCGCAGCAGGTGATGCACGGTAAAACCAGTCCGATTTACCACGCCGGAGTGGGCGTATTTACTGATCTACCCAGTCCTTTTACCGCAACGCGGTATCACAGCCTGGTTGTTGATGCAGACACCTTACCCGATTGCCTCGAAGTGACTGCCTGGACCGCCTATGAGTCCGGTGAGCGTGAGGCCATTATGGGGCTGCGTCATCGCGAGCTGGACGTGGAGGGCGTACAGTTCCACCCTGAATCCATTCTGTCCGAGCATGGCCATGCCCTGCTGGATCGATTTCTGGCACGCTGCCGCTGAGCGCTGGCGCGCGAACCGTTTATTAGTTACCAGGACCTAAATTCCACCGATGTCGATCACCACAGCACTCAGTCAACTGGTCTCGGGGCAGTCGTTGTCCCGGGCCGCAATGCGCGACGTCATGACACAGGTGATGAGCGGTGACGCCACCCCGGCGCAGATCGGTGCCCTCTTGGTGGCCCTTAGAATGAAGGGCGAATCGATTGAGGAAATCACTGGCGCCGCCGAAGTGATGCGCGAATTGGCCACACCAGTGGCCGTAACTTCGCCAAACCTGATCGACCTGGTAGGCACGGGGGGAGACGGTGCCAACCTATTTAATGTGTCTACCGCGGCGACCTTTGTCGCAGCGGCGGCGGGTGCTTCGGTGGCGAAACACGGTAACCGGTCGGTGTCGAGCAGCAGTGGGTCTTCCGATGTTTTGCAGGCGCTGGGGGTGTGTCTGGAACTGACGCCCCAGCAGATTGCGGAGTGTGTGGGTGCGATTGGCGTTGGCTTTCTTTTTGCCCCTGCACACCACAGCGCAATGAAACACGCGATCGGGCCGCGTCGCGAGCTCGCCATGCGGACGCTGTTTAATGTGTTGGGACCCCTCACCAACCCGGCGTCGGTTCAGCGCCAGGTGCTGGGTGTCTACGACGCAGCGCTGTGCGAGCCGTTGGCGCAAGCATTGCGCGAATTGGGCAGCACCCATGCGCTGGTGCTGCACAGCGACGATGGTCTTGATGAGATTTCGGTTGTCGCGCCGACCCGCGGATACGAATTGAAGGACGGTGCCATTACGCCGATCGAGATCGTACCCGACGATTACGGCCACGCCCACGCGTCCCTCGCCGGACTGCAGGTATCGACTGCGGCTGACTCAGCGGCATTGATTCGCGCCGCCTTAGGCGGCGAGGCAGATCCCGCGCCTGGCAAAGCCCGCTCCATCATCACCCTGAATGCGGGGGCCGGTATTTACGTATCGGGTAAAGCTGCATCCTTGAGTGAGGGCATGATTGCCGCCGAGGCTGCAATCTCGTCGGGAGCGGCGCTCGAGAAGCTGGAGGCTTTTGTCGCCCTTACCCAGAAGCTGGGTCAGTCATCGGGAGCGGACGCATGACTGCCAAGCTCACCGCACCTACGGTCTTGAAGACGATCTTTGATCGCAAGCAAGAAGAAGTGGCTTCAAGGCGGCAGGATCGACCACTTGAGGCGGTCCAGCGAGCGGCGGCGGCGATGGCGCCCTGTCGCGGCTTTCGGCGGGCGCTGGCAGATCGGGTAGCGGCGGGAGATCCCGCGGTAATTGCCGAGGTAAAAAAGGCGAGCCCCAGTAAAGGGGTGATACGAGAGGAATTTTACCCAGGCGACATCGCAGCGAGCTATGAACAAGGTGGCGCTACCTGTCTCTCGGTGTTGACCGACATCGATTTCTTTCAGGGGGCAGACGCTTACCTGCAGGAGGCGCGCGCCGCCTGCGCACTGCCCGTACTCCGGAAGGATTTTACCCTCGATCCCTATCAAATCTGGGAAGCGCGGGCGCTGGGGGCAGACGCGATTCTTCTGATTGTGGCGTGCCTCGACCTGCCGGTTTTGCGCTCGCTTTATGACTGCGCTATGGATGCGGGCTTGGATGCTTTGATCGAAGTTCACGACGCGCGTGAGCTCGATGAGGCGCTCACTCTGGGCGCCGATATGATCGGGATTAACAACCGTAACCTGCATACCTTCGAGACCTCCCTCGATACCACCCTCGATCTTCTGGAGCAGATCCCGGCCGGGGTGCAGGTGGTCACCGAGAGTGGTTTTAGCACCCCCGAGCAAGTTGCCAGGATGCGCGCGAGAGGTGTGCATTCGTTTTTGATCGGCGAGGCCTTTATGCGCGCCGAGGACCCGGGTTCTGAACTGAAGCGACTGTTTGCCGTTTAGCGGGCGACAGAAAATGGATAGGAGTGAGTAAAAGATGCAGGGCACCGTCAAGTGGGTCGATGGCGCGATGTTTGTCGGCGAGTCGGGGTCGGGTCATGCGGTGGTCATGGATGGCCCGGAGGATCTCGGCGGGCGTAACCAATCGCTGCGACCGATGGAGATGTTACTGCTGGGCACGGGTGGCTGTGCGCTCTATGACGTGGTCAGCATGCTCAAGAAGTCCCGGCAGCACATTACTGACTGCCGGGTTGAGCTCCATGCCGAGCGGGCGGATGCGGTACCGGCGGTCTTTACCGAGATGCGGCTTCATTTTGTGGTGTCCGGGTTTGGCCTGCGGGAGGCGCAGGTGAAGCGCGCGGTGGAGTTGTCTGCCGAAAAATACTGCTCCGCCTCGATCATGTTTACTCAGGCGGGCGTGACGGTGTCACACAGCTACGCGATTGAGGAAGCAGCAGGTCCGGAGGGAGTCGCTCAGACCCAGTAAGTGGTGCGGGTCATGAGTTTGCTGGCAAGACTCATGACATCTTTCACCGGGCGGGGAAATTCCTGCCCACCGTGAGAGAGCGCCTCTTCACCATGGCGCTCTTCATCAGTCAGCATCTGTTGCAGGATCAGCTGGGATTTTCGATCTTCACCGGGTAAGGCTTTGAGGTGCGCCCTGAGATGGCTGGCAACCCGTTCTTCGGTGGCGTGTACAAAACCCAAACTGACCCTGTCCCCCGCCAGCGCGGTCGCCGCCCCGAGCGCGAAGGACGCCGCATAAAAGAGCGGATTCAAGCGACTTGGTGCTGTCTCCAGTTCATTCAGGCGCGCTTCGCACCAGGCCAGATGGTCCGCTTCTTCCTGCGCAGCTGAGATTAATTTTTCCCGCGTTGCCTCCGAGCGCGCAACGAGAGCCTGTCCCTGATACAGCGCCTGGGCGCAGACTTCGCCGGTGTGATTGACCCGCATCAAGCCGCCTGCGTGTTCGCGCTCGCGCGCGCTGAGGGGTGGCTCCTTGTGCCCCGCTGCGGGTGAGGCGCGAGACGGGCCCTGGGCGCTGGATGTTGATCGCGCGGTTAAATCTCGCAGGCGCTGATCCACTGTGCTCAGCAAACGGTCGATACCGCTCAGGGAGCGTCGGGGTACGGAGGTCGTAACGTCAGTCATGGCCCAAGCTTAACGGTCTATGGCCCGCCAACCAATATCGCGGCGGTAGGTCATATCTTGCCAGTTAATCTGATCGACCCCCGCATAGGCGTTGGCAATGGCAGCGGCAATGGATTCTCCGAGGGCGCTGACACACAACACCCGCCCACCATCGGTGACCGTCGCTGGGCCTGCTGTCCGGGTACCGGCGTGAAAGACTTTGGTGGTCTCAGGCCAATCGCCCTCAAGGCCAGAGATCGCGTGTCCTTTTTCATAGGCGCCGGGGTAGCCCCCTGCGGCAAGAACAACCCCCACCGCCGGGCGCGGATCCCATTGCGCGCTGGTGTCATCGAGCCGGCCTTCGAGAGCCGCCTGACACAGCGCAACCAGATCACTTTGTAGCCGGTGCATGATGGGTTGGGTCTCGGGGTCTCCAAAACGGCAGTTGTATTCGATAACGGAGGGATTGCCGTCGCCATCGATCATGAGGCCTGCGTACAGAAAACCCGTGTAGGAATGTCCCTCGGCAGCCATCCCCCGCACCGTGGGCAGAATCACCTGCGCCATGACCTTGTCGTGCACGCTATCGGTAACCACCGGAGCGGGAGAGTAGGCGCCCATCCCCCCGGTATTGGGGCCAGTATCACCCTCGCCAATCCGTTTGTGGTCCTGCGACGTCGCCATGGGGAGCACGTGGGTGCCGTCTACCATCACGATAAAACTGGCTTCCTCCCCCTCCAGAAAACCCTCGACCACTACCCGGGCACCGGCATCGCCAAACTTGTTGTCCGCGAGCATATCGTGCACCGCGGTCTCTGCCTCCGCTAAGGTCATGGCGACAATCACGCCTTTGCCCGCCGCCAAGCCGTCGGCTTTGATGACGATGGGGGCGCCTTGCTCGCGCACGTAGCTCAGGGCAGCCTCCATCTCGGTAAACACCGCATAGGACGCGGTGGGGATCTGGTGTCGCGCCAGAAAATCTTTGGTGAAGGCTTTACTGCCCTCCAGCTGCGCGGCTCCCGCACTGGGCCCAAAGCAAGCGAGGCCCCGCGCGGTAAAGTGATCAACGACCCCTGCAACCAGCGGCGCCTCGGGCCCGATGACGGTGAGTGCGCACCGGTGTGCCTCGGCAAAATCGGCGAGACCCTCGGTATCGAGCGGGTCAATGTCGATATTTTCCAGCTTGGGTTCTGCGGCGGTGCCCGCATTCCCGGGTGCCACATAGACCCGCTGCACGTAGTCGGGCTGGGAGAGTTTCCAGGCGAGGGCGTGCTCTCGACCTCCGCCTCCCACAACCAGTATGTTCATCGCTGGGCCCTCAATGCCTAAAATGGCGCATGCCGGTAAAGACCATGGCCATTCCCGCTTCGTCTGCTGCGGCAATGACCTCCTCGTCGCGCATGGAGCCCCCCGGTTGAATCACCGCAGCAATCCCGCGCTCGGCGGCGTTGTCGATGCCATCCCGAAAGGGGAAGAATGCGTCGGAGGCCATCACAGCACCCTTGACCTCTAGCCCGGCATGCTCCGCTTTGATCGCCGCAATGCGTGCCGAATTGACCCGCGACATTTGCCCGGCACCGACGCCGACGGTGCGCTGATTTGCGGCGTAAACGATGGCGTTACTCTTGACGAATTTGGCCACCTTCCAGGCAAACAAGAGGTCTGCCCACTCGGCCTCAGAGGGAGCGCGTTGGCTCACAACTCGGAGGTCTTCGCGGTCTACCATGCCGTCGTCACGATCCTGCACCAGTAACCCGCCGTTTACCCGCTTGAAATCCCGCGCGGCACTGGGTGCGGACCATAGCCCTGTGCGCAGTAGACGCACGTTTTCCTTGCTCGATACTGCGGCAATCGCCTCTGGCGATATTTCCGGCGCAATAATCACTTCGACAAATTGTCGCTCCACAATGGCCGTAGCGGTTTCGCCGTCGAGGGTTCGGTTGAAAGCGATGATGCCGCCAAAAGCAGACTCAGTATCGGTGTGAAAGGCGAGGTCATAGGCTGTGAGCAAATCCGCGCCGATGGCAACGCCGCAGGGGTTAGCGTGTTTCACAATCACACAGGCAGGTTCGCTAAAGGTTTTGACGCACTCGAGCGCAGCGTCGGTGTCGGCCACATTGTTATAGGAGAGCGCTTTTCCCTGGAGTTGCTCCGCCGCGCTGATACCCACTTCTTGTTGCCGGGCCTCGCGGTAAAAGGCAGCACTCTGGTGAGGATTTTCGCCGTAGCGCATTTCCTGCACTTTTTGAAGCTGCAAATTAAAGGTGCGTGGGTAACGCGGTGAGCCGCCTTCGGTCAGTGAACCAAAGTGGTTGGCGATCATGCCGTCGTAGGCTGCCGTATGTTCGTAAGCGCGAATCGCGAGATCAAATCGTAGCGCGAAGGTGGTGTGCCCATCATGTTCCACCAGCTCTTCGAGGATGCGCGGATAGTCGTCGGCCGACACCACAATCGTGACATCGCGATGGTTTTTTGCTGCCGCACGCACCATGGTCGGGCCGCCAATGTCGATATTTTCCACGGCGTCTTCCATGGAGCAATCCGGGTTGGCCACAGTGGCTTCGAAGGGGTAGAGGTTGACGACCACGAGATCGATCGGGGGAATGCCATGCTCGGCCATGATGGCATCATCGGTGCCGCGCCGGCCCAATATGCCGCCGTGAATTTTCGGGTGCAGCGTCTTGACCCGGCCATCCATCATTTCGGGAAAGCCGGTGTGGTCGGATACCTCGATAACGCTCAGTCCTTCCTCGCGAAGCAAACGGCAGGTGCCCCCGGTTGAGAGCAATTCAACGCCCTGTTCGGCGAGCGCCCGCGCAAAATCCACGATACCGGATTTATCCGAAACACTGATCAGGGCGCGCCTGATGGGGGACAGTCCGGCTTCGCTCATGCGTTAGGTTCTCCGTTTACTGGGGCGTTGTTGGCGAGTGTTCTCGGCAGGGCGAGCGCCCCGCTTGCGTTTTGGGGGTGCAGGCTCACTGAGCAGTCCGTGCTGCCGCAATTTTTTGCGCAGGGTCCCGCGATTCAACCCCAGCATGGCAGAAGCATGGCTCTGATTCTGTTGGCTGTATTCCATAACAGCGCGGAGCAGGGGTTCTTCCACCTGATGCAACACCATGTCGTAGAGGTCGCTACAGGCCTCTCCATCGAGCGTGGAGAGGAAGTGGGCGATGGCCTCAGCGGCACTGTCTCGAAGCGGCGGTGGCCCGGCAGATTGATCTCGGGTTTTTTTTGTCGGGGTTTTGGCTTTGGCTGATGTCATGCTGCCAGTGAAACCCCATTCGTGAGTAGTA
>JAYPXQ010000066.1:0-4362 GCA_038135595.1 Halieaceae bacterium
CCTTGTGGTCCTGTCGGGGAAACGGCGGGGCAGCATGCCCTGTTGGCCGTGTCATCGGTGAGTGATGGGGATGCGGTCGAATAAAGTCATCGGCGATGATCGCCGCGCCAATGATCATTCCCAATACAGCAGCTGGTCCATATAAGTTTTGCATTTTTCTATTTCTCAATAACCGCGTATTTTGCTTTATAGGGGTCGAAAGTGATTAGATTTACCCAGCGTCTCGATTGCTGAGTGCGCTGGTGGGTCAGGATGATACAGTCTCCGGCCCGGTGCGGCCTCAATTCCGATGAGTGAGGCGTATTTTTTCTCGTAATCGGGAGCTATTAGACTATCGGAACTGCTGGCGTATGTTCTTGCGGGCTCCAAATCCGAACCCGTCAATACAGCACCCAGCTGGACGCCTATCTGGGATCGAATTTACTAGGTTTGTGCAAACGACTTTTGTCACTCGAGGAAGCTACGAGAGCTTATGGATACACGGAACACGAGTAATACTTTTCTGGATATCGTCAATGCCCGGCGCTCGATGCGCGACTTTAAGTCCGATCCCGTGCCCGAGGAAGTCATTTCGGCAGTATTTGGTGCGGCACAGCGAGCGCCCAGCAACTGCAACACTCAGCCCTGGTTTGTGCATGTAGTGACTGGAGAGACATTAGAGCGACTGCGCGCCGAGCTCCCCGCCAAGTTTGCCGCCGGCGAAATCGCCCTTGATTTCCCTTACGACGGCCAGTACGACGGCGTGTATAAGGAGCGCCAATATGCGTCGGCAGCGGCGCTCTATGACTCACTGGGTATTGCGCGAGAACAGAAGGCAGAGCGCAACGCATGGTTCATGCGCAATTTCAGTTTTTTTGATGCGCCCGCGGTCGCGTTCTTTACCCTCCCCACCGGCTTTGGTCTGAGAGAGGCATGCGATCTTGGGATGTACGCCCAAACCGTTATGTTGGGGCTTACCGCCCATGGCCTCGGTTCCTGCCCGCAAACGGCACTGGCTTTTCTGGCGAATGTGATTCGGCCGACCCTATCCCTTGGCGATCATGAGCAACTCATGTTTGGTATGTCCTTTGGATATCCCACGGACACGGCCGTGAACGAGGTTCGGACAGAACGCGCTGGTTTGGCAGAGGTGGTCACCTTTCACCGCTGAGAATACTTTGCCGCTCCGATGCTGATGAAGAGTAGGGTATCGCGCTAGTTTGACTACGGGGGCGCGGCCACGAACTCCGAGACATTGAGATTAAAGCCCGAGAGTGCATTGAAGTGCAGCGGCGCTGACATCAGCTTCATTTCACTGAGACCCAGGTGCCGCAAAATCTGAGCGCCGGTACCAATGAGGCGATAATTTTGAGGGGGCTGCGGACGCTGCTCCTCGTGGAGTAAATGATTGAGGTCCTCCAATACGGAGTTCGATGTCTCAGTGCCACCCAGCAGAACGACCACCCCGCGGCCTTCCTCTGCGACGTAGCGCATTGCCGCGCGATACGACCAGCCGCCGCCATTATTAGGGTTCATCTGTGTGCCGAGTAAGTCTCTCAGGGTGCTGATTGGCTGCACTCTTACCGGTACGGCACCTGCCTCCTCAAGATTTCCGAGGCTCAGCGCAAAGTGGAGGGTATCGTCGATAAGATCCCGAAAGGTGTGGAGCTGGAACTGCCCCCACTCGGTATGAATTGCTTCAGCACTGTGTAGCTCGACCGACTGTTCGTGCAGGGACCGGTATTCAATCAGGTCGGCTATGGTCCCCATATTGAGGCCGTGTTCTTTTGCAAAAACCTCCAGCTGAGGGCGGCGTGCCATGGTGCCGTCTGGATTCATAATCTCGACAATGACGGCAGCGGGTGCGAGTCCGGCCATGCGCGCTAAATCCACCCCGGCTTCGGTATGACCCGCCCGTTTGAGCACGCCTCCGGGTTTTGCCACTAGGGGGAAAATGTGACCCGGCTGTCGAATATCTTTGGCCGTTGCGTGCGCTGCAATAGCAGCCCGGATGGTGTGCGCTCTTTGCGCCGCACTCACGCCCGGCGCTACCTGTTCGGTTGCGTCAATTGACACGGTGAAATTGGTCTCGTGTTGCGATCGATTGTCTCGCACCATCAGGGGTAACTTAAGGAGTCGGGCACGCTCCGGTGTGATCGGCATACAGATCAGACCACAGGCTTCTGTTGCGAAAAAATTGATAATTTCAGGCGTGACTTTTTCCGCCGCGATGATCAGGTCACCTTCGTTCTCCCGATCCTCATCATCCATCAGGATCACCATGCGACCTGCGCTGATGTCGTCGAGCAGAGTTGGAATGTCACTCAGCATGTCAGTTATTCGCGTCGTCGATTTAGATCAGTTCAATGGCCATGGCAGTTGCTTCCCCACCGCCGATGCAGAGCGCGGCGATGCCCCGCGTCTTGCCGTAATACTCCAGCGCATGCATCAGTGTAACGATGATGCGTGATCCCGTTGAGCCAATGGGATGTCCCTGAGCGCAAGCGCCCCCGTGGACGTTGACGCAGGCGGGGTCAAGATCCAAAGCCCGCATCGTCAGCATCGTTACCATGGCGAATGCTTCGTTAACCTCCCAAAGGTCGACGTCCGACGCCGACCAGCCTGTTTTGGCGAGCAGCTTCTCCACCGCACCGATCGGCGCCAAGGTAAAGGACTCGGGCGCCAGGCTGTGTCTTGTATGGCCGATGATGCGCGCTCGCGGCGTCAAGCCGTGGGACGCTACTGCGGCTTCGCTGGCAAGCAGTAATGCGCTTGCGCCGTCGGAAATCGAGCTCGAATTAGCAGGCGTAATAGTGCCATCCTTGGCGAAGGCAGGGCGCAACTGCGTAATCTTCTCCAAATTAGCCTTGTGCGGCTGTTCGTCAATCGACACACAGTGCTCACCCCTTCGCGTGCGTATTGTCACCGGCGCAATTTCCTGACTGTTCAGGCTTTGGTCGATTGCGCGCTGCGCACGGGTGAGGCTCTCGATGGCGAAGGCGTCCATCTCTTCTCGGGTCAGACCGTGCTCGTCAGCAGTTTTCTGCGCAAATGTACCCATCGCGGCACCGGTGTAAGCGTCTTCGAGCCCGTCGTAAAACATATGGTCATAGAGTTGGGAGTGTCCCAGCCGTTGCCCCTTGCGGCCGGTAAGCAGTAATTGCGGGGCATTGGACATGCTCTCGAGACCCCCCGTGATGGCCAGTTGGTTAGTACCGGCGGTAATACTGTCTGCGCCAAATATGGTGGCCTGCATGCCGCTACCGCAGGCCTTGTTAATCGTCACGGCGCCGGTGCTGCTCGGTATGTTGGCCCCTAGCATCGCTTGCCGTGCGGGACACTGTTTTAATCCCGCTGGGAGCACGCATCCCATAAACACCTCATCGATCGCCTCCGGTGCGACCCCGGTGCGCTCTAATGTGGCAGCGATGGCGGTCGTTCCCAATTCATTTGCGGTAGCCTCGGAGAGGTCTCCCAACAGTCCGCCCATGGGCGTTCGGGCGCCACCAATGATCAATACGTCGCTCACCGTTGATCCTCATAGTTGTGCGTCGGGCGGGCATTTAGCCCCAACCGCGGCGTGCCTGCAAGTTCATCGCGTTCGCTGCTCGGAAGAGAACGCTTTATCGCGCACGGCGGCTCGGTAACGCGTGGGCGTCAAGCCAAGCTGTTTTCTGAACACTCGGGTAAAGTGCGATGGATCTGTCAAACCCACCTCAAACGCCACTTCGGTAACCGAGAGGTTAGTCCGTCTGAGTAACGATTGCGCCTCATCGAGGCGCCGCTGCAGCGCGTAGTCGCCGATAGAGAGACCCGCCGCCATTTTAAATCGGCGAGACAGGGTGCGTGCGCTGACCCCTAATCGGGCAGCGAGATCAGGCACTGACGGTATGCCACGGAGATCTTTGGCGATTTCAATTTGCGCATCAGCCACCAGTTCATCTCCATGCAGGTCGCGGGGAGCCCCCACGGTTGAGGGTGAAAAGCGCTGTCTGATTTCGGGAGAAAATTGGTTCTCGATGTGTCGGGCGGCCCGCATCGAAAAAATTTCTGAGCAGAGGTAGACCATCAGGTCGGCGACCGAGTTGACGCTACTGACGCAATAGATGGGACCGGACTGGGTAATAAGTTGCTGTCGCTCCAGCTGGATAGCGGGATAACGGGCCGCGAAAGTGTCAAACCACTGCCAATGGGTGGTGACTGACCGACCCGCCATGGTGCCTGTCTCTGCCAGTAAAAAAGTACCCGAGCCAACGCTCACTGTCAGCCCGCCTTGGGCTACGTGCGCCGAGATTCGCTCTATATGATCGGGGTGCTTGCGAATCACGCGACCCGGATGACGCCAGATAGCGGGGATGATCATGAGATCGATGTGACTGATGG
>JAYPXQ010000066.1:4372-11072 GCA_038135595.1 Halieaceae bacterium
CGTCCAGTGGTTGGGTGGCGATGGAGAGCCCACTTTGCGTGACGAGCAGGCCGCCGCTAGAGCTAAAACACTCGAACTGCAAAGTTTGCACCGAGCGCTGGCTTTTGGTTTGCGCTGCACCTGTCAGAATTTCCATGGGCAGGGTGACGGAAGACGCCAGCATGTGCTCGTGTACCAGTGCGGCAACGCGAAAGGGCGACGCTAAAAGTGGCGATATTTGCATAATATATGGCTGTATACGCATAGTTTTTGCGCTTGTCCAGCGTACACTCCCGCAGCACTGCAAGCGCATCGATCAGCGGCCATCTGACGCCTCAATGTCGGTAGCGTGGACGCTTGTCGCAACTGATTTTGGAGACAGTATGCTCAGACTTCCCATCATGGTGGCCGCCGGCGGCGTCAATAGCGCGGGCAGAACCTCTCGCCGACACGCCTACAAGCGGATGATCTGGGAGTCGCTTCCCGCGGCGGAGCGCAGTGCGACCGAGAGTGCCCTTGGGCAAATGATGGACACGCCCGACACCGACGCCATTCTCCGGCACACTTTGATCAGAGAAATTGAGCCGCAGTGGTTTGACCATCGGGCGGTGAGTTGGCACCGACGCGCACAGACGCTCCCGGGTGCAGCCCCGGGGACATTCGAATTCAATCCCGGAGGCGTGGTTGACGGCACGGTGTCGGGCGCGATCTCAGAGCAGCTGAACGGCAAAACGGTCACAGTCTCAGTTCCAGAGCGGACTGAGGTGCTGTTACCCAGTACCCGACCCTTTGAGGTGAGTGCCGCGGGACAGCTCCCCAGTGGATTTGATCCCTGCCGGTTATACCCCTCCCGCAATCATCCGCGTGCCGTGCAGATGGCAATTTTTGCCATGTCTGACGCGCTTGCTGATCTGGGGATCGATTGGTCCGATATCACGTCGAAAGTGCCCGGAGACGCGATCAGCGTCTATGTCTCCAGCGCCATGGGACAGCTGGATGAGTCAGGCACTGGCGGCATGTTGCGATCGCGCTTGCTAGGACGCCGCGTCACGTCAAAGCAATGCCCCTTTGGCTTCGCGGAAATGCCCGGCGACTTTATCAGCGCTTATGTGCTGGGCAGTTTCAGCGCCACGGGACCGGCATTGGGCGCCTGCGCCACTTTTCTCTATAACCTGAGGCTGGGCATTGAGGACATCCGCAGCGGGCGTTCCCGCGTGGCGGTGGTGGGTGCGGCCGAGGCACCGGTGAATGTAGAGGTCATGGACGGGTACGTTGCCATGGGTGCGCTGGCGACCGATAAGGGGCTGCGCCAGCTCGACGGTCAGTCAGACCAAGCCCCGATAGACCATCGTCGAGCCTGCAGGCCATTTGGTGACAATTGTGGATTCACCATGGCGGAGTCCGCGCAGGTGGTTGTGCTGATGGACGATTCGTTGGCATTGGAACTCGGTGCGCCAATTCTGGCGGCTGCGCCCTACGTCGGTGTTAGGGCCGACGGAGCTAAGAAATCGATCTCTGGCCCGGGTGCCGGCAATTACCTCACGGTGGCTGAGGCGGTTGCGGCCACGCGTGCCATTCTGGGCGACGAACGGCTTCGACGCCGTGGGATGGTACAGGCTCATGGTACGGGAACGCCTCAGAACCGCGTCACGGAATCGACCTTGCTGAGCAAAGTGGCGCAAGCCTATGGCGTGGATGAGTGGCCGGTGGCAGCCATAAAGAGTTATGTGGGGCATTCGCTCGGCGCTGCTGCCGGAGATCAACTCACCGCGATGCTGGGCATTTGGCAGCATAATAGGGTGCCGCGAATTCAGAGTATTGACGCGATTGCCGAAGACGTGGTGACGGAGAGACTCGCGTTTGCGCTGGCTGAGAGAGGAAGCGAAGACATCGACTACGCCCTGATCAATAGCAAAGGATTCGGCGGCAATAATGCCACGGCGGCACTGTTGAGCCCCCTAACCACCGAAGCACTCCTTGCGAAGCATCACGGACAGAAGGCCATGATGGCATGGCGTCGCCAACAAGAAGCAACTACCGCAGCCCAAGACGCGATCGAGGCTTCTCGGCTGTCGGGCCAATGGTCACCCCTGTACCGGTTTGACGAGGGCGTACTCACCGACGCTGATGTCACGGTTACCGACGACAGCGTCGTGTTCGGAGATCGCGCTATCAGTGTGCGCGCCTCGGTGCCAGAGGAATGGCGTATCGTTTGATTTCGCTCCCAGTTTGGTAAGCTACTCAAACATCTTTTACTAAGTCGCCATGTCTGCTCTCGACACACTGCTAAACCGAAACTCTCACGCCCGTCTGATTGAACCTGGTCCTGACGCCGAAGCGGTGGCGAAGATTCTGCAAGCCGCGCTGCGGGCCCCCGATCATGGCCGGCTCCGGCCTTGGCGTTATGTCGTGATTCAGGGTGAGCGTCGACGTGCATTGGGCGAGTGTTTTGTCGACAGTCTCAAGTTGCGCGGTGTCTCTGACTCGGCAAAGCTCGATAAAGCCGCTAACGCGCCGATGCGAGCCCCCCTCATACTCGCGGGACTGCTGCACGCGGTTGAGCACGACACCATCAGTCGTGACGAACAGGCCCATGCTGTTGCAGCCTCTCTGGCAGCTGCGCAGATCGCCGCGGAATCCCTTGGCTTTGGTTGCATCTGGCGCACTGGCGGCTACGCGACGGACCCTCTCGTGGTCGAGACGCTCGGGGGGGCTCCGGGTGATCAGGTGGTGGGTTTTCTTTACTTGGGGACGCGAGAAGGTCCAAGCAAGTTGTTGCCGGAGGTGTCTTTGGACACCGTCGTTAGTCATTTTTAAGCTGCGATTGAGTATTACGGTGTTACTAGCATGAGCGTGCTCAGAAGACCCTGGCTTCAGTTTCTTCTGCTGGGCATGGGTTTGTTTCTTGCGAGCCAATGGGCGTTTCCTCCACCCAAGCCAGTGCTGGGCCCTCCGAGTGCCGAGCGGCTAGACGCCATGGTTCAGAACTATGCGCAGTTTGCCCAAGGCACGGTGAGCCCCGCGGTGCTGGAGCGCTTTATCGACACGGAACTGCGAGACGAACTGCTCTTTAGAGAAGCCCTCGCGCGAGAGCTTCATTATCGTGACGTTGCGGTTGAGCAACGCATTATCCGCAATATGCGCTTTCTGGACGCCCGCACTCAGGCTAGCGACGCCGAACTGATAGAGCAGGGCTATGCGTTGCGGCTGCACCTGACTGATGAGGTGATTCGGCGCCGCTTGGTGCAAATCATGGAGCGCTTGATTGCGGCGACTCGTCCAGCGCCGTCTCCCACCAACGAGCAGGTGGAGGCACGATACGAGCGCGATCTGGCGGCCTGGCGTGAGCCGGAGCGCTACTCTTTCAGTCATGTATTTCTCTCCCCAGATCGCAGTAGCGAGATGAGCGGGGTGGTGGCTGAGATTGAGGCAAAACAGCTTAGCCCCGCCGAAGCGCGCTTGCTCGGTGCGCCTTTTTTATCGGGTTATGAATTTTCGAGGCAGAGCCCAGATCAGATAACGCGCGTTTTTGGGGGAGTGTTTACCGAGCAGCTGAGCGCGCTGAGTGTCGAGCCTAATCAATGGTTTGGCCCAATAGCGTCTGTTTTTGGCCAGCATTACGTTTATGTGCAAGCATTTGAAGCGCCGCGCACCCTCGGGTTGGAGGAAGTGCGCGAGCGAATAGGGCGAGATCTGATCCGCGAGGCTGAGGCGCAGTCGATTCAGGATTGGGTGGAAAGCGCGATGGCTCGCTATGAGGTGAGGCGATCATGAGAATCTGGCTGCTACTGATCGTCGCTCTTTTTTCCTCAGAGGTATCTGCGCACCGCTTCGCGCCCTCGCTTCTCGAGATTAGACAGCTCTCGGAGAATAGTTTTAACGCGACCTGGAAGACGCCGATACAGAAGGTTTCCGCGGTGCCCATGGAGCCGGTCTTTCCGGCTGATTGTGAGATCACCTCAACTTCTCCGTGGATTCAGGAGGGCACCGGTGTGCTCATGCAGATGGACTTGTCCTGCACTGACGGGTTGGTGGGTAAGACACTATCGGTCAGTGGGTTGGGGGATAACCAGTCTTCCGCTTTGCTTCGACTCTATCTGGCGCAGGATATTTTTCATCAAGCCGTGTTCACGGCGGCTGAGCCCCGCTTCGTGGTGCCCATTGAGGGTACCGCCGGTAGCGTCACGCGAGATTACATTGAGCTCGGTGCAGAGCATATTTGGGAGGGTCCGGACCACCTGCTTTTTGTGATGGGTCTTCTTTTTCTGGTCGGCTGGAACCGGCGATTAATACTCACCGTGACTGCCTTTACCGTGGGGCACAGTATTACGCTCGCCGTCGTAACGCTTGGCGTATTTGAGTATCCGGTAGCGTTGGTTGAATTCATGATTGCGCTGTCGATTTACGTGCTCGCGGTGGAGTTGGCACGTGAGGACGGTGGGGGTGCGTTGTGGCGACAGCCTTGGTGGTTGGCGGCAGGCTTCGGTCTACTCCACGGCATGGGTTTTGCCGGCGCTCTGGCCGAAACCGGTTTACCCCAGTCAAACGTTCCGCTGGCGTTACTGGCTTTCAATATCGGGATCGAACTGGGTCAACTGGCCTTTATCGCGTTACTCGTTGTGCTGTTCGCTGCCGTCGCGAGATTAGCAGGCGCTAGCCGCATGGCCGCCCTGCGTCCCGTGCCCATTTTTGTATTGGGCGGCCTGTCCGCTATGTGGTGTATTGAGAGAGGCTTGGAGGTCCTGGCGTAATCAGGGGTTACCTGGCCAGTTCTTCATCGGTATGACCGGGTGAAATGCAATCGCAATGCCCTCGTCTATGTGGTTTTCATTTTCGAGCACATCCCTGCGGCGCACGAAAGCCGTCCCGCTTCGGGTGTCTACGGCGTCGGTCACCTCTATGCCGCCTTCGCCTGAAAACAGGCGCTCGAGATCCATATTGAACCAGGCAACTCGGATGCTGGCTGCTGATACGGCCCGCGCCCAATCAAATTCTGCGGTGACCCCACTGCCCGCGCCCTGAATAGCCGGTTTTCGCGTGACGCCATCGAAGCGAGTCACGCGGTTTAGGCCTTGCTCGTAATAGACATCTTTTTCAATGATATCGGTGAAAACAATGCTGCCGATGTCGGTTTGCTGTCGCAGCTGGTCGCGGACTGCTTGCACTATTTGAATGAAGGACTTTTGATTTACCCGGCCCGTGGTGGGGTCGACGGGGTCTCCGTAGATCAGTACGGCGTTATTCCAGCGCTGTGAGAACTCCCTTTGAGGGCGGACGTCGTAGCCAGCACTTTCAAGATATTCGGTGACCCGGGCGTCGACAAAAGGCTCCCGCTTCGCTAGGTAGTTGCGCGAAGGTACGCCGAGGTTGACGCTGGCGATGACAACGACACGGCTATCCAGTTGATTGAATACTGTTGGTTCGAAAACATTGTTGGGCGTTGTCGCGTTATAACCCCCGCCCACAGTGGCTGAGCCGCATGCGGTGAGGGCGGCATACAAGGTGCCCACCAGACCCAGCCGCCGAATTTTTACTCGCGTTTGCGGTAACTGTAGGGTGGGCAGGGAGGAGAGAGAGATTCTGCGCATGCTGACGATCCTTTTAAAACAGACGCCCATGCTAACAAAGGAGGGGCAGTCATGAACAATTCGCTCCGAGCGGTGTCGGGTGGACAGGGCCGCGATGTCATTTTATTGCACGGTCTATTTGGGCGTGGGAGCAATTTACGCGGGATAGCGCGAGCGCTCGAGCCTCACTGCAGAGTGCATTGCCTGGATTTGCCTGATCACGGGCGCTCGCCATGGCTCGCTGCCGCGTCACTGGACGCCTACGCCCAGGAAGTGTCGGTATGGATGACCTCCAACCGCATTGACGAGGCTGATGTGATAGGACATTCGCTGGGGGGCAAGGTAGCGATGCAACTGGCGCTGAATCATGCCGCACAGGTGAGACGCTTGGTTGTTGCCGATATTGCGCCGGTGCAGTACCCCGCTCAACACGCGGAGATCCTGGCTGTGATGGCGCGGGTGCAGGCGGGCC
This sequence comes from Halieaceae bacterium, assembly GCA_038135595.1. GTDB lineage: Bacteria > Pseudomonadota > Gammaproteobacteria > Pseudomonadales > Halieaceae > Luminiphilus. The sequence goes on from JAYPXQ010000066.1 coordinate 10,391, forward strand.
ACTGCCAAACGCGCGCGGCTGCTGAAGCGCTGCTGGCAGAGGTAATCCCAGAGCCCGGGGTGCGCGCTTATTTGCTAATGAGTCTGATGAGGGGTTCAGTCGGTTACGAATGGTGCCTGAATCTCGCTGGCCTGACTGCGGGATACCCAAATTTGCGAGCGCCGCCCTCGGGGCAGCACCAGTGCCTAGCGCCGACGCTATTTCTTCGTGGTGATAAATCCGGCTACATCACGTCAGACCACTTGCCCGAGATCAGTCGCCGGTTCCCGCATAACAGAGTTCAGACCGTGCCAGACGCAGGCCACTGGTTACACGTTGATCAGCCGGGGCTGGTGCATGAGTCGATACAGCGGCATTTACTGGAGGATGTTGCTCTGGTATGCGACTGATGGCCCATCAAAACTGTCCACAGATTATGTGGATAACTCTTTGGATAATTTGTTCAATGTGCCACCTAAGGCAAGAAGTCTGTCACCAATGTCACATTGGTTAAATTTTGATCAGTACCACTTAGCCTATAAAAAACAATAATTTGCAGGGCTTTTATCAGTGTTCTTGTAGGATTTCATCGTTAAATTACAGCTGAGTTCCCATCGCCCCATCTTTGTGCATAACAAAAGTGGACCGGCTACTACAGAACGTTAATTTGATGCAATAGCCTCGAGCCACTTTTTTTAAATTA
>JAYPXQ010000067.1:0-11062 GCA_038135595.1 Halieaceae bacterium
CAGCTGTGGTGGATTAAGAAGCCAGTTCAGCACTCAGGCCAACATAGCAATGAGCCTCTACAGCATCAATTTCCTCAAAACGCAGACTGACGTTTCCATTAAGTCCAACGGCTATCTCTTGCTATTTGATGCTGCCCGGGCCGGAGACCACGATCAAAGCCTCACGCTTCAGCAAGAAATGGGTGCCAGCACACAATCTCTTGATCCCCATGAGCTGAAGGTTTTGTTTTCAGACCTCAATACCGATGGCCTTTACCGCGGATGCCTAACGCTGGACGGATCCGAGGGATGGATCGACCCGATAAGCTTGCATACTTGGTACAAGGAAAAATGCCTTCGTGCTGGTGTCAAATTTGTATACGGCGATCATCGCGAATATCCCGCTAAAACCTCTGATATCACCGTGGTTTGCGCAGGTTGCTGGACGCGAGATGTAGCACAGTATTTTGGTTTAGAGGTTCCCGTTAGGGGTGATAAACACACCGTGTTTCAGATAAAAACAGAGCGCCCTGTCTGCGCGGGGCTACCGTTAGTCGCCGATCTTGGGGCGGGCATCTATTTCAGGCCAGAAGGCGAGGGTTACATAGCAGGCTACGAGGGTAATAACGAGGGCGAAGCTGAGAATCTAGAGCCCGCCTGGGACACTTGGGACGAAGTTTGGGAACGGTTATACCATCGGTTTCCTAGCATTTTTGACAAAGCCAAAATGACGGGGGCATGGGCCGGTTATTACGACACCAGTCAGGCTGATCATAACGCCATCATCGACGCCCAGAACGGTATTTTCTTTGCAACAGGTTTTACCGGGCGAGGGCTCATGCACTCCCCCGCCGTAGGTTTAGTGGTGAGCGAGATGGTAACAGGCGAGTCTCCGAGCATTGACCTCTCTTCTTATCGACTGAATCGAGCGCCACGTCGGGAAAAATATGTCATTTAATCTCCCGATTGATGGCGCTCGGGTACATCCAATGGCATCGCGTCGGTAACCGATTGAGCGATCACCCTCTCAGCTCAGCAGACGACCAATGTTATCGTTCGGCAAAATCTGACGCTCACGGCACTCACTTTAGGCGGCAATTTGTGGATAAAAACGCACCTGATACTAACCCTTACCAGCAGCTGATAAACGGCACACTTTGGGATGCCTATTGCGATGCACTGAAGCTCACGGGTCGACATTTGCTTCGCTCCGAGTCTCCGGGCGATCCCTTTAACCAAGCAGAGGGGTTGCGTTATCTGACCCGAATGGTACGAGCTGGGCTTGAATCCTTGGTTGAATCATCCGAAGCCGAATTTCCCCGCTTCGCGGACCCCGCCACCAGCCGAATAAAGATCGGCGCTGACAATCCTGATAATCGGTACATGACTGCGCGCATTCGCGGCCATCACATTTATAAACTGACGGGGCACCGTGGCACCGTTGCGAACATCAACTTTGCCACCAAGGGTGGCGGCTTCCAGAAATCGAACAAAAAAATGGCTGGCACTGGCTTCCTGAGCGGGCAAGACCTCGAGGTAGACGAAGACGGCTCATTCGAAATTATGATCTCCAAAGAACAGCCAGCTTCTGGCAATTGGTTGCCGATGGATGACTCGAGCAACATGCTATTAATCCGGCAAACCTTCAATGACCGGGACCAAGAGCAACCGGCTGATTTGACGATTAGCTGCCTGACACACACCGCTCCTCCCGCCCCACTCTCCCCCGAGGCGTTCGCTGCCAGGCTCATGGCAGCAGCAAACTACACCGAGAACACCGTTAAGCTATTTGCAGACTGGTCCGGGCTGTTTAAGGAGAAGCACTACAACTGTCTGCCGCTGGGAGATCAGTCGATGTATTTGGCGGCAGGGGGAGACCCAAACATTACTTACTATCATGGCTACTGGGAACTCGCCGACGATGACGTCATGGTGATCGAATTAACCCCACCCGAGTGTGAATTCTGGAATTTTCAAGTCGACAACTACTGGATGGAATCGCTTGATTACCAGCACCACAAGATCCACGTGAACTGCCATGGCGCTCACTACAACGCCGATGGCAGTGTTGCGCTGGTAATAGCCCACAGGGATCCAGGTCATCCCAATTGGCTCACTACCGCGGGGCACCCACTCGGCACCAGCCTGTTCCGGCTGATTGGTGCTGAACAAATACCGCCCGAAATTCCGGTTCGGATCGAAAAATTCGATAACTTCGTTGCGGCCCAGTGATGAGCACCGCGCCCCTCAATATTGATGAGCTAATGCGCGACGCACGGACTAAAACTGCCACGCTTGAGGACTTTGGTGATGATCATTTCATCGCCGCCGCGACCATGCTGTTTAATGGTTTCAATCGCCCGGGCCTACTCACACCCCAAGGTGTCGAGATGTGGCGCAAACGTGCGATCGACATGCTGAAGAACCGGCTTGTGATTGAGGACTACTTTGCTCGTATTCCCGAAATAGCGCAGGAAGCAATAGAAGCGCCCATTGTCATCGTTGGCTTACCCCGAACCGGCACCACACTACTGCAACGAGTGCTGAGCTGCGACACGCGCTTCTACCCTATGCTGGCTTGGGAAGCGCGTTTTCCTGCGCCATTTTCGGACTATTCACCCGATACGCCAGACCCACGAATCGACGTAGCAGTGGCGATGACCAATGCGATGATCAAGGCCAATCCCGACTTGCTCGCCATCCATCCGCTAAACGCCCTCGAGGCCGATGAAGAGGGCATATTGCTCGAACATACCTTTATGAGCTTTTTCGATTCCTATGCCGATATCCCCGAATATACCGATTGGATGTGGAACAGCGATCAAGTGCCGGCCTATCGCTATCTCAGACGCATGCTGCAATTTATCCAATGGCAGAAGCGGCAGCGCGGGGAATCAGCGACCCGCTGGGTGCTAAAAACACCGCACCACTTGCGGCAGATGAAGGCATTATTTGCTGTCTTTCCCGACGCATCGATCATCCAAACCCATCGTGATCCCTTGCAAACCATTCCTTCTATCGCGAGCTTCACCTTCAATATGTGGAAGCTGGGCATGCAGAGCCCCGATCCCGCTCGCGCCGGGCAGCAGTGGTCACATATTTGGGCCCGCGGCATTAGAGAAACCATGGAGATACGTGACCAGCTGGAACCCCGTCGATTTCATGATGTTTGGTTTAAAGACACACTGATCCAACCACTCGAAGTGGTTAAAGATATCTATCGTTTTCTGGGCCTTAGCTTTCCGGAAGCAACTCAGGAAAAAATGACCGGTTATCTAGAGCACAATCGGCGCGAAAAACGGCCATTGCACGAGTACAGCCTTGAGCACTACGGACTCACAGAGAGCTCAATCAATGAGGATTTCGATGGATATCGAGCGCGATTTATTGATTGAGTTTTTAAATCAGTACCTCCGCAACGACTAGGAGTACTGGGTCAGCTTTTTCTCAAGTAGTGCAAACAAATCATTCACGGAGGATTTTCCCCGCTCCACTCCCTCTGCATCAAATTGCCATAGCATGCCGTCGAGATCGGGATTGGCAAAATAAACAATGCCATGGCGCACAGGATTAGTAGCCCGCTGACTCAAGACGCGATGCCGAACGGCAGTCACTGCTCGATCTGAGTGCGCCGTGATGAAGTTCAGTGCCTCACCAAAGTTGATGATGAGATGGCCGGGCTGCACCGGCACGTCCTCAAACTTGCCATCTATCTCAATTTGCAAACCCGGCGCACTGGCATCGAGGATGGTGACAAACCCGTAGTCGGTGTGCGGGCGTAAGCCCAGGTCGGGAGTGCGAGTATCGTAGTGAACGAAATTCAGGAACGCGTCACCACCACCCGAGGCATAACCACCCGAAGCGCGATCCCACAGCGGCTCGGGAATACGCGACTGGCGCAAAACCTCGCGCATGATGACGATTCCCAACTCGTCGAGCTCACGCCCAAAGGCCGCAATGTGTGCCGGGTAATGCTGATCCCAGCGTGGGCGACTGAGCGCCAGCTTGGTTTGCTGGTTATTCTCCAGCGCAATAAACCCCTCCAGCTCGCCGTATTGGGGAACTTGTCGGTAGGGGCAATCGGCTCCGATGAGCTCAGAACCAAATCTGCGGGCGCCCTCCACATCAAGATGCTCGGGTACTTTGAGATAAAAGATGCCAAGCGCCCACGCACGATCAAGATCTTCTGGGCTGGAAAAACTTAGCCGTTGCTCGCCGGAAGACGCGTGGCGCGCTATCGAAGCCAGTGGGATAGCTTGGCTAAGCGCATCCGTTTGAAAACTTGCTTTCGTCACGGTCAAACCCTGAAAAAAAATCCCCCGACAGAATACCGCTTCTAGGGATTCACTGGCCAGTGCATTCACTCAGTGACATGCCCATTCAGATCAGCACGCCCTCAGCCCACCGCTACGCTGATGCGCAACCGGCAGCACTTACGCCCCCGCAATGAGACCCAGCGACGGGTTTTAATAATGTCGTCGTATCATTATCAACGCGCACTGCCTGTGAGCGTTTTTATGCGGAGATACACCATGACTACGATCCGAATACTATTACCCGTACTCAGTGCTGTTATTGCATTCACTCAACCAGCCCTTGGGCAGCCAGGCGGTCCTCATCCCCATGGCCATGACGGAAAAAAGCCCTCACCAGAAAAAATGGTGGGCAAATTAGACAGTGACGGCGACGGCCTCATCAGTTTTGAAGAATTCCAAATGCCCGATAAGCGCCGCAGAGGCGACAGACTTGCCGAGGCCGACGCAGACGGGGATGGCAATATCAGTCGAGCCGAAATGGAAGCGCAAATGGATAGTCACCTTGAAGCCATGCGAGCCAGGGCTGAAGCGCGATTTACGCAAGCGGACCTGAATAGCGACGGTTTCATTACGACTGAGGAGCGCAAACAGGTCGCTTTTGAGATGCTCGATACCAACGGCGATGGTTATCTTGCGCCCGAGGAATTGGCCGCCGCGCAAAAGCGCGATAGACGTCCGCGGGATTAACACGACCGCAAAGCGCATGGATGATCGAGCGCTAATGGAGAGAATCTCGCAGGGCGATCACGCAGCTTTTTCTACCTTGGTCAAGCAGCACGCGCCCGCGCTCGACCGATTTGCAGTGAGACTCCTATTGCAGCATCAGCAAGCCGAAGAAGTCGTTCAAGAAACGTTTATGCGCGCTTGGCAGAGAGCGGGGGACTACGACGCTAAACGAGCTCGACTTTCTACTTGGCTGCATCAGATTGCCCATAATCTCTGCATCGACATCCTGCGTCGTCGAAAGCGCGAGTTACCACTCGTCAATGATGTGGAGGATGCGCTGATCTTGCCAGACGCTACCGAGAGTCCAACCACCGCGCGCGAAGCCCATGACCAAGTCGCCGCCGCTATCGCGAAACTCAACGAACATCATCGCACCGCCTTGGTACTCACCTATTACCAGGGCTTATCCAACCGTGAAGTTGCTCAGATCATGGACCTGTCGGTACGTGCACTCGAGTCACTGTTGGTGCGTGCCCGCCAACAAATAAAAAAGATTCTGGAGGAGTCGTCATGAAACGGTCCCCATTTACACCGCCGCTTTCCCACGCCCGTGCCATAGATATTCTGAATACCTATGGGGCCGCACCCGAACGATGGCCCGCACAGGAGCGGGATGCCCTCAGTGAGCTACTAAACAGTTCTGAGAAGCTACAGACAGTGCAAAAGACCGCGGGCGATCTCGATAGCCTACTGGACAATTGGCAGCCGGCCACAGCCTTCAGTCATGACATCTTGTTCAGATCTCTGCCCGCACAGGCACCCAGAGCGCAAAGCTGGTCTGACCAATTGACGGCCCTATTTTTAAATCGCCCCATAGGATGGCAACAAGGTCTGCTGGCGGGGGCGCCCCTCATATTGGGATTTATCTGGGGCCTGTCGGGAGATCCCTCTAACCAAGATTGGTCCGAAGCCGAATTCTTGATTTTGAATCCGCCCATGGAGGTGCTCGCAGATGAATAATCGCGCAACAACCAACAAGTGGTTATTCGCATCGGTCGCGATTAACCTGCTATTTGTCGGCGCGCTTCTGGGCGAGTGGGTCAATCAGACGCGGCGCGCACCGCCCCCTATGCATTGGGCTACGGGAGAACTCGACGAAAGCACTCGCTCGAGCATGAGGGCAATGCTGATGCAACAAGCACCTGCGGCTAGGGCTCTGCGCCGCGACATAAAAGTCATCGATCAAAGACTGATGGCGGTGGTTCGCGCTGAGGATATTGATACTGCTGAACTCACCGCGATCCTGTCGGACCGTCAGTCAAAACAGGCCCAATACCAGGCACTACTGCAGGCTTCTATGGAATCGATATTGCCGGCGCTTACGCCGCCACAGCGCGAAGCGGTCCTGCGGCGTATGCTGATCGATGGCCAAGCACGGCACCCTGCTCACCCAAAGCGCGGTGGAGAGCATCGTGATCATCCGAGGCCCGAGGCCCGTCCCGCGCCGCCGCCCTAATCAAGGCATCGGCATCAATCACGCGCCATGTCGGTTTTTCTTGATCCCATGCTTGAGTACAGGAACGCGCGCGAGGCTGAGCCCTGAACATCGGAGGACAAGTTTACCCGCCAAGTTTCATTCGATACGCGACGTAAAAGGGTAGCAGCATGAGCAGGGTCAAAAGCGCAATCAGAAAAGGCTCTTTGATGCCTTTGCGCGTCACGTTGAGCGCCAGTTGTTTGATGTGGTCGTAACCCACTGGCATGGGCAAGACATGATTGTCTGCAGCATATTGCTCATACGCCCCCAACATGGTCTGCAGTTGGCCAGGCAGTTCCGCGGACAGGTCGCGGGTTTCACCGGGATCAGTCTTGATATTAAACAAATGCCACCGCCCGTCTCCGAGGGGGCGACGATTAAAGACAATCTTATAGTCCCCCTGAAATAACGCTGCGTTCCCCGCCAATTCGTAACCCACGGCATCATTGTCACCATAGATTCGTCCTGCATCGCCGCGTAAAACAGGGGACAGGTCACGTCCCACAATAGGCTCTACCGGTTTGCCGCTATATCGACCCTGCGGGAAATCAATACCTCCGAGTGCCAAGATAGTGGGGGTAATATCGGTGACAAAAGAGAAAGCGTCGCTGAGTACTCCCTGTCGCGGTAAGGATGCCCCTGCCACAATCATCGGCACGCGCATGCCTCCCTCCCCCGAATAAAACTTGTAATACGCGAGCGGGCTCACGGCGGCGCTGGCAAAACTGGGGCTGATGCTGTTGTAGCTACCTTTTAGCCCGAGGGTGTCGTAATGACTGACGTAGCCCATAGAGTCGAGCTGCCTTTGCGTTGCGAGATTGTCAGGATCAGCAGGCCCGGATCCCTCAGCACCGTTGTCAGAAGTAAAAATAAAAACCGTATTCTCAAACTTGCCTCGAGATTTAAGGAACGTCACCAAGCGACCAATGTGGAAATCCATCGCTTCGACCATACCTGCGTATACCGCCATGCGTTTGGCCTCATAGCGCTGCCGCTCAGCGCTCAATGCTTGCCAATTAGCCGTGGTGTTCATGGTCGCCATCGCGATATTTGGCGGCGTCACCCCCAAGGCGACGGCCCGCGTCAAACGCTGTTCCCGGATAGCCGACCAACCTATGTCGTAAACGCCCATATAGGGGTCGACGAATTCCTGCGGCGCCTGCACCGGAATATGCACCGCCTGAAACGGTAAGTAAGCAAAAAAAGGCGCGTTGTCGCCGCTGTTCGAATCAATAAATTCGATGGTTTTATCGACCAGAAAACGAGACGAGTAAAAGTCTTCTGGTAACTGGTAAGGCACACCATCGGCATACCAGTTAGCGGTGTCGTAAAGCGGGATATAGGGCCGTTGCTCCCAGTTGTCGGCACCCGAGTCCGCCAGTGCAACCGTTCGTTCAAAGCCCCGCTGGCTCGGCAGCATCCCCGGCTCACTACCGAGGTGCCATTTACCCGCCATATATGTGTGGTATCCAGCCCCTTCTAACAGCGTCGCTACGGTGACCACGTTGCTGCCGAGCACGCCCTGATAACGGGGGTCATAGCGTTGTTCGGGCGCCAGCATCTCGGGAATATTGGGCACACCCGCCCGATGTGCGTCGACGCCGGTCAACAGCATGGCGCGCGCAGGCGCACAATTGGCAGCAGTATGATAATTCGTGAACGTTACACCGGCCTCAGCCAGCGCCGATAGGGTCGGGGTGTTGATCTCACTCCCGTAGGGGGCTATGTCAGAAAAGCCCAGGTCATCAGCCAGAATCAGTACGATATTGGGTCGATCGCCTGTCGAATTGAGAGATGCAGCGTGCTGTTCTGCTATCGCTGAGTTTGCATTCAGACTGCAAAGGGCCGCGAGCCCACTACTCCAAATAAAAGCAATCAATCCCTTATGCATGCAGCACTCAGGCTCGATCGGGTAAATGGCGAGAGGCAAATAAAAGCAGCAGCGCCACCACTACCTCTGGGGCAATCAGCGCCGTGGCCAGCGCGGCATCGTGCAAGAGCCACGCGAGTATTCTACCCAGCGCGGTCAGCGCAAGTAGTGTAATCGCCGGGTAAAGCCAGATACGGCGTCCGCTCACCAACGCCATCAAAATGCAAATACCCAATGTCAGAAAGAAAGCCGACATATCGCCAACTTGCGAGCTAAGACCAATACCACTTGCCAATGACAAGCCGAAGTCGGGCGCGATACCTGCTGGGGCCAGCAACCATCGCAGGCCAGTAATCAGAAACAATACACCGGGCAACAGCACCAAAATTCGCAACAGCATCATCATGGGAATTAACCTCGCGTTGCGATCACTTGCATCATCCGATGTGCAGTCTCGAGGCCCGAGTTCTGATTTTGCCCGGTGACGAAGCGTTGCTCATCATCGACAGCTACGTGCGTCGCGAATAAATCCCGGAAAGCCGTTTGACTCTCATACAGGGCCCCCGCGCGTCGCAACTCGGTTTCGGGGTGCAGTGGCGTCATTTCGATACCGAGCTCCTTAATTTGCTTATCGGACACGCCGGTCATTCGCCGCCCCGTTATCAGCAGGTTGCCATTGGTGTCTCGCGCATTAACGAGTCCCAAAACCCCGTGGCAAACGCCGCCAATCACCGCCGCGCGTTCGCCGTAATACGCCTCGGTCACTTTCTCGGCCATAGCCGGGGTCTGCGCCAGATCATAGGCTGCACCCCAACCACCCGATATGAAGACGATGTCGTACTGGCTCATGTCAACGTCGGCAATAGCCAATGAATTTTCTGTTTTTGCTTGCGCGATCGAATCACTGAGGTAGCGCTTATCCTCTGGCGTGGCCACCGGGTAAGACAGGGTCTGGGGGTCAATAGGTATCACGCCACCCTTGATGCTGGCCATGTCCACCGACATGCCACCATCGAGAAACGTGTAATACGGATGCGTGAACTCAGACGCCATCACACCCGTTTCGGGTCCTTCAGTTTCGCCGGGCTTGGCGAGCACGTTATGGCTGGTTGTAATGATCAGCGCCCGCTTGCCCGGCAACGTGACACTTGGCCCCTCGTAAACAGGGTGCAAGCCTGCGGCATGCAGTATGGTCGGCAACGCTGTCGCCACGATAACAAGTAACCCGAGAATCGCGCCTAACCCAATGAAGATTCGTTTCATCATCCCGTCTCCCAAACGTGTCTTAGCGGACGCAGTCGCGCTGCAATTTATTGACAGTTAATATGCCAAAATAATCACTGCGAGTACACCTTAGCTGTAACGCCAGATTGGAGACGTTTCCGGTCAATTAAAACTCCAGCGAGCCAGCGATGACCCAGCGCAGACAGTTGGGCCCTGCGATGCTAGTGTGCTAGCCGTCACGGCACAGTCACAAACGGGGGCGATTTTTGAATTCCAACACTTCGCAAGGCCTTAATGACACCAAGCCCATTGGTGGTGTGCTCGGCTGGGTTGAAAGAAAGGGCAACCAGCTACCCGACCCGGTCTTCCTCTTTTTTTGGTTCATTTTGTTCCTCATCGTTGTCTCGGTAATTGCGAGCCTCACAGGCGTATCTGCAGCGCACCCCACCGAGATTGATCCCGCTACCGGCAGCCAGCGCATCATTTATGCGACCAGCTTGTTGTCGTCCGAGAACATTGCGCGGCTGTGGATAGAGATGCCCGAGACCTTTACCCACTTCCATCCACTGGGCTATGTGCTGGTGGTCATGTTGGGTGCCGGCGTGGCAGAGCGCTCCGGGCTGTTTGCCACCGCCATGCGGGCAGGCGTGCGGGATACACCAAAAGCATTGCTCACGCCCCTGGTCGTGACCATCGGCATGCTGGGCAACCTCGCTGCGGATGCCGCCTATGTGGTGCTCATTCCATTGGCGGGAATTTTGTTCCATGCCGCGGGTCGGCACCCTATCGCCGGGATCGCTGCGGCCTTTGCCGGTGTATCGGGAGGCTTCTCAGCCAATTTGCTGCCGGGCCAGCTCGATGCACTGCTATTTGGCATCACGGAAGCCGCCGTCGAAACCGTCTTCGGTGGCTTTAGCGCCAACATCGCGGGCAACTGGTTTTTTATTGCGGCCATGACGGTGATCTTCGTGCCTGTTATCTGGTTTATCACCGACCGCATGATCGAGCCGAGGCTAGGCACTTTCGATCCGGCAGATGCGTCAGTCGGTGCTAGCGCCGATAAAACTGCACCGCTAACAGCGCTCGAGCGGAAAGGCCTGATTAACGCAGGCTGGGCGACTCTATTTGTGATTGGCCTGTGGCTCTACTTTGTCTTCGGGCCTGGCACGCCGCTGGTGAATGAATCCGCCTCGGCCGAGGCGCAGCTGACGCCGTTTTATCGCAGTCTGGTCGCCGCTTTCTTTTTGCTGTTTCTGCTCGCCGGATGGGCCTACGGTAAAGGCGCCGGCAGCATTGGCGACCATCGTGATCTGGTGAGAATGATGACCGGTGCGATGGAAGATCTTGCCTATTACCTGGTGCTGTCCTTCGCCGCGGCGCACTTTGTCGCCATGTTTGCCTGGTCAGGGTTGGGTCTGATTCTGGCGGTGCACGGTGCTGACTTTCTCGCCGCCACCGAGCTCCCCGCCT
>JAYPXQ010000068.1:0-10926 GCA_038135595.1 Halieaceae bacterium
CCCGAGAGGGTGGTGGCAGTGAGTTCCGCGTGTTTTATGGCTCAAATGACGGTCTTTATCGCGCAATTAATCCCGAAAATGGCGAGGAGGACTGGGCTTTCATTGCCCCTGAGCATCAGGCGTCGATCGGCCGCCTTTACGCCAATACGCCGACTGTGGCCTATTTCGGTCTCGAAAAGCAATCGTTGAAGATCGGTGCGGAGCCCAAGCAATACTTTTTTGACGGGTCTACGGGCTCATTTACCCGCTACGACGCGCAAGGCCAATTGGAGGAGGGGTACCTCTATCTGACCCAGCGTCGCGGTGGACGTATGATCTATGCGCTCGATGTGAGCCCCAGCGAGACAGGTAGTGGACCACCGGAGGCGCCGCAGTTTTTGTGGCGGGCCGGTTGCACGGGGGACGCTGGCGTAAGCTGCACCGACGAAAGCCTCTCGGGTATCGGACGCACTTGGTCGACGCCGGTCACAGGTTTTGTGCGGGGCTATGTGGGCGAAGGTGGCTCGGTCGACCGGCCTAATCCGGTGCTTCTGATGGGCGGCGGGAGTGATGCTTGCCTTGATAAGGATGAACCCGTGCTCAATCCAGCTGATTGTCAAACAGGCAAATTCATTTACGCGCTGGATGGCAAGACGGGAGCGGTATTGCGCACGTTTCCGACACAAGCGCCCGTTGTCGCTGATATCGAAGTCATTGATTTTGATTACGACGGTTATATCGATTTTGCTTATGCGGCAGATGTCGCTGGACGGATTTATCGAATAACCTTTTCGCACGTTGTCGATGGACTCGTTGACCAATCCGTGGCGCTGTCATCCGAAGAGTGGAATTGGCCCGATCAACCTATTGCGGAGACCAACCGTGCCGGGCTGCGTTTTATGAATCAGCCGGTTGCGGCGGAAGTGGGAGACAACATATTCATCACCCTGGGTTCAGGGGATCGTGAACGGCCACTGATAAAAAATTATCCTTATGACAAGCAGGTCAAAAATCGTTTTTACGCCTTTATTGACACGCCGTTGATGCCTCGCACGACGACCATCGATCTCGATACCCTGTTGGACGCCTCGACCGGGCTGGCGTCCAATCTTGAGCAAGAGGGACCGATTGACAATATTCTCCAATACGACGGTTGGTATCTCGATTTGCCCGATCGAGGTGAGCAGGTTGTTAATCAGTCTGCGATTGGCGGCGGTTACGTGTTTTTCAATTCTTTTCAGGCACAAGGATCTAGCAAAGGATTTTGCAGTGACCTGGGTACGGCAAAAGCTTATCGCGTCCCGCTTTTCGCTCCGGAGGCCGTCGAGGGTAAGGCGTTCGGTGAGGGTATTCCCATTCCGCCCATAATTGTGACCGTACGACTGTCTGACGCCGAGGAAACCTGCGAAGAAAATTGTGGACCGGGACGCATTACCGACGATGTGGTTTCGGTCATCATCGGCCTTGAGGGGTTTGAGGTCGTGGACATCACGCCCTCGCCACCCAGCAAAGTCCGTGAGGCTTTTCGCGTCGAGAATATCGACAAGCTCTAGAAAGCCTGCGAGGTCGAAAGCGCTCCCCGCAACCCGCGTTCGGTTTTGTTGAGGAGGTCGGGTGATTGGTTGTATGAGAGTCATTTTTGAGTAATCGGTGCCCGTTTTTGATTATGGTCATTTGTCACCCTCTATTGACTTTGCAGTAGCTGCGCCCAGACAATTCACGCCGTCACGCGAGCGGCAACGGCGATTGGTAAGTACCCTTACCCTCTGGCCTACCTTCAGGACGGGATAGTTCTCAAGGCTGTTTGCGGGTTCCGTGGGGAGGGGCTGTGCTCCTGCCGCTCGGGCTCGACACTGCGCTACCTCGCAGGTCACCGGCACATGGGTTTTGTGGTTGTGATCTGGCGGGCGTCGGAGCGATCCGGCCGGTGTCTCGTGCGACATGTGGTGGAAGGATGCTATGGCGTCTTTCCATCCGAATGTTGAACGAGATGGAGAATAGCCATGCCCAAGCTATCTGGCGGCGAAATGATCGTCCGCGCGCTTGAAGACGAAGGTGTCGAATACATCTTTGGTTACCCCGGTGGAGCGGCGCTTCACATATACGATGCCTTGTTCAAAGGCGATAAGGTCCCCCACATTTTGGTGCGTCACGAGCAGGCAGCGACCCATGCGGCTGATGGCTATGCGCGAGCGACTGGCAAGCCGGGTGTGGTGTTGGTCACCTCAGGGCCCGGCGCCACCAATGCGATCACAGGTATCGCTACTGCCTATATGGATTCGATTCCGCTGGTGGTCATCTCTGGGCAAGTACAGAGTCATTTGATTGGCGAGGACGCCTTTCAGGAAACCGATATGGTGGGCATCTCGCGACCGATCGTGAAGCACAGCTTTTTGGTGCAACGAACCGAGGATATTCCGTCCACTATCAAGAAGGCATTTTTTATTGCGGCTACCGGGCGGCCCGGACCGGTGGTGGTAGATATTCCCAAAGACCTGACTCACCCCGAGTACAAGTTTGACTATGTTTACCCCGAATCCGTGAGTCTCCGCTCCTATCAACCTTCCTCCAAGGGGCACTCGGGCCAGATTCGCAAAGCCGCCAGAATGTTGCTTAGCGCAAAGCGCCCGGTGATTTACGCGGGGGGCGGTGTGATTCAGGGTGAGGCGTCGGCTCAGTTGACCGCGCTTGCGCGCCGGCTGAATTTTCCGGTGACGAATACCCTCATGGGTCTAGGTGCGTACCCGGGGAGCGATCGGCAGTTTCTGGGTATGTTGGGGATGCATGGTTTCTACGAAGCCAACATGGCGATGCACCACGCCGATGTCATTTTGGCGGCGGGGGCCCGTTTTGACGATCGGGTGACCAACACCGTGTCAAAGTTCTGTCCCGGCGCCAAGATCATCCATATCGATATTGATCCCGCGTCCATTTCCAAGATCGTTCCGGTTGATGTCCCCATAGTGGGGCCGGTTGATGCGATTCTTGAAGAATTGGACAAGCAGGTCGCATCGCAGATGGGAGCGGGGGACCGTACCCTACCCGATGCCGACGCCTTGTCTAAATGGTGGCAACAAATCGATAGCTGGCGCGAGGCCCACGGCTTGTGGCACGGGCGGCGCTATGGTGAATCCGATGCGATCAAGCCCCAGGACGCCATTCGGGCGCTTTATGAGGCGACCAAAGGCGAGGCTTATGTAACGTCTGATGTGGGTCAGCATCAGATGTTTGCAGCTCAATATTATAAGTTCGATTATCCCCGGCGCTGGATCAACTCAGGTGGTCTGGGAACCATGGGATTTGGCTTGCCCGCAGCGATGGGCATCAAAATCGCGTTGCCCGATGCTGACGTGGCATGCGTGACGGGTGAAGGCAGTATCCAGATGAATATTCAGGAGCTTTCCACCTGCAGTCAGTACGGCTGCCCGGTCAAAATCATCAATCTGCGCAATGATTATCTGGGCATGGTTAAGCAGTGGCAGGACATGCAATACGAGGGCCGTTACTCTGAGAGTCACTACGCGGCGTCACTGCCTGATTTTGTAAAGCTCGCTGAGGCCTACGGGCATGTCGGGATGGAGGTAAAGGCGCAACAGGATCTCCTCCCCGCCATGGAAGAAGCATTTGCTTTGAAAGATCGGCTGGTATTTATGGATATTCATGTCGATCCCGATGAGCATGTTTACCCCATGATGGTGGCGCCAAACGGGGCCATGAAAGACATGTGGCTCAGCAAAACGGAGAGAACCTGATGAGACGGATACTCTCGGTACTGCTGGAGAACGAGTCGGGCGCTTTGTCCCGGGTCGTGGGGTTGTTCTCGCAACGTGGCTATAACATCGAATCGCTGAATGTGGCGCCGACTGATGATCATTCGCTGTCGCGGCTCACCGTGACCACCACGGGGGATGATCTCAAGATCGAACAAATCACCAAGCACCTCAACAAGATCATCGACGTGGTGAAAGTTGTGGATCTCACCGAGGGCGCGCATGTTGAGCGCGATACGTTACTCGTGAAGGTGCGGGCTGAGGGAGATCTGCGCGATGAGGTCAAACGGACGACCGAGATCTTTCGAGGCCAGATCATAGACGTAGGTCCCACCACCTATATTGTTCAATTGACCGGCCCTTCTGAAAAGCTTGACTCCTTTCTGGAGGCGCTGGGCACGACTGAGGTGCTCGAAGTGGTCCGTTCAGGCGTCGCGGGCATGGCGCGCGGAGAAAAAGTGTTGGCGCCCTGACTACCTATCATTCAGAGTGCCGGGTTAGCGACACAAAAAAGGGGCTTCAAGCCCCTTTTTTGTCAGTCATGCCGCACAGGTTTTCAGAGCAGCGGCGCAATGACCAAGCTCACGATCGCCATGACATTGATAAGGATATTCATCGAGGGGCCGGAGGTGTCCTTGAAGGGATCGCCCACGGTGTCACCAACCACCGCCGCGGCGTGAGTATCAGAGCCTTTACCGCCGAGGTTGCCTTTCTCAATGTACTTCTTGGCGTTGTCCCACGCGCCTCCTGCGTTGGCCATCATGAGTGCCATCAACACGCAGCCCAGCAGGCCCCCCGCGAGCATGCCGCCCAAGGAGGTTGCGCCCAGACCGAAACCCACGACCACCGGCGCCAGTACTGCAATCGCACCGGGTACAACCATGCGCTTGAGGGCCGCAGTCGTTGCGATATCCACACAACGCGCAGTGTCGGGTTCAGCTGTGCCCTCTAATAGACCGGGAATCTCGCGGAACTGGCGGCGGATTTCGTTAATCATGTCAAACGCCGCGTCACCCACAGCCGTCATGGTGATTGATGCAATCAGGAACGGAATGGTACCGCCGATGAAAATGCCAATCAGCACGTCTGGGTTGGAGAGTTCAAGCGTAAAGCCCGGGTTATTGATGGTCACAGTCTCCACGAATGCAGCGATGATCGCGAGCGCTGCAAGGGCGGCAGCACCGATTGCAAAGCCTTTACCAATTGCCGCAGTGGTATTACCGACCTCGTCAAGGCCATCGGTGATAGCACGGGTTTCGGGGCCCATTCCCGCCATCTCGGCGATACCACCTGCGTTATCGGCAACCGGGCCATAGGCGTCGATCGCCATCGTAATGCCCACCGTTGCGAGCATGCCCACTGCAGCAATGCCCACGCCATAGAGGCCAGCCAAATGCGTCGATACGTAGATAATGCCAGCGAGAAACAGAACCGGCGCCACCACTGACTGCATGCCAACGGCCAAGCCGGTGATCATAACGGTCGCCGAACCGGTTTCACCGGATTTGGCGATGGTTCTCACGGGCTTGCCGCCGGTGTAGTACTCGGTGATGAGACCAATCGCGATGCCGCCCACGGCGCCCGACACCACTGCCCACCAGATATTTTGGTCGATGCCCATGCTCTGTGACAAAAACCACGCCATGGCAATGAAGATGACCGGTGCACCCAGGGTGCCGCTGCGCAACGCCGCTTCTGGCGCCGCAGAGGAGCGTGCGCGGACAATGAGGATGCCTGCAACTGACGCGATCAGACCAATGCTTGCGAGTGCCAGTGGGAATGCCATCATTGCGCTTTGCGCGTCCGCGCTTAAGGCCATCGTTGAGGCGATGGCGATACAGGCAATCATGGATCCACAGTATGACTCGAAGATATCCGAGCCCATGCCCGCGATATCGCCGACGTTGTCACCCACGTTGTCGGCAATGACGCCAGGGTTTCTCGGATCGTCCTCGGGAATGCCTGCTTCCACTTTACCCACGAGGTCGGCGCCGACGTCAGCAGATTTGGTATAGATACCGCCGCCCACGCGCGAGAAGAGCGCCACGACCGACCCGCCCATGCCAAATCCGTGGATTGCGTGGGCTGTGTGGGGGTCGCCGCCAAAGTAGTAGTAGAGGCCGCCCAGACCAAGCAGGCCCAGAGAAGCGACGCAAAGGCCCATGATGGAACCGCCGTAAAAGGCGATATTCAACGCGGCTGCAGCGCCCTGCTGATTGGCCGCAACGGCAGTGCGCACGTTCGCCTTGGTGGCGGCGAACATGCCGAGGTAGCCCGCCGTGGCAGACGAAACTGCGCCCGCGACAAATGCAATCGCTGTGTTAGTGCCCAGGGGGGAGGCGAGAATACCCACCACCAATACAGCGGCAAAGGCCAGCAACAATTTATATTCACGGTGCATGAAGACCATGGCACCAATGTGAATCTGCTCCGCGATACCCGTGATCTTGCCTTCGCCAGCGGGGGCGCGGGACATCACGGTGTAAATTAGGAACGCAATTACGAGTCCTACCGCCCCGAGAATAGGCGGCAACGTCAGATCAAAGCTCATAGGATTTCCTGGTGAGTACGGTTCAAAATTTAATGGGGCGCAAGTCTAACCACCGACCGGGCCCCTATCAATGGGATTCTTGTGCAAGAGATACGGGGTTGTGATGAAAATCGTTCACTCTTGCTCATGCGCCTGATGAAATCGCTTTCATCCCGGTCATGTAGCCACGCAGCCGGGCGCCCACCACCTCGACCGAGTGCGAGCGGATCTCTGCGTTCACCTCGATCAGGCGGCGATTGTCGACGCCAGCGCTACCCGTCATGCCAACGCCGATGACATCACTACTGAGATTTTCGACAAAATCTTTGAGCAGCGGTCGCGCGGCCTGATCAAATAAATAGCAACCATATTCCGCGGTATCTGAGATCACGACGTTCATTTCGTAGAGCTTTTTGCGCGCGATGGTATTGGCAATCAGCGGCGTCTCGTGGAGCGACTCGTAGTAGGCGGATTCTTCGATGATGCCGGCGGACACCATGGTCTCGTAGGCCAATTCGACACCGGCCTTGACCATCGCGACCATCAAGATCCCCTGATCGTAGTAGGTCTGCTCGTCGATGGGGTCATCGGTGATGGCTTGTAATTCGAATGGTGTGCCATTGGTCTCTGCGCGCCACTTGAGCAAATTGGCATCGTCCGCTGCCCAGTCCGCCATCATCGTACTGGAGAAGTGACCCGACATAATGTCGTCCTGATGCTTTTCAAACAGCGGCCGGAGGATCGTCTTCATTCCCTCCGCCAGGTCAAAGGCGCGGATTTTGGCCGGGTTGGACAGACGGTCCATCATATTGGTGATGCCACCCTGCTTGAGGCCTTCGGTGACCGTTTCCCAACCGTACTGCACGAGTTTTGCGGCATAGGCGCCGTCCACGCCTAGTGCCACCATTCTATCAAAGCACAACAGTGAACCCGTCTGCAGCATGCCGCAGAGGATGGTCTGTTCTCCCATCAAGTCTGATTTGACTTCGGCAATGAATGAGGACTCGAGCACACCCGCGCGGTGGCCGCCGGTCCCTGCGGCGTAAGCCTTGGCCCACTCGAGTCCCTTGCCTTCGGGATCATTTTCCAGATGCACCGCGATCAACGTCGGCACACCAAAACCTCTGAGGTATTCCTCTCGCACCTCGGTGCCCGGGCACTTGGGTGCAACCATAATGACCGTCAAATCCTCCCGAATTTTTTTACCCTCTTCGACGATGTTGAAGCCATGAGAATAGGAAAGGCAGGCGCCGTGCTTCATGAGCGGCATAACGGCTTCGACGACATTACTGTGCTGTTTATCTGGCGTTAGATTGAGCACCATATCTGCCTCGGGAACCATTTCTTCATAGGTGCCGACCTTAAAACCCGCCTCGGTCGCCTTGACCCATGACGCGCGCTTTTCCGAGATCGCTTCTGCGCGCAACGCGTAAGACACATCGAGCCCGCTGTCGCGCAGGTTGAGACCTTGGTTAAAGCCCTGAGCGCCACAGCCAATAATGACCAGCTTTTTGCCGGCCAGGGGAGTAACGCCCGCGTCAAACTCGCTCGGGTCCATGAATCGGCACTTGCCTAATTCTTGCAATTGCGTGCGGAGGGGGAGAGAGTTGAAGTAATTGCTCACTGACGGTACCTCGATCGGGGGCCTAAAAAAACGGGTGCGTATTGTGTCGGACAACGTGCCCCGGGTAAACGCCGCTGTTACAATTAATTTGGTTGCCGAACGGGTGGCCCTATGGAGTGACGTACATGCTGACAGACGATCAGAACGCCGATACCGACGAGCTTGAGCGCGCGGCCGAACAGATCGAGGCGCCTCTGGCGAGTCTGGTCGGAGAATATGAGGAGTCCGGCGCCGGGCAGACGCCGCGAGCACCGGGGATATTCCTGCTTCCCAACCTGCTCACATCGGGAGCCTTGTTCTGCGGCTTTTACGCCATCATCGCTGGGATGCAGGGCGATTTTTACGCGGGTTCAGTGGCTATTCTGGTAGCCATGGTGTTTGACGGCCTGGACGGCCGCGTTGCCCGATTAACGCGCACCAGCAGCGCTTTTGGTGCGCAATATGACAGCTTGTCTGACATGGTTAGCTTTGGCGTCGCACCCGCGCTATTGACTTTTAATTGGGCGCTGACTGGATTGGGCAAGGTGGGCTGGGTAGCGGCATTCATCTACGCGGCCTGCGCCGCCCTGCGTCTGGCTCGCTTCAACGCCCACATGGAAAGCGACGACAAAGTGAATTTCACAGGGCTTGCAAGCCCCGCCGCTGCGGCAACGGCTACCAGCCTGGTCTGGATGGGCCAAACCCATGGCTGGACAGGGCCCACGCTGGACTGGGTGCATGCGATGCTCCTGGCCGCGCTTGGGTTTTTGATGATCTCGCGATTTCCTTACTCGAGCTTCAAGTCCATTACCTTTGACCGGCGGGTGCCCTTCGTGCGGATGCTCTTGGTCGTGGGTTTACTCGGGTTGATCGCGCTGGACCCGCCCGTGGCCATTTGGGGACTCTCTATGATTTATGCGCTGTCGGGTCCGGTGCAGCATCTTCGCGGTGATCAGTCAGTCTATCCTGCGGAGGATGCGGAGCATGCCAAGACAGACCTACACTGACACCACAATCGCTTCCTCGGAGATTACGCCCGAGGCAGTGTTCCTCAACCGACGCGCTTTTATTGGCGCTGCCGCGGCGGCGGTGCCCTGGTCTCAGGCCTCGGGGGAGGGCGCGTCGGGGCAGCAGTTGCTGCGTTACACATCTGATGTCGACTCGGCCCTCGGTGCAGAGACAACCCCCTACGAGGCGGTGACGACCTACAACAACTTTTACGAGTTCGGTACAGATAAGTCAGACCCCGCGCGGCATGCCCATGAAATGACGACCGACCCGTGGACGGTCTCCGTTGGTGGTCTGGTGAATAAACCGGGGGCGCTTCATCTCGAAGACCTGCTTCAGAGCTTTGATCTGGAAGAGCGCATTTACCGGTTTCGCTGCGTTGAAGCGTGGTCGATGGTAGTACCGTGGATCGGATTCCCGCTCTCAGCTTTACTTGGTCGTTTCGAGCCGAAATCCGAGGCTCGGTTTGTCGAGTTCAAGACGCTTTACCGGCGTAGCGAAATGCGCGGTACCCGTTCCTTTGGCAGCATCATCGATTGGCCCTATCGCGAGGGGCTGCGCCTGGATGAGGCCATGCACCCGCTCACCCTGGTGGCTGTCGGTTTATACGGCAAAACACTGCCCAATCAGAACGGTGCGCCATTGCGACTGGTGGTGCCTTGGAAGTACGGCTTTAAGAGCATTAAATCCATTGTCGAAATTAACGTTACCAGCCGACAGCCCGCGACCAGTTGGCAGACCTTGCAGCCTGAAGAATACGGTTTTTACGCTAACGTAAACCCTGATGTTGATCATCCTCGCTGGTCGCAGCGTTTTGAGCGACGCCTACCGTCTTCCATTTTTAAACCAAACCGTGTGCCAACCCTGCCCTTTAATGGGTATGGCGAAAGCGTCGCGGGGCTCTATGACGGCATGGATTTACGTCGTTTTTATTAGAAGCTCGTGTTTGAGCGGGTTCGCCCCGTACCAGCGGTGGATCGCCCTATGGTCCGTGAGATATGGCGGTGCGTCGCTAATAGGGCGGGTTTTCTGATGTCACCTCGCTTGCTCACTTGGGTTGCCATTATCGTTTGTGGCATACCCTTGGGCTATTTGGCGTGGCAGTTGGCTAGCGGTCAGCTGGACCCTGACCCCGCTAAATATCTGATGCAAGGCACGGGCGGCTGGGCGCTGCGCGGGTTGGTGCTGGTGCTCTTGGCTGCGCCCCTTGCCCGGCATGGGTGGGGTGGCTTATTCCGTTACCGACGTTTGCTGGGCGTCGCCGTGTTCATGTATGCCAGCGTGCACCTGTTGCTCTTTGCCCAGGTTTATGTGGGGTGGGATGCGGAACTCCTGATGGAAGAGCTGAAGGAGCGCCCCTATGTTTTGGTAGGTTTCGCTGCGTGGGTCTTGTTTCTACCGTTGGCGCTGACGTCAACGGACGCCGCCAGACGGTGGTTGGGCAGACGGTGGCGATTGCTTCATAGGCTGGTTTATCCCGCGGCGGCGCTGGCCTGGTTTCATCTCTACTGGTTGGCGCGATCCGATATCGCTGAGGCGCTTATCTACGGGGCGCTCATCGCCGTGTTGTTGGTTTGGCGTCTGCGGCGGTGGCGGTTGGGTTAGGGCGTTGGGCTTCGGAGTAGGGCGGCCCGTCTTCCCATTACCGGCCTTTATCGAACCCTGAAAACGGGCGTCTTGCTTGCATCAGTGCGCAGTTTGCGGCATTGCTCGTCGCGGTATTCGTTGATAAGCTCGCTGGCCGCATTGCGGTTGGCCTCTCCTTCTTGATGAGGCCGCTGGCGGCTCAAAAACTTTTTTAAAAAAAGGCTTGCAGAGCATCCGCCGGTACGTATAATGCGCGACCTCGGCGGGGGATCCCCCCGGCGAAAGACCTGCCCGAGCGGCCGGTTTGTTGATTAACAGTCAGATGAAGACAGATGTGTGGGCACTTGTTGGAATGGTTTTCACGAACTATTCAGACACAACAAGTGACTCATTAATTCAATGATTTCGAATTGTGTCTGAGCTGAGATTTTGGATGGTAAAGCAAGCTT
>JAYPXQ010000069.1:0-10839 GCA_038135595.1 Halieaceae bacterium
AAACCCGTTGAACCGAGTGGTTCCGGGGTTTCGAAGCCCTGGCCCACCGCCATATAAGAAAAAAACGCCCGTTTTGACGGGCGTTTTTTTTACTTCCTCTCTGTCACCCCGGACACCAGTGCTCGTCGCAGGTCTGCCGCGCCCTCAAACCGCTAGCGCAAATTGAGGTTAAATGAGACAAGGGTTAGGCGGCTCAGTCCGGATTAGCCTCATATACCGTGTTGGCGATATAACTTCTCACCAAAGAAACGGCCCCATCAACCTCAGCACTATAGGCTTGAAACTCCGGGGTTAGATAAAACTTCTCTAGAAAGTTGAGAGCTTCGACTGGAGAGTCAAAGGCAGTCCAGATTTGGTGCGTCGCCCAGCCTTGGTTCCCAAGCAGCAACGTTTGCAAGCCATAGGCCTTTGAAGCCCAAGGGTAGTTTTCCAGAGCCTTACTGAGCTTTTGCCAAGCCGGTACAAAAGTTGCTGGATCGCTCACATTGACCGTCCAAGTGACCATGCTACGAGTACCCCGACCGTCTCCGGAGACGATGCTATGGGTGGTGAGTGTTTGCGCTTTGTTTTCTACCCCAACGCTGGCGCCTGCCTTTGTAAATTCCTGAAAAGCAGGAGAGGCTGAAAAGGTCTGCCCCGCTTCAAGATACCTTTCCGCGGTCTTGAAGTAGAACGACACCATGTGGGTCGACTCATCCCAGCCGTTGTGTCCTAGGGCATAGAGCGTGACTTCGAAATTCTTATCCGCAATTTCGGGCGATGCCATCAGCTGGTTGAACGCACCAACACACGCGGCCGGCTGTGGACACGAGAAATAATAGTTTGATTGAAATTTCGAATAATTGGGTTCTGAGTGGTTATCGGCTTGGGCCGCAGACATCAAGGTCCACGCCAGCGTCGCCAAAATAATCTTTTTCATGAGTATTCCCCTGATTCAGACTGTGCTTTTGATGTCAAAAGGTGAACCGTCGTCACCTCCGCATCACTATAACCACGGACGATTAGGGAGGTGGTGTTACTGTAAAACAGAGCCCCGTTGCAAAATTGCAACAAGCCTAAGAGAGGCCCGCCCTACGCTACTTGCGGTCGCCCGCCAGCAGCCCCAGGCCGCCTAACGCGTCATTATCGGCGGCTCACCCTGTGTCAAACACTACCTCCTTGCTCTATCGCGTTTTTCAATGGCGATGCTGTCTGGACGTCGTTCGCGCTGTCGTTTTCAAGTAATTACAGTAGCGCCCCGGCCATCATGCCATACCCTACTGCACCCACTATCCATACCAGACTCCGCAGATACTTGATTCCAGCGATGTAGACCGGCACGTAGGCTACGCGTGCCCAAAATGCAATTTGAGCACCCATTAACGCCTCTTGATCCATGCCGGCGGCGTTGGCGACGAGTGCGAGCGGGACGAAGAAGACCGCCGCCTCAATCGAATTGTTAGCCGCTCGCTCTGCCCGTCCGCCCATGGGTGTTGGGTCTTTGAGGTTGTCACGATTTCCCAGTCCAATATTGCGACCCTCTTTGGTCCATTCCTCGTTACGGATCGCAGCCCCCAGTACGACCGAGAAAAATGTCAGCAAAGTGAAGTACACAGTGATCTCTAGTAATGGCGTCATCGAAAACCCTCCGGATTATGGTTATCAGTGCGATGTCGAAATGGCGCGCCGACTACTATACCTTAGGGCAGCCTCTGGACATCTAAACCCCGCCTGTCGTCAAACGCAAAAAAATAATGTCGTGTCGGCGCCAAACTTGAGCCGAGTCATACATAAAGTTGATAATCGAGTTTACGAGATGACTCCTGTCTGCTGGCAGGGATGCGCGATAAGCCGAGAAAGGAACCCACGCTATGCAATGCAGCACGCTTACCGAGCAAGCCCGATATTGGGCGCAAAGTCAGCCCGACAAGATATGGATGCGCGATCTCCACGAAGCCGGCGCCACTGAGTACACATGGCGTGAGGCAATGGCTGAAATTGACTCCGCATCCGCTTGGTTAGAGGCGGAATTCGGGCATGGCGAGCGGATGGCGCTGCTCTCCAAGAATCGTGCGCACTGGATCATGGCCGATATGGCCATAATTCACTCGGGAAACGTAACCGTGCCGCTGTTCACAACCCACGCCCAGGCTACGGCCGAATACATCCTAGAATTTACCGACACTAAAGCGCTCTTTCTTGGAGAGACCGAGAACTGGGAGAGCGTAAAGCGCGTGCTTCCAACCGACTGCCTTTTGATCACTCTCCCGGGCGTTGAGTGCGATTTACCGCATAAAAAGTGGGAAGAACTGATTGCGGCGGCGCCCATGGAGGCCCCCAGGTATCAGCCCGCAGCTGACGACATCGTATCTCTGGTATTTACTTCGGGAACGACCGGGCTGCCGAAAGGTGTTATTCAGACGCACGCCACCAATTTGATCCCCATGCGCCGCTGCCAATATCTGTTCACCCAACGTGAACAGCCAAGATGGTTCAGCTATCTCCCGCTCTCGCATATCGCTGAGCGACAAATCGTTGAGTTTTCCTCAATTAATACAGGCGGTGAGATCTGGTTCAACGAATCGCTTGAAACCCTTGCACGGGATCTTCCCCAGTGCAGACCGCATATTTTCTTTGGCCCGCCGAGGGTCTGGGAGCAACTGAGACAGTCCATTACCGCAAAATTTGGGGGCGCCGAGGCACTCGAGACGGCGCTGGCGAGTGACCAGGCCGGGGTGCAGACATTGGTCAGAGGCGCTCTGGGTATGGATGAGGTCGAGTACTGCCTTACGGCCGCTGCGCCCACGCCGCCCTCTTTGATCGAATGGTGGGATGCTGTTGGTGTGACACTCTGCGAGGGATTTGGCCAAACGGAGGCTATGGGACTGATTATTACCGACCCTGAGGATCGTCGAATCGGATCGATTGGTAAGCCCGCGGGTGAAGTCGAGGTCAAAATCGGCCCCGATGACGAATTGCTCATTAAAGCGGAGGGATGTACCCCGGGTTACTACAACCGCCCCGAGAAAACGGCCGAACTCTGGCAAAACGGTTGGCTCCATACGGGAGACAAGGTAAGAATTGACGACGATGGGTTCATCTTTATTACAGGACGGGTTAAGGACTATTTCAAAACTATTCAAGGCAAATTCGTAGCGCCCCCACCCATCGAGGGTCTGTTTGCCGAGAACGCGCACTCCGAACAGCAGTGCCTGCTAGGTCGGGGCTACTCCAAAACCGTCATGGTGACCGTCGTGAATGAGCCAGCCCGCGCCCTCCCTCGTGAAGAAGTAGAGGCGGCGGCGCTGGCAACGGTGGAGAACATCAACACCCAGATCGAGAAACACGCGCGCATTGGTGCGGTGATCTTCAGTGAGACGCCGTGGACGATTGAGAACGAGATCCTGACGCCGACGATGAAGATTCGGCGCGAGCAAATTGAAATGCAATTTGGTGAGGATGCCGAGCGGCTCGCCCGAGAGGGAGCAGAAGCCGGCCGCATACTGCTGCACTGGGTAGATTAAGAACGGTTAAATCCCATTCGGAGCAACGATAGGCCCTCGTTAAGCCCCCTCCTCTACCGGGGGCATGGCGGACTCATACTCCTCGACCAAATAGCTGCGAATCAGATCACGGTCAAACAACCGCGCCTCATCCGCTGCAATCTCAGCCTGTGCTTCATCCGTGGACAATACCGCCAGAGCCCCATCTAGCGCGTTTTGGTCCGGGTACCAGATCTCCATCAGCACATCGAAAGGCGGGGCGTCGCCCTCCTGCTCTCTGAAGCCTGCCGATTGCAGATAACGGCGCTGATATTTCACGGCAAAACCACCGAGGTACTTCTCTCCGATTTTTCGATGATGGGTCTCGTAGTGCTCGATGAACGCCTCGCGAGACATACCCGGCTTTCTGGTCAGTAACGTTACGACTTTAATCACGCTTACCCCTCACCTCAGCCCTCACTAACGCTCCAGTTCTTACCGACATCATCGTTAAAAAATGCTGCCGCGCCCCTGACGGCATGGTATCTCGTAGCGATGCCCTCAACAGTCGCTCGGGGACTTCTGCGGTCACGCACTACAGTATCGAGGTTGCCAACGAGACGTCCGCAAACTGCCACACTGTTTCAAAGCGCGCTGTTATTTTTTCCGCTCCCGCCGCATCGCCCTGACGCCTGAGCGCCTCAGCGAGCCCAAACATGGCCCAGCCATTCATCGGATATTGTGCGAGATCTTTCTCGAAGACCGCTTGAGCCTCAGCCACCCTGTCGCTGGCCAAGAGTGCCGCACCCAACGACTGACGCGTCGGGTAGTACCAAAACGGCGGCTCTGTATAGGGCAGCGCATCCTGCAATGCGACCGCTTCTTCAAAAGCGAGCACTGCGGTTTCCGCGTCACCGGAGCGGTAGGCCATTTCCCCTCTCAGCAAGGACTTGGCAATCTCCAGGAGATCCCGCGCCGGATAGACATTGCCCATGAAGATCTCGTCGACCTCGGGCTCTAGCTGCTCTATCGCTGCTAACTCAACCAGCGCGGCCTCTGCATCGCCTAGCGCCGCATGGGCCACCCCCCGCCCGTAGTGCCATATGGCGCGGGCAAACGCGAAGGGTTCGTAGGGTTCAGGCTCCGCCAGAATCTCCTCCCACCGCGCAAACCTGACTAAAGACAGCATCGGTACCGTGCGAAAAAATTGAATGGTCGGAAACTGCTCTACCTGCTCAACCCGCACATTCGCCACCACCCGCCGCGCGCTATCGAGGGACAGCGCACTTTGGCCCTGCATCGTTGCTGAGGCCCACAGGAAGTGAATGTTATGTGGATAATACAGCGCAGGATAGAAGCCCTGCGCGTTGCACTGGGCAATATAGGCCTCATCCACCTCTGCGGCCCTGATATTGGCCAGCGCAGAGTCCTGGTACCGCCCTACTCTGAAGTAAATGTGACTGGGCATATGCACAAGATGACCCGACCCCGGTACCAGATTGGCCAGACGATCCGCGGCGGCTTCAGCCTTCGCCACATTGGACGAAGCCTCCAATGCATGGATATAAAGATGCAACCCGAGCGGATGATTGGGGTCAGCGGCCATGACGGCCTCAAGGCTCGCAATCACCGCCTGCGTGTCTGGCTTGGCCTCACCATCTGGGCCCCAGTAATTCCAAGGCATCGTGTTCATCAGCGCCTCTGCGTAAACCGACGCCACGGTGGTGTCGTCTGGGTAACGCTCAGCCATGTCCGCAAGCGCGTCTGCCCAGGCGCGATCGAGCGGATCACGCGGTGTATCCGCTTGACCGTCATAGCGCTGATCCAGCGCTCTGATCCAGTCCTGCTCCTTGGGCGTCAAACCATCCATCAACGCCAGGGCTTGATCTATCGCAGCACGAGCGCTCGCCCGCTCTGCGGGGGCCATAATCGCCTTGCCGTTATTGGTTACGTTGATATTTGGCCCCGTGGCCAGTGCTTCGCCCCAAAAGCACATGGCGCATCCTGGATCCAGCGTTTGTGCGGCGCGGAAACTGCGAATGGACTCTGCATGATTAAAGCCGAACGCCAGCACCATGCCCTGATCAAAGTAGCGTTGAGCGTCGAAGTCAGCGGTGGAGATCTGCATATGGTAGTCGCCCATACCCTCAAACAGGGGCGCTCCGGCGCGTTGCGCCAAGCTTTGCACTGGATCTTCGTCCGCCCGCGAATCCGCTTCGCCGCCGCATCCCGCCAAGGCGATAGACCCCAGGAGGCCCAGCAACCCTATTTGTTTGTAGGTATTCAACATGAGTCCGCCTCCGAGAAAAACGCCCACCCTACACATGACCATGACTACTGACCACCCGCCGTCCGCTCGCCAATCGGCACGCTCCGAGCGTCCGATACCAGCGCATCAACGTGGCTCGATGTGAGCGTCTTCAAAAAGGCCACGAGTGCCGCTTGATCGGACTGCGTCAACTGGACGGAGCGCGTTCTAGGATCCTGCGCCGGATCTCCCCCGCCGCCCTCTGCGTAAAAGCCGACCACCGCCTCCAGTGTGGCAATCGACCCGTCGTGCATGTAGGGGCCGGTAAGTGCAACATTGCGAAGGCTCGGTGTGCGATAGCGCCATTTGTCTGCCTCTAACCCGGTAACCTCATATCGCCCATCGTCGGTGAACGTCTCTGTCTCCGCATCGACAGTTGGCACCACAAAAACTCCAGGGGCCAGTTGCACCAACGGGGGCCTGAAGGCGCGACTGGCGCGCCTATACCCTGTCCCCGTGTTGTGAAACTGACCATCCGTAAAGAGCGCCGACGAACCGTTGACGCGATGACACGAGGCGCAGCCCCTGTTCTTAAAGACGGTGAAGCCTCGAGCCGCCAGTGTCGGGTAGCCGTTGACGCCCGCCCCCCCTTTGGCGGCCAACTCGTCACCCCCGAAGTACCATCGATCAAAGGGCGAGTCGCCAGACAACAAGGCACGTTGATACGCGGCTAAGGCCCGTCCCAGTGTCCTCTCGGTGAGACCCTCATCGAAAGTTTCTGCAAATCGCTCTCTATACAGAGCGTTTAAAGCGAGCTTTGCCACCACTGCTTCGCGCGAGTCGTTCGCCATCTCATTCTCAGCGAGCAATGGCGACCAAATTTGTGACTCCAGTGATTGCTCCCGCCCATCGAGAAAAAGGTTTTCGGTAAAAGCCACGTTATAGAGTGATGGAACGTTGCGTCGCACGCCCTTTCCCAAGTGGCCCACAGGCGTGGCCAACTCATTCTGGGTAAAACCCTGCTCGGGGATGTGGCACATGGCACACGACAGCGTCTCGTTTTTCGACAGGCGCCGGTCGAAAAATAGCTGTCGCCCCAAATCGATTTCCGCGGGATCTAGCTGATTGCTCAGTGCAGGCAGGCCGAGGGGTGGATTCACGCTGAGCTCGAACAACGGCTGCCGCTCTCCGAGGCTTTGTATGACCACCTTTGAATCGGTGACGTAAGACGCCGACTCATACCCCACCCTTGAGTCAGCCTGCCGCACTCGGTGAGTCCCATCAGCCGATGAGCTATCGGTGGCTGCGAACATTCTGGTCAACGGCAGGCAAAGCAATAGGAGACCACCCAAACACAGTGCCACACCTCGTTTCACCGAAGTTCGAAAACGATTCGCAGGCTTGACTGAAGGTGTTAGCATCCAGTGAATTGTGGCAGAAATTTCTGGAGACAAGCATGACATTGAGAGGATTTTTCTCGGCGCTGGTCGCGTTAACCGTGCTGGTACAGCCGACGGCAGCAGACGAAACCTGCATGTCACCGTATATGGCTAAAATCGTGGGTCAGGAAGACTATGTCTACATCTGGACGCTGGGTCTTGAGGGCGTTGGCGACGGTGAGGACAAGCTTGTTACGGTAGACGTTAATCCCGAATCTGCCTCTTACGGCACGGTTATACACTCCATATCAATGGGCGGCCGCAATGAGGCACACCACTCGGGGCTCACCGATGACCGGCGCTTCCTCTGGGCCTCCGGCCTCGATACCAGCAAGATCTTCATTTTCGATGTCCACTCCGATCCGGCCGCTCCTCGCCTGCACCGCACCATCGACGACTTTGTTGATAAAACAGGCGGAATCGTGGGCCCTCATACCAATTATGCGTTGCCTGGCCGGATGCTGATTACCGGACTCTCAAATAATCGCGACCACGGTGGCCGAACAGGTATGGCCGAGTACACCAATGGCGGCGATTTCATTACTAGCGTGTGGATGCCGACCGATGACAACCTGCAGGGTGCTGTCAAATCGGGTAACTACGCCGACGGCTATGGGTACGACGCCCGGGCTTTACCCCGCCGCAACGTTTTGGTTTCCTCCTCGTTCACCGGCTGGAACAACTACATGATGAACCTCGGCAAAATGATGGGCGACGCCGAGGCTATGAAGCGATTTGGCAATACCGTTGTGATTTGGGATCTTCATGCTAGAACACCCAAGAAAATTCTCGACGTGCCGGGCGCGCCTTTAGAGATTCGCTGCGCCTGGGGCTCTCAGTCGAACTACTGCTTCACCACCACAGCACTGACATCAAAGGTATGGTTGATTTACGAAGATGAAGACGGCGAGTGGCAAGCAAAAGCCGTTGCTGACATCGGCGATGCGAGCAAAATCCCTCTTCCAGTGGACATTTCCATCTCGGCAGATGACCGGCATCTGTGGGTTAACACCTGGAACGATGGGAAGGTGCGACTTTTTGATATTTCAGATCCATTTGCACCCAAGCAGGTCATGGAGGAGAAGATTGGCGAGCAGGTCAACATGGTGTCGCAAAGCTGGGACGGTGAACGCGTTTACTTCACCTCATCGCTCCTCGCGAACTGGGACAAAACAAACGCGTCAGAGGGCAATGACCTGCAATATTTCAAGCTGTACCAATGGGATGGCGCTTCGCTAAAACCCCAATTTAATCTCGATTTCATTGAGCTTGGCCTCGGCGCTCCGCACCAAATGCGCTTTGGCGCACGCGCGCTCTATGGAGGCTCGTCGGCACAATCTCCGTCAGGGCTGGGCGCTCCGCCCGCGTACTGAGCCAGCCTTGAGACTCTGCCTATTCCTGTTGGCGTGGGCGTGGAGTGCGTTGGCACTTTGCGCTCCCCATGATCACAAAACGTCTGTCGTGCTCGCGCCCGGCTACGCCCCGCTGGCTTTCTTACCGCCCGCGCCGGGCACCTATGCTTTACCCACAATGGGCGACGCCGCCGACGGCGACGTTATCGATAGCCGAGGAAATGCTGCTCGACTTTTCGAGTTTCTGGGCGACAAGCCCACCCTTTTGAGCTTTATCTTCACCACGTGTGACGACGTGAATGGCTGTCCTTTGGCGACCTATGTAATGCGGGGCGTTCACGATGCCCTGCAGGCAGATCCAAAGACCGCTAACAAAGTTCGATTGATTAGCTTCAGCTTCGATCCGCTGTTCGACACGCCGGACGTGATCGCGGCGTATGGTGCGCAGTTTCGTGATCCCGATGTTGACTGGCAGTTTTTAACGACCGACGGACCACGTAGCCTCGACCCCATTCTCCGAGCCTATGACCAGTGGGTCATTCGAGATTACGATCAGAACGGCGATTACATGGGAACAATGTCTCATATATTGCGGGTATTTCTGATCGATAAGGAGCGACGCATCCGAAACATATATAGCACCTCATTTCTCCACGCCGATACTGTTGTCAATGACGTGCGGTCACTCATTATCGAAAGCAACGGCCCCGCTGCCGTCGTTGGTCGGTAACACGCGAAACGCCCCCTAGGGAGTCCACATAATGTATATCGATGGTGAATGGCTCACGAGCGATAGCCAATTTCCTGTATCTAACCCTGCTACAGGAGAGATTATCGGCCACGTGGTCGACGGTGACGCGAGCCACGCCAAGCGCGCTATCGAGGCCGCTAGTCGAGCGCTCCCGGGTTGGACGGCGCAGACCCCTTATGCACGATCGGCTTACTTGTACCGAGCCTACCAGCTAATGCTGGAGCAGCACTCACAGCTAGCTGAGTTGATGACGCGAGAACAAGGCAAACCCCTTAAAGCCGCGATGAATGAAGTCAAATACGCGGCAGATTTTTTATTGTGGTTCGCCGAAGAAGCCAAGCGTATTTACGGAGAAACCATCCCTTCCGCCCGTGCGGACCAGCGCTTTCTCGTGCACAAACAGCCTGTCGGAGTTGTCGCTGCAGTGACACCTTGGAACTACCCTATTTCGATGCTGACACGGAAGCTGGGCCCTGCTTTGGCCGCTGGATGCTCGGTCGTGTTGAAGCCTGCAGAGAGCACACCACTCTGCGCCATTGCCGTCTTTAAAATTCTCGAGGAAGCCGGCCTCCCTCAGGGTGTGGCAAATCTGGTGACCAGCAACAATCCAAAACCTATTGGCGATGTTTTCTGTACCCACCCGGCTGTCCGGAAATTAACGTTTACCGGATCGACCGCGGTGGGCAAACAACTCGCGACCGCGTGTGCACCCCAATTGAAACGGGTCTCTATGGAGCTGGGTGGGCATGCCCCTTTTATTGTGTTTGAGGATGCTGATCCGGTGCATGCAGCCAAAGGCGCCGCCTTGGTGAAATTTTTGAACACAGGCCAAGCGTGCATCAGTCCCAATCGTATTTTTGTTCATCGCAGCATTATTGACCCTTTTCTGGACACGCTGACTTCACGTATCGCCGCATTGCAGGCGGGTGACGGGTTTGATCCGGCAAACAGTATCGGCCCTTTAATCAACGAAGCCGCTATCGCCAAAGTCGATCGACAGGTTCAGGATGCAGTGGCCACAGGAGCCACATTACTCGCTGGTGGTAGCCGGCTGACGGACAATGGCTTGGAAAACGGGTGTTTTTACGGCGCTACCCTGCTCAGTAATGTTAGCCCTGACATGCTGATTTATCAGGAAGAAACGTTTGGACCGGTGGCCGGCGTGGTGCCCTTCGACGATCAGGACGATGTCATTGCCATGGCTAACGACACAACTTATGGCCTAGCCGCCTACATTTATACGCAGAATTTGAAACGCGCATACCGCGCATTTGAACAGTTACACTTTGGCATTGTCGGCATTAACGATATTAATCCCACCAGCGCGGCAGCACCTTTCGGCGGGATGAAAGAAAGCGGCTTGGGCCGAGAAGGTGCCCGCGAGGGTATTGAAGAATATTTGGAGACCAAACTCGGCGGCCTCAGTATCTGATGGCATGACCTCACAAGGAGCACTTCATGGCAGGACCTGACTACCCCGGCCTCGACACGCTGGCACTCCATGCCGGTGCGCAACCTGATCCCGCCACCGGGGCAAGAGCCACGCCGATTTACCAGTCGGCATCCTTTTGCTTTCCCGATTCGGATT
>JAYPXQ010000070.1:0-10793 GCA_038135595.1 Halieaceae bacterium
CCCTGCGATTTTCGGTAATGGTGGTGCCTGCCATCACAACATCGCCGTATCCCGCTTTCAATGCCGAGAAAAGCTGATCTCTCGCCACGGGGATCACCACGACTTGCACTGTCAGTAAACCGGTTTTGTAGGCTTTATTGACGACTTTTTGCAATTTTTGCGCATATTCCTGCACGATGCCCTGGGGGCCATTTTCCAGAAAATAGCGTCCGGGCCCGTAGACGGTCAGGATCCGGATGGCGCGGCGATCCACCATGGTATCGAGGTCCCCCATATGGGGCATCACGCCAAAACGCTTCGGGCGCCCATTTGCGCCCGCTGCGGGTTGCGTGGAGAGGGGTGCGGCATCTGGCGGCGACTCGCCGTTGGCAAGCGCTACCGTCACGATTTGCTCCTCCGTGCCGCCCATTGAGGGAATCACGGCTTCAGCCGTCGTTTCCTCGGTTGCGCTTTCTGCGCCGCAAGCCATTAGCGCCGCGGCGAGCAATCCTGACGCCAGCGTCTGTCCCGCGATACGGACACTGTGGGCTGGAGTGCGAGGCCTAATTTTCATGGGAGATGTTTACGGGATTGATCCGATCCGTGAGTTTTAGGAGTGCTGCTGGCCGGTGCCTGACGATCAGGCAAGCCGACAATCCAGCAGTAACTTACCAAAATGCCCGCCTGACTGCATATGTTGGTGGGCTTCCAATACGTCCTGAAGAGGGTAGCTCGCCTCTACTATCGGCGCGATTTCGCCGGCAATGACCGCGGGCCATAGATGCGTCCGGATTGATTGAAAACATTGTGCACGCGTGTCGGTTTCCAGCCGGCGCAGGGTGCTGCCGGTCAGGGTGAGGCGTTTCATGAAAACCGTTGCCAGATTAATCTCGCTTTGCATGCCCCGCATGACGCCAATGCAAACAATGCGACCGTCCTGAGCCGCCAGATCCAGATTGGTTTGCGTCAGGTCACCACCCGCAATATCCAAAATCACATCGATTTTGCCGGCATAGGCTGCCTCATTGAATTGCTCGAGCAGGTCACCTTCCCGATGGTTAGCCACGAAATTGGCGCCCAGTTTTGCTACTGCCGCACAGCGCTCCTCGGACCCTGCTGTAGACAGCACAGTCGCACCCATCGCCCGCGCCATTTGAATGCCAATCGACCCGATGCCACTGCTGCCGCCGTGGATGAGTACCGTTTCCCCGGCGGTGAGTCGGCCGCGCTCGAAAACGTTGTACCAAACGGTCAGCAGCGCCTCAGGCAGCGCAGCACCTTGCTCGGTGGTCATCGCGTCCGGTAAGGGCAGACAGTGGTCGCCGCGAGCGATCGCCACCGAGGCGTAGCCGCCGCCATGTGTTAGCGCGCAAACGCGATCGCCTATGGCATATTCGGTGATATTTTTGCCCATCGCTGCCACGACGCCTGACACCTCGAGACCGGGGATCGGCGAGGCATCGGCGGGGGGTGGGTAGAGCCCCATCCGTTGCAGTAAGTCGGCACGATTGATGCCGGCGTGATGAACCGAAATGATCACCTCATCATCCCCTGGCGCCGCCACTATATCCTGAACCAGGTCGGCGTTCTCTGGTGTGGCGAATTCAATGTAGTGTCGTTCCATCATTCGTGCTCATGCTGTGAAAGTGTGGTGCCCGTAACTCGTGCCGGCCCGGCGTTGCTAGACCGTCCGCTACCCTCGACGGGGAGGCTGTTGAAGTTGGTACAGTCCCGATAGACTACCCGATAAGCACGCCCAGTGGAGTTCTCCGATGCTCAGATCCATGCCCGTTCGCCGATTCAAGCGCGGTTTCAAGTTAGCGCTCATCAAGTTGCTCGTGGGAAGCAAGGCCAGCGGGGTCCATCTGTCTTATGTGGGACGGGGGGCAGCGGAAGATCTGTGTCGCCGCGTCGCCGATATCGGGCATACCGATGTGTTGGTGGTAACAGACAGGGCTCTCAAGGAGCTGGGTCTGGCGGAGCGGGCACTGTCGAAGCTGGTCGAGAGCGGGGTGAATCTGCATTGGTATGCGGGGGTCGACCCCGACCCCACATTTACCCATATTAACGAGGGTGCCGAGGTGTTGCGCGCCGCAGGTTGCACGGCCATTGTGGCGGTAGGAGGCGGGTCCTCTATGGATGCGGCTAAGGTGATTGCCTGCACCCGCTCCAGCGATGAATCACCCGAGCAGTGGGTAGGATTAAATAAAGTACCGGACGATGTGCTCCCTGTTTATGCGATTCCGACCACCTCCGGGACCGGCAGTGAAGCCACTATGGGCGCGGTCATCAAAGACCCCATTGCCAAACTGAAGCATATTATTGTTGCCGAGAGCCTGTTGCCCAAGGCCGTGGCACTGGACCCCGATTTACTCACCGGGTTGCCCACCGCCGTGACGGCCGCCACGGGGATCGATGCGCTAACCCACGGGATCGAGGCGTATATCTGCGTTTGGGACCGCGGCACGCGAAAGGAAAATGCCCGCCTCGCGGTTCAGGGCGTATTCCATTGGTTACAGCAAGCGGTGGCGGAGCCCACGAACGTGGATGCACGACTGGGCATGGCGCTGGCTGCTTATCACGCCGGGGTCGCGATTAATCAGGTGGGGGTGGGCAATGTGCACGCGATCGCCCACCAACTGGGTGCGCGCTACGGAATCCCCCACGGTCAGGCGAATGCCCTGGCGCTACCCCACGTATTGAAGGCGTGCCTCGCCGAGGCCGAGACGCCCCTCGCGGAGTTGGCGGTAGTGACGGGTGTGTCGGACGCAGCGTCTCCCGCCGCCAGAGCTCAGGCGTTTGTCGATGCGGTGATCGACCTGATTGCCAAAGTGGGTATTCAAGACACCGACGCCCGTATCCAGCCCGCTGACTGGATGGTACTGGCCCATGCTGCGATGGATGAGAGCGATGGCTATGTCTCGCCACGCCTGCTCACGCAACTGGAGATACTGGATATTCTCGAGCGGATCAGCGCCGGCTGATATCGCGAATCCAGTCACCCGCCAACTTCATGGCGCGCTGGTGCGCTTCGGTGGGCCCTTCTGAACAGGTAAATCCATGGGCCTCCTGATCAAAGTGTTCGTGGTGCACTCGCACCCCTGCATCTTTTAATCGTTGTGCCAGTCGTTTGCCATCGTCTCTCAGCGGGTCTCTTTCTGCGGTAATCAGAAGCGATCTCGGGAAGCCCTTCAGCGAGGTGCGTTTATCGGGAAACATGACTTCGATGGCCGGATCAGCGGGGGCCATGCCGTTGAGATAGGTATCGGTAAACCAGCGCATGATCGGTGTTGTTAGCGGACCGGTTTTGGCATGGTCTGTGTAGGAGCGCAGTTCTGCATGGTAGTGCTGGGTTGCTGGATAAATCATGAGGCAGCCACGCAATCGTGGTTCGTCGGGCATGCGGGCCGCGGTGGCAAAGGTCAAATTGCCGCCGGCGCTGTCGCCCGCCAATACCACTTCGCCATTATTGGGGGGTAGCGCGTTGAGGTGATCAATAATCCACTGCGCTGCTGTCATCGCATCGTCATGGGCTGCCGGAAATGGGTGCTCTGGTGCCAGCCGATACGCGATGGACATGACGGTAGATTGGGTTGCATGAGCCAGTTGCATGCAGAAAGGGTGATGAGTCTCTAGGTCGCCGATGACCCAACCGCCACCATGGAAATAAATAATCAGGGGTCGGCTGGGGAGGCCGTGATACATCCGTGCACTGAGGGTGACATCTCCCAGCGCCAACTGAATCGAGCCGGCGCGGACATCGGGCAGAGGATGGGACTCCCAAGCCTCACGGTTCATGCGACGGTAGTACCAGCGGAAAGCGAGGGTCTTGAGCTTGTTGAACAGAGCCTTCACAACATTTATTCAGCGTCTATGTAACGCGCTTCCGGATCTGATTGATAAGTATAGCGACCGTCGTCATTCAGGCGTCGCTGGATATTGCCGCGGTGCCAGAGGTAGTTAAGGTGCGCCACCGTCTCCCCCGTAGCCATCTGGATTTCATTGTCGCCAATGGCCCGCCCGAATAAGCACTCGAAACAGTCCGGCAGTAGCTTCGGCGTCATGAGTAAATCGTAGAGCTTGGCCAAGGCGAGTCGATGACTGTCAATAATTTGGTTCAGGCGAACCCGCACGCCGGTAAAGGGTGATTGATGCGCGGGTAGTACCAGTAAATCTTCAGGCAACATGTCAAGCAGTCGGTTACTGGAGGCCAGCCATGATTCCAACGGATTGCCATCGGGCTCTGTTGGAAATACCGACACGTTGGGGGTAATGCGAGGCAAGATCTGGTCGCCCGCAATGACCAGCTGCAGCGCCGGGCAGTACAGGCAAGCGTGCTCAGGCGAATGACCCTGACCGACCACAATTTGCCAATACCGGCCGCCGATAGACAGCGTTTGTCGATCTGTTAATCGCTGATAATTGTGTGGCAAGGGCGTGGCAAATTGACCAAAGCTGCCAAACCGCTCTCGATAGTTATCGAGCTGCTCGGTAGAAAAGCCGGCGCGGTGGTAAAAGGAAATGGCGGGCGGCGGCGCTTGCTCACCGGTGTAACCCATAATCAAGCTGCCCGTCAGAAACTCCGCCTGGGTCATGTAGAGGTCGCAGCCGAAGCGTTCGCACAACCAGCCTGCAAGGCCAATGTGATCAGGGTGCATGTGGGTGCAGATCACCCGTTTCACAGGCTTACCCTTCATAAACCCGCTAAAGAGGGTTTCCCACTGTGCCTTGGCTGAGTCCAGATTCAGGCAGGTGTCCACAATGGTCCAGCCATCACCGTCTTCGAGTAGCCACAAATTGATGTGATTCAGCGGGCCCGGCATGGTGAAGCGCAGCCACCAGACTCCGGGTGCTACCTCGAAGGGTTCGTCTTCCGGGTGGCCGAGTCGCCCCCAGGGGTAGGTCAGGCCTCGGTAGGCTTCATTGACAAGTTCCAGAGTCATATCACCTCGCTATTTCGAAGCGGAAGTGTGCGCGCCATGGCGCGCCCTGTCCACTGAGCGTCCCAGCGCTTGAGCCGTGTCTCTCCCCAAGGGGTTACTGACAGGCTCTCGCGCCAATGTGATACTCAAGCCCTATTTTGCGGTCAACCGGCAGCGCCGGTGTAGTAGCGGGAGAGTAAAGCATGACGGCAACACTCGACACTCAGGCATTGAAAAAGCTGGATCAAGCCCATCACTTGCACCCTTTCACCGACTTTAAAGATTACGCCAACCACGGTGGCCGCATTGTGAGTCGTGCGGAACACATTTACATTTTTGACTCGGATGGCAACAAAATTCAGGACGGTATGTCCGGGTTGTGGTGCTGTAATCTGGGCTACAGTCAGGACCGCATCAAACAGGCCGTGGCAGCCCAATTGTCCGAGCTGCCGTTCTACAACAACTTTTTTAAGTGCTCAAACCAACCGGCAGCAGAGCTGGCTGCGCGGCTCTGCCAGGTGACCCCCGAGCGATTTCAGCACGTGTTTTTTACTAACTCCGGGTCGGAAGCCAACGACACCCAGATCAAATTTGTGCACCGCTATTTCGATTTACTGGGTAAGCCCGAGAAGAAACTGATCATCAGCCGTCACAATGCCTATCACGGGAGCACCATCGGCGCTTCTTCGCTCGGCGGCATGTCAGCGATGCACAAGCAGACTATGGGCCTCGATTACGTCCATCATATTCAGCAACCCCATTGGTTTGAGGAGGGAGCTGATCTCGATCCTGAGGCGTTCGGTATTGCCGCGGCTCGAGAACTCGAGAAGAAAATTGATGAGCTGGGGGAGCACCGGGTGGCTGCATTTATCGCTGAGCCAGTGCAGGGGGCAGGGGGTGTCATTGTTCCGCCAGAGTCCTACTGGCCTGAGGTGAAGCGCATTCTGGATGAGCGCGATATTCTTCTGATTTCCGATGAGGTGATTTGTGGTTTTGGGCGAACGGGTAAATGGTTCGGCTTTGAAACTTACGGTACCGAGCCGGATCTGGTGACCTTCGCCAAGGCAGTGACTAACGGTTACATGCCGTTGGGTGGCAGCCTGGTCAGTCAGAAGATTTCGGATGTGCTGTTGTCCGGCGGCGGCGAGTTTGCTCACGGATTGACCTATTCGGGGCATCCCGCCTCCTGCGCGGCGGGATTAGCCACCCTCGATATCCTTGAGGATTCTCGGATTATCGAAGAGGGTGTGACCCAATTGGCGCCGTATTTTGCCAGTCGATTAATCGAGCTCACCGATCATCCCATCGTCGGTCAGGTGCGGGTTAAGGGCCTGTTTGCCGCGGTGGAATTGGTGCGGGACAAGTCCTCTCGTGAACGCCTCGCGCCAGAATCGGCGGCTGCCGTATTTTGCCGCGACGCCGCGATTACCCAAGGTCTCATGGTGCGTCAGACCGGTGATGCCATGATTATGGCGCCGCCGTTTGTGACCGAGCGATCAGAAATTGACTTCCTCGTGGATCAACTGGCGATTGCCCTCGACAAAACGGCCCAACATTACAGAGTGACCGCCACGCCCGCCTGATCTGGGGATCTCGGATTGTCGTAATTATCAGCCTATGCGGCTGGTCGATACAGTTTGGTTCAACGCCCTCTGGTTTCAGGCGACATGGTTTTGTTGCGTGATCGGCAGAGAACCATGGGTCCCGGTTGCGCTTTGCTCCTTGGCGCTTCATTTCGCTCTGGTCGCAGATCGCCGGGGTGAGTTTCGTCGCCTGCTTCCTATTGCATTGATTGGCATTGCGGTGGA
This sequence comes from Halieaceae bacterium, assembly GCA_038135595.1. GTDB lineage: Bacteria > Pseudomonadota > Gammaproteobacteria > Pseudomonadales > Halieaceae > Luminiphilus. Next base: position 6,710 of record JAYPXQ010000070.1, read on the forward strand.
TGTGGCGCTCACTTTGACCGGTGTCTTTGTGTTTGAGGCAACGTTCATTGTGCCGCTGTGGCTGATTGTGTTGTGGTGGGTATTCGCCGCCGCGCTCTATCGCAGTTTCGCGAAGATCGGGCAGTCACTGTGGTTGGCTGCTGTTCTAGGGGGCGTCGCCGTGCCGTTTAACTACCGCGTGGGCGCGGGTCTCGGCGCTGTCAGTCTGCCCTACGGCGACATGATCTCCCTTGCGGTGTTGGTTGCGGTATGGAGCCTGCTGCTGCCTTTGCTGTATCGGCTCAGTCAGCGGCTGTCGGTGCCGGCATGAGGCGCTGCGTTTGTTTTTTTTCTGCTCTCTTTCTGCTGAATGCGAGCCTCATTGCCGCTGATAATCCTGACGCCTCTGTCGCGGAGAACCCTATCGAACAACAGGTAGAGGAAGGCCTCAATCCTGATTTGACATTGTCTATCGATACCTGGCCCAGGGTGGGTAAAGCACGGCTAAAAGTGCTCTTTTGGGAGGTCTACGACTCGGCCTTGTATACCCCCAGCGGAAACTGGACGGGGGCGCCGCCGTACCAATTGTCTCTCTCTTACCTGAGGGACATTCCGGTGGGGCAACTGGTCAATGAGACTGAAAAAGCATGGCGGCAGCAAGACGTAAGCCACGATCAGCAGACCGTTTGGTTACAGACGCTCGGTGAACTCTGGCCTGACATCGCGACGGGTGATGCACTGGTTTTTGGAGTGACTGCGCAGGGCCGTAACGGTTTTTGGTTCAATGGCGCGTTCATCGGAGGCATTGACCACCCCGACTTCGGCGCCCTGTTTGCCGGCATCTGGCTGAACGAGAACTCTCCAAGACCTGCACTGCGCGCTCAGCTGATTGGCGACGACTAACCGGTGTGCCAGACTGGCTGCCCTTTGCAGCCAGCGGTCAAGGCATGAGTCGCACCCATAAAAAACGCCGGCGCAAGGCCGGCGTTTTTAGGGAGGATAGCGCTCAGTCCCAGCTCATTCCCGCTCTGATACCGATGGTCGTGGGTCGCATCGGCCCAAAGAAGTGGGAGGGTAAAATACCGCCGTTGGCGTTATAACCGTCCCAGGTAAACTCGTCGAACACGTTCTCTGCGTAGGCCTGAACGTACCAATTGTTATCGGACTCGTAGCCTACCCGCAGGTTTGCGATGGTGTAGGCGTCGATATAACCCTCGGGGTTGGCTTCCCAGCTACCGCCGCGCTCATCTTCGTAGAAGAATTCAAAGCTGCCCGTTAGCGCGCCATTGCCCATGGGATAGCGCATATCGAGCTTGCCCGCAGCGGTGATTTCAGGTGCCCAGAACAGCGCGCTACCCTCACAGCCATTGGGGTCCTCGAGGCCACAAATATCCTGGAGCCCGGTGGCCTCCGTATCCAGATACCCTCCCGCCAAGTAGAGAGTCCAGTGCTCATTGAGGGCAACCGTGGTTGAAATTTCTACGCCCTGGCCGTCGGTCTGTCCGACGTTCAGTACCCTGCCTGAGAAGGCGTCGGCGATCCCGTCTTCATCGTAGTCGACGTTGACGTAATTGATCACCTGCATGTCTTCGTAGTCATACATGAAAAAGGTGACGTCAAAATTGCCGGCGCCGTCGAGATACTCGGCTTTAAAGCCAATCTCATAGGAGTTGGCGGTCTCGGGTTCGAAGGTGCCGGGCAGGTAGCCGTCCCCTTGCGAGATCGTCTCGTAAGCGGGCACCGAGCCCGCGCTGTCCTCGACCCAGAAGCTACCAAAGCCACCCGACTTAAAGCCCTGGGTGTAGCTCGCAAAAATCATCGAGTTCTCGGTGGGTGCGTAAGTGATCAGTCCGCGGAAGGTGGTGTCGTCCCATTTTTTGGTATCGGAGATATAGCCGTCTGTTGCGAAGCCGTAAATAAAGTAGGGGCCGAGATCGCTATCCGGCTCGAGCACCCAGGTGCTGAAGTCCTTCTCATCCTCGGTGTATCGCAGACCCAGCTCGACGTTAACTCGCTCTGTCAGGTCAAAACCGACATTCGCATATGCCGCCCACCCGGTGTATTTGCCTTTGATTTTGCCCGACTCGGTGAGCATGCCGTTTGCGCTGGGATCAAAGTCGTCGCCGTAGTAATCGCTACAAGTGCTGTAAAACTCGTACCCGTACTCTTCGGGAATGTAGTTCAAGTAGTACTGGCACATCAGGTTTTCCGCGCCAATATTGGTGAACTCAGCGTCCAGGTCTTCGTCGTAGTAAGACACACCGGTGTACCAGCTCAGGGGACCGTCGCCATTTGAGGTCAGGCGCAACTCTTGCTGGAAATACTCGCCGGTCTGCTGAAATTGGAAGTTATTGATGGGCAGCGGTGTCCCGTCGTAGTCCTCTTTATAGTAGTAATCGTGGTCTTTGAACCCGGTATTAGAGGTCAAGGTCGCGAAGCCGAGGTCGTAGTTGATGAAGAGGCCCAGCGTCAGAATGTCTGCGTCGTCGCCTTCACCCTGACTAATGTCTGAGTCCAGCTCCTCGTTGTTACCGCCAAGGCGGGTATCGTCAACAATATAGGTGTCGAAGGTTTCCCAGATATCGCCGGTATCGATAGCGCGATACATGGAGCCACTTTGACGACGCTCTTCATACTCCACAATGGTCTGTACAGTGAGTCGGTCTGTCTCAAACGCGGTTGACCAGCGTAACGCCCACTTTTCGTGTTCGATTTCGTCTTTGCCAGAGAAAACGTTCTTGGCAAAGCCATCCTCGGTGGAGTAGTAGCCGGCCAGTCGCATGGCAAAGTTGTCGCCCATGGGGAGGTTGATGGCCCCCTCAAACGAGGCGCGGTCACGCTCACCAAAGTCGATGTCGAGATGGCCGTCTCTGCTGCCAATTTGCGCTTTGTTGGTGTGTACGCTGAAGGCCCCGCCGATCGAGTTGCGGCCGAACAGGAAGCCCTGCGGTCCGCGCAGAATTTCAGCGCGCTCAACATCATAAAGGCTGGTGACAACGGCGCCGTTGCGACCCTCGTAAAGATCATTCTTAAAAAAGGCCGAGGAAGGGTCCCCGCCTACGCCAAAGTCCTGGGTCCGAACGCCCCGCACACTCACGGCATCGATATAGGAATCCTGTGAGTTACCGCTGACCCCCGGCGTATAGGAAATCAGGTCTTTTACATCATCGAGATTGGTATCTGCGATAAAGTTGCCCGACAGTGCGGTGATCGCCAGCGGCACATCCATCACGCTTTCCTGTCGTTTTGTCGCGGTCACTACGACCTCTTCGAGGGTTTGGGCGGTGGCGACACCGGTGGTGCTAACAGCCGCCGATACCGCCAGTGGCAGGACATGTTTGCGAAACGTGTTCGTCGGTCGGGAAAAGTTCACGGTATTCCTCCAAATGAGTCCGGTAGCTGCCATGGCGATCGTGAGTGGTGCGTTATTTTCGGTGCATCCACTCAGGAACGACCAGGCGTGCCATGCAGATTTTCGGCGAAAGTGTCGCGCGATCTTGACGATCTGTACAGACTACCCTAGGGGGTTATCTTGGTGATTTTTTCCGACTTCTGCGGCGGCTCATTCTGCGGGGATCCCAGCGGCTGTCAGCGTTTCATGCATGGGTGCGAGTTGCTCGGCGTAACGACGCCAGCGACCGATAGATCGGGTGTGGGCGGGCTGCCTTACCTGGACCGCACTGGCGGTAGCGACGCCGCCGTCGCTCTGATGAAAATTCAGGCAGCGGTCCTCCCATGCCAGTCCCAACTGCGAAATCAGTGAGCGTGCATGGGGCTCAAGGTCGCGGGCCGCATCCTCATAATGAATCTCGATAAAGCGCCCCGGGAACGCCTCTCGGAAGTGGGCCATGAGTCCGCGATAGCGGATATGGTGCCGTGCCATTTCCCGTTGCTCATACGAATGCAGGTAGGCGTCGGCAAACAGTTGCTTGAAGCTCGAAAAGCAGGCGTCCATTGCGCCGCGCACCAAATGCACAATTTTGGCGTTGGGTAGCGCCGCGAGAATCAGCGGCAGGTGCAGGTAATTCACCGGCAATTTATCCACAAAATGTGGGGTGGTGCCCCGCATCCGAGCCGTGGTTTGCAAATAGAGTTCGCCGATTTT
>JAYPXQ010000071.1:0-9876 GCA_038135595.1 Halieaceae bacterium
TGCGCCATGAGATGGGCGCTAACATCTTCAGGGCCTGGGGTGAAATTGCCCCCGCAATGGGCATGGTCGGCACGTTGGCGGGTTTGGTCATTATGTTGGGGAACATGTCGGACCCCAAAGCCATTGGGCCTGCGATGGCGGTAGCACTGCTGACTACTATGTATGGCGCAATCCTCGCCAACGTCATTTGTCTGCCAATTGCCCAGAAACTCGAAAACGCGTCGGTGCTGGAAGCTAACAACAACGAGCTGATCATCGAGGGCGTGCTATTTATGCAAGAGGGCGGTAACCCGAGGGTGCTGGGCGACATGCTCGCCTCGTTTGTCTCTCCCAAAAGTCGCGAAAAAATCGCCGCCGCGTGATGCCGGTTCACTCTCTTTGTTGAGATAGCGTGTCATGGCCGACGAAGACGATATCAAGTCAGATGCAGCAGGAGCGCCTGGTGATGTCCCAGAAGGCGCGGGCGATGTTCCCACGCCACGGGAGCCTGAGGAAGGTCAGGTAGCTGCGAGTGCAGAGGATATCGCCGGCACAGAGGAAGACGTGTCTGCACACGAGGCCTCAGCCAATCCGGAGTCAGACGATCCCCCCGCAGCCGAAGCAGATGCTGTAGAGCCAGAGCCAACCGAGCCATCCGCTGCGAGTGAGGGGGGCGATACGTCGCCAACTGAGGAGGGCGCCGCGGAAGCCGAAGAGGGCAATGCCGAATCGGAGGAAGAAGCGCCGGTTGAGGCGAACCTGCCGCCACCTGGCCCGCCAAAGCCCGAAGAGCCCAAGGACGACTGCCCAAAATGCGCGGGCGGTGGCGCGCCGGCGTGGATGGCGACGTTTGCTGATATGGCAACCCTGCTCATGGCGTTCTTTGTTTTGCTGTTGAGCTTTGCCGAGACCGAGGTGCCTAAATTCAAGCAGGTTGCCGGTTCGCTTAAACAAGCATTTGGTATCGAAAAAATTGTGCCCAAGGTCACGATTCCCATGGCTCGCAGCATCATGGTCGAGAATTTCACGCCCGCTGTTGCCGAGCGCTCGGTCATGGATGTCAAAGAGCAGCAGTCGGATTTCGTTCGCGGCGATTTTATCGAGAAGAAAACCGAGGAAGGCGAGTACGACCAAAGCCTCGAAACCGAGTTTTTACAGGTTCAGGAGGCGCTCGAAGCCGAAATGAACAAAGGCATGTCCTACGTCCAGATTGTGGACGGCGAGATAAAATTCACTCTGGTTGAGCCCAACGCAGGTGGCGGCAAGGAAGGGTCCGAGGGAGAGGGTAACGGTGGAGCCGTACCTCAAGAGGTGCTGGACGCCGTTGCCAAAGTTGCCGACGTTTCCGCCAATTTTAGCTCTCAAGTCGGTATCGAGATGGCCGACAAGGCACGGGGTTCCCGGCAGGGTGCCAATGCATCGCAACGGCGAGGGGCGGGGGGTGCCGGATCTGGTAACTCCAAGTACGAGCAGTTACGCGCGGATCTCTCTGAGGAAATTGCGGCGGGTTTGGCAGAGGTAGAGAAAGACGGTGACAAGATTATCGTTCGTCTGGCCAGCCAGGGCAGTTTTACCTCGGGTTCTGCGGAGCTTCGGCAAACGTTTACGCCGACTTTGGCGCGATTGGGTAATAGTTTGGCTAAGTACCCCGGTAGCGTGATGGTGGAGGGCCATACCGACAATGTGCCAGTGGCCTTCAGTGAGCGATTTAAATCCAACTGGGATTTATCCGCTGCGCGCGCGGCATCTATCGCAGATTTCCTCCTCAACTCAACGAGCCTTGAAGGGGGTAACGTGCAGATCGCCGGCTTTGCCGATACGCGTCCGCTCGATAGCAACGATACGGCGGCGGGGCGTGCGAAAAATCGCCGTATAGAAGTTATTGTGGACGACAATTGAGCCCATGGAGAGCGTAAGTCGTGGCTGAAGACGACAACAAAGATGACGAGCGCGTTGAGGGTGACGTAGCCGAGGCGTCGGAGGCCCCTGAACAGGAGGCCCCAGCCCCGGCAGTGCCTGAAGAGGTGGATCTGGGTCCTCCGCCAGAGCCACCAGAAGAATTGCCGCCCGTCGAATGCCCAAAATGTGGCGGTGGGGGTGCGCCGGCGTGGATGGCGACGTTTGCCGATATGGCCACGTTGCTCATGGCCTTCTTCGTATTGCTCCTCTCTTTCGCGGCGATGAACGTCCCCAAATTTAAAGAGGTGAGTGGTTCAATGAACGACAGGATGGGCGTTCAGCGCGTTGTGCCCGTGGTGGAACCGCCTACTTCCGACAATATCGTCGCAAACCAGTTTAGTCAGGCCAAGGTCGAGCCCACAGCTCTGAGCACCATTAGCGAGCAGACGACCGACGAAGAGCAGCCGCCAGACCCGGAGTTAAAAGTAACCAACAAGCCCTCCAATACACCGCCCTCTGATGATCTGCAGAAAGTGCGAAGCGCATTAAAGGATGAGATTGCCATGGGCAAAGTCGAGGTGTCGGAAGCCAATGGCAAGATCAGTGTTGCCATGACCTCAGATCGACGCCAGGGCGAAAAGCAGGGCAAGACAGGCACAGAACAAGGCCGTCGGCTTAACGACGACACTGTGGCTATTTATGCCAAGGTTGCTGCAGCGCAGGCGCAGGTGGTATCCGAAGTTCAAGTGCTTAAATCGCCAACTGATCAGGACCAGTCCTACGATAGCGGAGCGGCGGCAGAGGCCGCAGAGCGCGATCAGGCCGCTCAGAGTGAATTCGAGCAGATCAAGGCTCGCCTCAATACCGAGATTGCCAACGGGTTGGTGAATGTTGAGCGAATAGACGACGAAGTAAAAATTTCCCTGGCTGATCAAGGCGCGTTTGTCAGTGGCAGCGCTGATTTGCGCCAGAGTTTTTATGCGGTATTGACCAGCGTAGGGGACGCTATCTCGTCAAGCTCTGGCAAGGTAACGGTGGCGGGTCATACCGATAACGTTCCGGTGGCCTTCAGTGAGCGATTTCAGTCCAACTGGGATTTGTCGGCAGCGCGATCCGCGTCGGTGGCCGACTATCTCGTAGGCCAAGGGTTTATTGATCCGGCTAGTGTGACGGTCACCGGGTTTGCCGACACCGTGCCTATCGCTTCGAACGATACTGCCGCAGGCCGGTCGCAAAATCGGCGGATCGAGATCACAGTCAAAGGGAGTGCCTCATGAGGAGATGTATGCGTAGCCACTGGTGGGCGTGGGTGTTTGTTGTAATGCTGCTGCCCGCTGTACAGTCTCAGGCAATCACCAAGTCCCAGAAAGCATTTTTGGAGCGTATCAAGTCGATTTCGACAATCGATGACGCCTATCTGTCAGAGCAGGCGCTGGTGATATGGCCCTCACCCGACGTGCAGTCGACGCTCGATTACGCGCCAATGAGCGACATGCTTTGCACGGAGTATAAGACCTATGGTTACTTGGTTATCTGGTACATGGACTCCTCTAAATATCGGCAGGACAAGGAGATGGAGATGCTCCAGAGTGCCAACTGCCTTGAGCTAACCGAATGATAAATTCTTCGGTAATGTTGAGGATTCCAACATTCCTCCGGCCACAGTGGGCCGTGTGCCTTATTGTCACCCTCTGCTTAATGAGTGGATGCGGGGTGGGTTCCTCTGGGGAGGGCGCTTCTGCCGATGCGGGTGATGGGGGCGTGAGCTCGGATCCTATCACCGATACTGCGCAGTTGACGCTGGCGCTGTCAGGGCAAACAAAATATCGCGCGGATGAAGGCGTCTCGTTGAGCTACTCGGTTGGCGGAAGTGCCGCCGCCAGCGCCACAATTACTTACGAGGGGCCAGTAGAGCTCGCTTTAGACACAACCGCAGCAACCGTAACCGGAGATGCCTTGCTACCCGGTATTTATGATGTGAAGCTGACCGCGACTTCGGGTAACGTCATCGCTGAGGATCAAGTCCAGTTGTATATCGACGCCAACTTTGGTGGGCGCTATGCGGGCGGTGGGGAGAGCGAATTTGCCCTGACAATGGGCCGAAGTATTCCCGAAATTGATGACGCTACCGGCTTTGTGCTCTCGCGCACGGGCACGCTTTTTTGGCACTCACAGGAGACCGATGCGACCGCCTTTGTCAATTTGCTGTGTGTGGCCGACGTGGTGGTGAGTGGAGATGAGGCTTCCGGCACCGGTCAGTGTAAAACGCTGGTTGATGATGAGATTCAGGTGTATACCGTGCCCGACCTGGTGGTTACCTATAAAGAAACCGGGGAGCTCTCGCTGGCTTATACCTACGAGGAGACAGGGGCGGGCTTCGACGTGGATTTCGCCGTTGCCGGCGAAGCGTATGTATCGCCCGATCTCGATCTCTCAGGTGTTTATCAGTCGAGTTTACTGGCTGATCTCGATTATCTTATCGTTGTGGATGATGCGCTGTCGGCGGAATCAAGCGGCTCGAGTGTTCGGCGATGCGGCATTACGGCAACGCTCACTCCGTATGATACCGAGTTGATCACGGCCACCGAGGGTGATGGTTCTATTATCCCGGCCGAAGAGATCACCATCGACAATTGTGATCTATCCGATCAAGACGGCTACGCCGTGTCGGTGGGGAATGCGGAGGGCAGCGGGCAGTCAGGACTGCTCTTAATCCTTCAGGGTGGCATCAGTGACTCGGTAATCCGGTTCGATCTCTATACCCGGCGCGCGGCCGAACAACCCGATCCGCTCAGCAAGTTGCGGTATGTGCGCGTCTGTTACCAGGGGTTGCCAACGTCGCAGGCCGAAATCTACGGCGTTACCGCTGAAGAATGCGAGTCCTATGCCCCCTAATATTTAGGCAGTTTTACTGTCAGACGGCGGTACTTTTGGCACGCTAAAGGGGTTTGCCTCGGCCGCAGGCTCAGATCTATGATGTCACAAAGGCAGACTTTTGATGATCTGTCCGGGGGATGACATTCAACATGAAACTCTTCGGTCTGTTTGGTAAATCTGACGACGAGCGCAAAGAAGAGAAACTGGATCAGGCACCGCCCGAGGTGAAGGAAGACAGTGCTACTCGGGCAGTATCAGAGGCGGAGGCCGTAAGGGGGGCAACCATGACCGATGTGATCAAGGCGGTCACAGATCAGTTCGCATTGATCAACGCGGAGAACAACGCGGATCTCCGCGCAGTAGGTGCCGCGCTGTGCCAAATACCGGAAGAGATGGCGTCTCTCTCTCCGGGATTTACCTCTTTTAGACACGAGGTTTTGCACGCCATATTGTTAGCGGGAGACGCCGATACGATCTCGGAGCGTTACGGTGTGCTCGAAAGATGTCTTTCTGCGGTTCAGCTTGATGCCGGCCTCTCGCAGCATAGCCGGGCCTTACAATTTATCGCAGCAGAGCTGTCGGCCGATTTAATCTCTCCAGAAACCCCCGAAGCTCAGGCGCCAGAAGAGCAGCAGTCGGAGTTTATGGAGGCAATGCCAGCGCCCTCTGAAGCGGGTACTGAAGGGCCTGAAGCGAACTACGACATTGCGACTGAGGCTGCTGAGCAGCGAGGGTCACTATCTGATAATCCTCTCTCCGATACCGGCCACGCGCCCGAAAACGAGAGCGCGCAAGCCGCCGAGCCATTGCCGGAAGTCGAACTTGGCGTGGCACCCGACGCCGGTGGCGTATCGCAGGATATTGCTGAACCGGGAGATCGAGGTTTTGTGCCTGACGAGCCTCCTGCCTCAGTGCAGATTGAGACACCCGCCCAACTGATTGGTTCGGTTGAACATGCAGATCAGTTGATCGCCGCCGTGAACCAAGCACGCGAGGGAGTTCAGGGAGAGCAACTGGATAATTTCACGGAGCATTATTCGGGCGCGCCAGAGAATCTCTCTTCGCTGATAGAGGCGTTAAAAGGCGTGACCACCAGCTGTCTCGATACACTCGAAAACTCCTTCAACAAGGAATTGGAAACGCTCGGCTACTACAAAGATATCTGTGAGCAGTTGGAATTGGGTGACAAACGGTTATCCGAGTCCCGTCGGTGCATGCGCTTCATTGATGCCAATTTAAATGGGGAGGGTTCCGACGACGATCTCTCAGGCACCGAGAACCAGTGGCTTGTCTCTCTGGCCACGCAATTGGGCACGATCTCCAAGGAGCAAAGCGCGATTGCGGTGGAGAAGGGCGAACAGATTCGCAGTCAGATCGACGAAATCCAACTCGAGGCAGATCAGGCGAGTGAGCTGATTAAGCAACTAGGGGCCCAGACGCTAGAACCGCCTGCTACCGTGCTACGAAGCCTTACCGGAGCCGATTTTTCTGAAGAGGAGTCAGACGAAGAGCTTGATTATGAGGAATCTATCGATCAGTACATTGAATGGATGAAATCCCAGCGGGAGGCGATTCGTCAACAGCGCTCCAGAATAGAAGAGCTTGACCAAAGGATGGCGGATGCCGAGCGGTCAGCGGATCGCCAGTATGCCGGTCGATTGGAGCCATTACAGAAGAGAAAAAGCGAATTAACACGTAATCTCGAAGACGCATTACTCAGCGCGGGTAAAGACGCTGATGAGACCGAAACGCGCCTCAACGCGCTGCGCCAGGATGCCGAGACTTTACTCAGCGACGCCGATAAGGCTGTGGCGCAGCGGCGCGCCTATGCGTCTGCAGTAGAAGAGACGATGGCCAGCGTGATGATTCGATTGGGGAGAGTGCTGGATGAGGCCAATCTCAGTTCTGCGCCCAGCACGTCTGACCAAGAGGGTTAATCGTGCGCAATTTTTGGTCAGCTAGCACGCTGAACATCTGTTCAATGTTGAGCGGAGGATTGCTGCTGGCGCTCTCAGGGTGCGCAGAGAGCGGGCCCTCGGACGCTGAGCGAAAGCGATGTTTTGATCAATATATCCGGGAGCACAGCGCGGAATACCCGGTTGAGACACTCAAGAAGACGGCGGCACTCAAATGTTACTCCTGAATACATCCCCCAAAGAGCTGGGCTTGGAATTACTGAGAGTACTTTTCGTTGGTGTGGTGATCGGCGTGCTCGGTGGTTTGGCGGCCAATCTTTTCGTGTTGGGCGTCGGTGCAGTCGATTCGCTGATTAGAGACCAAATGGTGGGTCAAAGCGCACTCAGTTCTGGCCTGATTCGCTGGGCGGCCTTGATTGTCGGAGCCTGCGGCATCTATGGACTCAAACAGGCGTTTACCATGGATCGTTGGCACGGTCCCGCCGATGCGATTTTGGCGGCGCATCGGCCTGATGCAGGATTCCCTGCCCGAGAAGGTTTTATTTCAACCACTGCCGCCTTTATTTCTGCAAGCGCCGGCGCCTCTGTGGGCCAATATGGCCCCGTACTGCACTTCGGTGCCTCGGTGGGGGCGCAGGTGAGAGCACTCTTTCCAACGCGCCTGACGCCGGACGTGTATGTTGCCTGCGGTGTTGCCGCCGCGATCTCCGCCGGATTCGGTGCACCGATTGCCGCCGTCGTGCTGGTGTCTGAGGCGGTGTTGCGACATTTCGCCGTAAGAGCAGTCGCGCCTATCACTGTCTCGGCGATTGTCGCTGCGGCAGTAACCCCTCTCTTTTTCGACCGGGTATCGCCCTATTCCGTGACGGCGACGCCGACGGATTGGGGGCTTTTGCCCGTGATTCTCGGCTTGGGCGCTGCGGCAGCTATTTTGGCGATCGTCTTCATGCGGTCTCTGCTCCGCACCGCCGCCTGGGCTAAATCCCGCAACAACGACCTCGCCATGGTGCTACTTGCCGCAACACTCATGGCGTTGATTGGCATGCTGGTACCGGAGGCAGTCGGATTAGGTACTCAATCGGTTAACGATCTGTTGGCAGGCGATAAACAGGTGGGCGAGGCTGCACTCATGCTGGTGGCGAAGCTGGCTGCTACCGTAGTCTGCATCGGACTGGGCCTAGTCGGCGGTGTGTTTTCGCCGGCGCTCTTCCTCGGAGCATCCTTGGGCTACCTTGCGGGTTTTATTGCGGTAGGACTGGGCTACGACCCCGGGGCCGTCACCATGCTCACAGTGGTAGGGATGGCCGCGGTGGCAGGGTCCGTTATTGGTGCGCCCATCGGTGTCGTACTGATTGTGTTTGAGTTTACCCGCAGTTATGAATTTGCGGTTGCCGCCATTCTCGCGGTTTCAATGTCCTCCTTTATTTCTACGCGGCTGTTCTGCTATTCGTTCTTTGACCGACAATTGATCCTCAGGGGATTTGATCTGCGACAGGGACGCGAATTTCTCTCGCTCCGGGATATTAAAGTGTCTGAGTTGGAACTGGAGGCGGGTTCGTCGGTCGACAGTGGGGTAACGGGCGAAGAAATTGTTTCCATGCTCAGGCAAGCGAATCGCACCGAGGCTTATGTAATAGACCCGGCCGGCCAGTTACTGGGAACAGTGAATATACTCGCGGCACTGGCGCAGCCGAGCGCCTCCGCTCAATCATTGATCAGCAGTGACCAACACCGACTGCATCTCGAAGACGACCTACAGCAAGCGCTGGGCGTGGCACGCAATTTTGTGGGAGAAGCGATACCCGTGGTTGATGGATTAGGCGTATATGTGGGATGCATCAGCGAGGGAGCAATTTTGGGCGGTACGCTGGATCGGCAAGAGCAAGTGAAGGGTCGTGAGCGCAATTAGGTATTATCTTCTCTTCACACTGGCACTTGCCTATCCGGGCTTTGCCGCCGCGGATGAACGTGAGGACCAACTTCGTGCGGGAATCGCCGCAATGGGGCGTCAGCACTACGCAACCGCGATGCGCGCATGGTATGACTTGGCCGAGGCCGGAGATGCCGAAGCCCAGAACAATATCGGTTATCTCTACGAGGAGGGCCTGGGCGTTGCACAGCAGTATGACGTCGCGATGGAGTGGTACCGCCGTGCAGCAGAGAGTGGCTCCGTCGAAGCGGAGCATAATCTGGGCATGATGTACGTGGGCGGAAAGGGCGTTGCAAAAAGCTGGTCTCAAGGGTTAATGCACTTTCGCAAAGCGGCTGCGCAAGGATTGGTGGAAAGCCGCTACATGATCGCGCTCAGTTATTTTCAAGGCGAGGGTCAGATACAGAATCGCCGCCTTGCGCTTGAAGGTTTTAGAGAAACTGCCGCCGAGGGGTATCCCGACAGCCAGTACATGCTGTCTTTTATTTTATTGGATGGTAACGACACGAAAGCCAAGCCAGCACAAGCGCTGGTCTGGGCTTCCTTGGCATTATCTCAGGGACAGATTCAGGGAGAAGAAATTCGTGATGCCGCACTAATGCGTCTGGACGAACGTGACATTGACGACGCCCAGTTTGTAGTTTCTCAGTGTGCCGCGAGAGGCCTTAGAAGCTGCCTTCCCGCAATAGAGACTTTGCCCTAGCTTCCTCAGGCAATTGCGTAGGCTTGTTTCAATCCGACCGCATGCGAATTGCTATTCATTGCCCCCGTCTGCACATTACTGGGAGAAATGCTCTCCCAGGCTTCTGCGATCGGTGCAATCAGCCCTTTGACCGACGTCACATTATCGACGTCGCCAGCAGCGGTTGATCTGAATAATTGCCTGATGGCGAAGCCATAAAGCGACGCCAAATTATTGGCGATCTCACCACCTTTTTCGAAGTCAAGGCTTCCCTGAAGTCCTGCGAGCACTCTGCTGGCTTTAGTGACGTGGTTGCGCATCTCCTGAAGATTACCCTGCTCAAACTGGTATTCCGCCGCCAAGAGACTCTTGTTGAGCTCTTTGAATAAAAGGCTGATGAGTTCGTGTGCGTTGGCGGACGCGACCGCCGATTCCAGGTCAATACTGCGATAAGCCGCAGCTGCGCGATTTCGAGTCATGTGATGCCCCTTTCACTGTGCTTGCAAGGAAAGATATCGGCTAGGAAAATTGGATCTTTAGCGCCTTGAGGCATTATTTTTTGTGCTGAGGGGCGTCATTGCTGGCTTCACTGC
>JAYPXQ010000071.1:9886-10676 GCA_038135595.1 Halieaceae bacterium
CTTCAGCGCCCCATTTTTAGCCATAAAGGGCAGGATTGACTGATTGACATGTTATTTGTGCCCTTGAATCGCAGCTTGGATGGGTTGACGCTCGTGCTTTTGAGGGGGATGCGATGCGTTGGATAGGAGGTTTGGCGGTGGCCTTTTGGGCAATCGTTGCGCTGGGTCAGAGTCCGTCCTTTGCCTCGACCATGCTTGAAGTGCCAACTAATACAGGCATACAGCAGCTTAAATTTAAAAATGTTGCCTGCGGTACCGAAGGTAATTGGCAGTTTGATTTAGTGAACAATACGATTTCCGAAACCCGAATCGAATACGTGTTTTGGCTCGAAGATGAGGACGGTGACTCTATAGAAGGTGCTCGACAGACCGCATTACTTGAGCCCAAAAGTCGTATAACTGCTACCCTGCCGTTTTCCTGCAAGACACCCTTTAACGCACTGCGGCACCAGTTTCATGTGGTGCCTTTGGGTATGGATCGGCACTGAAGTCCCGAGGTGGCTTGGGCTATGCGGGTTAAGACGCTATGCTCCCCCATTAACACTTGGCCGCGATGATTCAGCTTTGCTACGCAGGGGCTCGTGCCAAACCGATCGCAGCCGTGGCTCATCGTGTGGTCGCTTTTATAAAGTCTGCTGTCAGTTTTAGCGCCAACTTTGGCCAGAGAATACGGTTATGGATCGATTGATTATTGGTATCAGCGGCGCTTCGGGCGTGCAATATGGTGTGCGCGCACTGGAGCTCCTTCAGTCGCTTCCCATCGAGACGCACCTGGTGATGAGTAAATCCG
>JAYPXQ010000072.1:0-10499 GCA_038135595.1 Halieaceae bacterium
CTGCAATACCGTCGCCGGCAATTCATTCGCCTGCGCAAGCATTGCCGTTCCCGCCTGCTGGATGATTTGCGTTCTGGCGAGTTCCGAGGTCGCCTCAGCGTAATCAGTATCCATAATGCGGCTGCGGGTCACCTCTGCATTGGTCACAACGTTAGTGAGGTTATCAACAGCATGAATCAGTCGATTTTGCGTGGCGCCAAAATTTGCCCTCTGGTTCGATACCGCCGTCATGGCCAGGTCCAATTCGCCAATGGCGCCGCTGGCCACCGTGATTGCGGAGGCAATAGTCGCCGCAGACAGTGTCTTGGAGGCCAATCCAGATAGGCTACCAGTAGAATCGGTAAAGTTTCCAAAAGTTACAGCGATGGTTTGAGCGGCGTTCATACCCACCTGATAAGAAACAGATGATAGCCCCCCTACGGTAGAAGCCCCTGCATTGCCGTTCAAAATTGGTCGCCCGTTCCACTCTGTATTGGTGGCAATTCTGTCAACTTCTGCGCGAAGCGCAGTGAACTCTGCATTAAGATAAGAGCGATCTGAGGAGTCAGTGGTGCCAGTGCCGGACTGCAGCGCAAGCTCCCGCATCCTTTGCAGCATCGCTGTAATTTCGTCGAGTGCGCCCTCCGCAGTTTGCACCATGCTGACCGCGTCATAAGCATTACGAATGGCTTGGTCAAGGCCCCGTATCTGCGACGTCATCCTTGTAGATATCGCCAGCCCGGCCGCATTATCGGACGCCGAATTGATCTTTTTGCCTGTAGAAAGCTGCTCCATTGCGCTGCCAAGCGCCCGCTCATTTTTTGCAAGCGCGGCCTGCGCAATAGAGGCTGCAATGTTGGTATTTACAACAGCCATAACCTAGAGCCTTATTCCTCATAGTTTTGACGCGTTTTCAGGCACCGCGTCCATCAGTTGTTCTCGGCGCAGCTATAGAAAAGCCAAACCGACTTCTCATATTAAGCATGGAACGTGCCATAACTGAGCAGAAAAAGCGTACAGCCGTGAGGACAGCACAATCTGCAAAAAACAATCGAGAATACTGTTATTTCGTTGCAAATAGCGGCATTTAGGCGCAATTTTGAAGGATTTGCGATCTTTTCATTTACGCCTGAATGTTATGAGGATCGCCGTCAATGACAATTGCGGCGCTGGGCCAATCGATGCGGCATTAGATTGCCGGTTTGGGCAGCTGGAAAACGCTGAGAGGGGGGGGATTAGAAACCGGGGGGACTAGCCTTATAGGCGCCGCCTCACATCGACTTTGACACTAAGTACTTTTGCGATCAGACAGGTAAATCCGGGCGCGCTCAAGGTCGCTTGGCTCATCGATATCAACCGATGTCTCTCGAGACATAAGGTATCCCACAGTTTCCGGTGAGACGAAAGATTTCGACGCAATCAGCCAATCAATTTCAGCAATGTAAATGGCCCCGTTCAGTGAATAGGCAGGGGGCAGATCCTGCCGCCGCATCGATACGCTTGGGTTGATTTTCAGGAAAGCGTCCAGACGAGAATCCGCCGCCATTGAATAGACGAGAAAAGGATGGTCTCTCGCCTCGGATACCGACACTGCGGTAGCGGCACCCTGAGCAATTACCAGCTCTAGGCAGTTGTCTATGTCGGATGCCTCCCGCAGAGGAGAGGTGGGTTGCAGCACAACGACGAGGTCGAACCCCGGAGTTCTGTTGATGGCATCTAGCACAACATCAATAGTCTTGGCGTCATCGGTCGCAAGCTCGGACGCCCGCAAAAAGGGCACATTGCAGCCTGCGGCCTTGGCAACCGAACAGATGCGTTCATCATCTGAGGAGAGAATAAGGTGATCGATATATCGAGACGAACTCGCTGCTTCAATGGTCCAGTTAATCAGTGGTTTGCCCATCAAGGACACCACATTTTTATTTGGAATGCCTTTAGATCCACCCCTGGCGGGGATCACTGCCAGCACTTTTTTGTTCTCTATCACCGCGCGTCGCTTTCCGATTGAGGGCGTGGAAGTCAGCCGCTGGCAATCTTGAGCGGCGTCGAGCGAGCGGTTTTCAAATCATCGGGCCGCCCTACATCCAGCCAGGGTTCGTACATGGGATATGCAACCACCCGCGCGCCTTGATCAGAAAGCATCTCAAATACCGTGGGCATGTCGCAGTACTCACCTTTCGGCAGCATTTGCAGCACTGCAGGAGATAGCGCGTAAACCCCGGCATTAACATGGCTTCTCAACACCGGTTTCTCAGAAAATCCCTTGATCTCCAGGCCCTCCATCTCCACAACACCAAAGGGATTAGTCCACTCATGCAGCTTTACCGCCATCACCGCCTGTGCGTCATGCTGATTCAAAAAGCTCAGGAGCTCCGTGTAGTCAATGTCTGTCAGCACATCACCATTTGATACAACAAAGTTTCTCTGTGGCGCTTGCTCAATCAAGCTGAGCGCGCCAGCCGTGCCCAGCGGCTCACTCTCTTCTACATACTCAACCTTGATGCCAAATTGTCGCCCGTCGCCAAAAAAATCCCGAATCATCTCGCCGTGATAATTAATGCAGAAAATGAAATGCCGGAAGCCTTGCCCGCGGGCCCGCTCAACAATGTGCTGTAGCATCGGCTTGCCAGCGATCTCCAACATCGGTTTAGGGCAAGTTTCAGTAAAGGGCCGCAAGCGTTTACCGAGACCACCCACCATCAGCACCATGACGTGATCATGATCTTCGGCGGGGCCCAACTCATCCCAGAGATACAAACCAACCACACGCCCTTCGTCATCCACGCTGGGGACCTGCGCCACTTTATTAGCCCGCATCAGTGCACGAACGGTGGTCCAGTCGGTATTTTCTGGCACCACTAGCGGGTTTCGGTTAATGACCTCTGCCACTGAGTCATCCATCGATAAACCCCGCAGCAAGCCCCGCCGCAAATCACCGTCCGTAATCAAACCGATCAAACCGCCTTCGTCGTCAGTGCAAATACACAATTTGATCGCAACATCGTTCAAATTCTGAAACGCCTGCTGGAACGTCGCATGCTCAGAAATAACGGCTTTTCGCCAATTCACCGCTTCAATCATACCGCTACCCTCCCCATCTCCTCTGAGATCGCGTTGAGGTCATAAAAAATTTTGTTACCGCACTGTGGTTCCCACTGCTCAAGCACGGCAACCGTCCGCTCGGCCGCCCCGCCGTCGCCATAGGGGTTTTGGATACCTGATCGATTGCGGGCGCGAGTCTCAGGACTTATTAGCAGGGCAATTGCCTTACGAATGGCGCCTCGCTCGGCGGCGCAGTCAATCACGCTCGCAGCCTTTAGGCGGCCACTCTGTCGAGAACCGATATTCACCGTGCCGACACCAAATGCGGGTGCTTCGAGTAACCCGGAAGATGAATTTCCCACGACACCTGCAGAAAGCGCCAATACCGATAGATAGAGGCGTTGCCCCAAGGAAGCGCGCACGCATGCGTGGGTCGGGTTTTTGGCAACAAATGCTGTTATCAATTCAAATAGGCTTCGCCCACCAACATCTGCATTCGGTAAGGTAAACACCAGTGTTGCATCCACCGTCTGTAAAGCGGCCAGCAATTCCGACATTTGGGCACACGCGTCGGTATCGATTTGCCCGGTCTCGGGATGAAATGTAATCAGGAGTACAGGGTCGCTAAGCGAAATTCCGAGTTGCTGCTCAATATCGGCGCGCTCCATCAAGGGCGTTTGAAGGGCTGAATCGACACCAAATCCACCTACATTCCAGACCGTATCCGGCGGCTCACCCAGTTGAATCACGCGCTGGCGGTAGGCCTCGGCGGCAGTAAAGTGCAAACTGGACATCTTGGTAATCGCGTGCCGAATGGTGTCATCCACTGACCCTTCGGTGATTTCTCCCCCATGTAGATGCGCAATCGGGATTCCTGCAATCGTTGCGCTGGATGCAGCAGCAAAAATCTCGAAACGATCGCCCAGGAGCAAGACGAGGTCAGGTTGCAACGCAGCAAAAGCATCGGCAAACCCGGTAATGGCCAAGCCCACTGATTTGGTCACCGCGACCTCGGTGTCTGCACCGAGGAGCATGTCGACCTTCCAATCGATATGAAAGCCGTCCGCCTCGATGTTGCGCCAGGTATAGCCAAACTCGCTAGCCAAATGCATACCCGTCGCAATCACCTGCAGGTCGCATTGCGCAGAATCACGTAATCCAGACATCACGTAGCGCAACAGGCCGTAATCTGCGCGAGAACCTGTAACAACGCAGACCTTTTTCATAGCTCAATCACTTCATCGGGCAAAAATGATCGGGCGGCCCTAGTGCCAATCACGCCGTCCCATAACATGGGCGATAGGCCTGTGGCGGGCCGCTTGACCGTGAGGTTGTCTTCAGAGAGCACTTCGTCTTTTTCGATCGCTCGCGCGGCGACAATCGATTTACGCACTAACGTGATATTTTTTCTCTCACTCTGAGTGCATTTTTTTTCTTCACTACCCAAAGCGCGCTCTATTCGGCGTATGCCCGCCACCATAGCTTTGAGCTCCTCAGGCTCGAGACTGGCGCGGTGGTCAGGCCCTGGCAGATTGCGGTCGAGCGTAAAATGCTTTTCGATGACCGAAGCGCCCAAGGCGACTGCGGCAATAGCCACATCAATACCATCAGTGTGATCTGAGTAGCCCACCGCCACACCAAAGGCCTTACCCATCGCGCACATGGCCCGCAAATTCACCTCATCTATGGGCGCGGGATACTCGGTAGTGCAATGCAACAAGGTGATGCTTTCTTTCGGCAAGCCCGCAACTTCGAGACAACGGACGGCCTCTCCAATTTCATCCAGGCTCGCCATACCCGTAGACATGATGACCTCTTTTCGGAAGGAAGCGATCTGCCTGAGGTAAGGGAGGTTGGTAATCTCGCCCGAGGGCACCTTAAATCGCGCGGCACCACATTGAGCAAGAAAGTCCAGACTGTGTAGATCGAATGCAGTCGAGAAGAACTCAATGCCACGGGCCTCACAATGCGCAATTAACTTGTAATGGTCACGCTCACTCAGCTGTAGCTTTTTCAGCATCGTCAGTTGACCTGTCTCGGCGGGCAGTTCGTCACCGCTCGCAGCCTTCTCTTGATAGTCGGCTAGCGCTGCATTGGCTGTCGCCAACCTGTCGGCATCGAAAGTCTGGAACTTCACAAGATCAGCGCCCGCATCCGCCGCAACATCTATCAGTTGCAGCGCCTGCTCAATATTGCCGTCATGATTAACGCCGGCCTCGGCGATTACCAAAACGCGGTCTGCTCTGAAATCAGCCATGGGCCGCACCTCGCTCCCGGACCGAGGATGAACGGGTTGTCGATACGCTTGATCGCACCAAGGCGCCAGCGGGAATGATCGCGCCTTCGCCAATTTCAATATCATTGTGTAAGACCGCACCCGACCCGATAAAGCACCTCGGGCCAATCGTCACGCCACCGTTGACGCGGGCGCCGGTAGCAATATGGGTGTGATCCCCAACCACCACGTCATGCTCCACGAGCGCCATCGAATTGACGATGCAGTTCTCGCCAATCTCGCACCCTGCATTCACTACAGCACCATGCATCACGATGGTGCCCGCGCCGACTCGCGCATGGCGAGAAACGTGGGCTCTTGGAGAAACAATGGCAGGCTGTGAAGCACCCGCGATTTTTGCAGCGATGAACGCGCGCACTCTAATGTCCGCCGTCTTAATTTGACCCACCGTCACCAAGACAGCCGCTCCATCAACAACAAAGCGAGAGAGATCATCGTCGGTACCCAATACGGGATACCCCAGTACCTCCGAGGGCACATATGAGGACTGCTCCAGCACACCAATAATTTTGTGGCTTCCCTCCGCCTCGATCACGTCGATGGCAGATCGGCAGTGGCCTCCGCCACCCATCAGAATCAAGTCACTCATGGCAACAATCCCGCTAGCTTGGCCGAGGAGGGCAAATTAATAATTCTTTGCGCCAGCGCCTCGGTTCTGGGGAGTCGCGCACGAGGAGCATCAGCGTAAATACTCAAGGTATGCATCGGTTCCCAGACCGGTCTTGCCATAAAACCCGCGTCGTTGAGACGCTGGAGGATCTCATCGCGGCTAAAAGCCGCATGAGACTCCAAAATGAGGGTATTGAGCCAATAGTTGGAGGTTGCGTGCTCGGGTTCGCGCATAACTCGCAGATCCGGGTGATCCGAAAACTGTTTGATATAGGCGGCAGCTAGCCTGCGCTTCTTGGCTATTCGGTCAGATAATTCCTCAAGTTGGGCCACACCAAGTGCCGCGTTGAGATTCGGCATGCGGTAGTTGTAGCCCACCCTGTCGTGACTAAAAGCCCATGCATGGGGGAGTTTGGCAGTGGTAGAAAGATGCCGGGCTTCGGCGGCGAGATCACTATCATTGGTTATAACCGCGCCACCACCGCCCGTGGTGATGATCTTGTTGCCGTTAAAGCTCACCGCTCCCAAGCGACCCAGGGCGGCACATTTCCGCCCCTTGTACTCACTACCCAGTGCCTCTGCCGCATCTTCGATTACGGCAATACCAAAGGTAGCCGCTACTTTGTTCAACGCATCCATTGCAACGGGGTGCCCAAACGCGTGCACCGGCACCAGGGCCGAGATCACTCGATTGGTTTGGCGGTTATATAGCCGGCCAGCTTTGGGTTCGGCAATTTCGTTTAAGTGCCGCAGTAATGCCTCTGGATCAATACCGAGTGTTTCCTCATTGACATCAACAAAGTGGGGGACCGCATGCAGATGGCTGACTGCATTGGGCGTGGCGACGAACGTCAAGCTGGGCATCAGCACTTCTGTATTCGGCTCGACACCTGCGACCCGCAACGCCAGTTCCAGCGCCGCGGTGCCGTTCACTACAGCAACAGCATGAGCGGCCCCACAAGCGTCCGCCAGCTGCGCCTCAAACTCGCCCACAAATGCACCGACTGAAGACACAAAGGTTGAACGAATGCATTCGGCCACATTGGCCTCGGCCAGCGCGCTGAACTCAGGTTCGTGAAGCGACAACGGGCCCTCTCGGGCCGGGAACAGCGCCTGCAAACGCGCGGTAACCTCGCTTGCCAATTCTTCCGCCATCAAGGGAAGCCTGTGCTCAATCTGGGCATTCATAAGTTGTATGCACCCGTCTTGTACCGCGCCAGATTGACGGGGTCCTGAAACCACTCAGCGGTTAGCTGCAAGCCTCGCTTGAGGCCCTCATGCCCCGAAAACTCCGGAGCCCAGCCAATGAGATCGCGCGCTTTGCGGGTACAGGCCACCAACCGCTCGACCTCTGAGTTTGGCGGCCGTTCGCGCTCCCCTCGCTGCTGCACCTCTACTGAGGCGCCCATGACCTCCGCTATCAGCGACACGGTGTCTCCAATAGAGATCTCATATCCGGTACCGAGGTTTGTGACCTGCCCAATACCCCGATCGCTGCTCATCAACTGAATAAAGCCTCGCGCGGTATCAGTCACAAAGGTGAAGTCACGGGTAGGGTGAAGGGAGCCCAATTTAATCTGATTTTCCCCTGCTGCGATTTGTCCAATGACCGTTGGAATAACGGCTCTGGCTGACTGCCGTGGGCCAAAAGTGTTGAAAGGCCTAAGCACAGACACAGGCAGATCAAAAGACTTGTGAAATGACAGCGCTAACTGATCGGCAGCTGTCTTGGTGGCGGCGTAGGGTGATTGCGCATTGAGGGGATGGTCCTCATCTATGGGCACGCGCTGGGCTGTGCCATAGGTCTCCGACGTAGAGGTACACACCAAATGTTGAATGTTGTGTCGCCGCACGGCCTGCAACACGTTAAGCGTGCCGGTCACGTTGGTCTGCACATACGCATCGGGGCTGTTGTAACTAAAGGGGATGGCAATGAGCGCCGCGAGGTGCAACACATGGCTACAGCCACTCGTAGCAGAATCAACCCCACTGGCATCACGGATATCACCCGATACCACCTCAATCTGACTCAGCACTGCCTCTTCAAGGCTGTCTAGCCAGCCCCAGGAGTTGAAAGAGTTGTAGTAAACAAACGCACGAACGTCATGCCCTGCTCTCACCAGCTGTTCGGTGAGGTGCGAGCCAATAAATCCGTCTGCGCCTGTTACCAATACCTTGTTTGCCATGATTTGATGCCATCAACCGCGTTGTTCTTCCTTCCTGCTCAGGCGGTTTTAATACTGAGGCTGTCTACCACGACGGGCCATAAAGGTGCCCGGCTCCGCTCACGCTCTCCGTTATAAACCGCGTTACTTGTTAAAATTGCCCATATTGCTCCAGGTATCCGTCAGCGACTCTCTGGTGCTATTGAGCTGCTTAACCAACGTTTCCATCACGGTAAATTGCGAGAGGTAACGCTCGTATAACGCATCCATACGGGCTTCAAGGTCAATGAGCTCTTTGCTGTAGGTCGAGAGTTCTTTTCGGGCAGATTCCGTTCTCTGCGCGAAAATGCCATCGATGGAATCTGTTAACACCTCCAACTTCGCGATTGCATCGATTGCCAAACCCTGAGATTGCCCGTCGTATCGGGATTGGTTGTCTGTCCCTGCGGAAAGCATTGTGGAGATATCACTGAAATTGGCCGACGCTTTGGCATCATATGCGGTCTCGCTAAATTGGAGCTCGCCATAGCCCGTGAGTGTCACACCAATATCTCTCAAGCCGGTTATGTCGCCGGAAGGGGTTGAGGAATCCTGCGTTACCGCTTTATATATCGTGTCTCTGACAGTGCGAATAACAGCCAGATCTCTCGCGAGGGCACCTCCCACCTCCTCTTCTTCAGAATCGGGGTCCGAGAGCTCATTGAGTGCGAATTGGACATCGTTATAGGTAGTGACAAGGTCCTGAAGCTTGGTTTTCAAAGTAGCCCGGTCGCTGACCACATTTAAATTCACCGTATCACCACCCGATGTTGTGCCATTGAGGGAGACGGTCAGGCCCGGCAACACATCAGTCACCACGTTACTCGAGCGAGTCAGACCCACCCCATTGTAGGTCAAAGAAGCATCGCCGGGATTCTGAAGAGATCGGGTCCCGCTGTTATTCGCGAGATTTCCGTTGCTTGCGTCATGAAAGCCGAGATCACTGTCAGAGAGCGTTGAGCTAATTTCGAAACTGTTACTCGCGCCCGTTTGACCCTGTAGCGCAATACGATACGCTGAGCCCGCTGAGTCAGCTGCGACTAATACCGCCGTGACGCCGAGTCCAGCCGCGTTGATGGCATTTACCACTCCCTGAGGATTATCGTTGCCGGCGTCTATAGCTATATTGGTTGCAGTGCCACCGGCAGGCGTTGTCACGGTTAAGGTGAAGCCACTACCGCCATTGAGTGATTGCGTTTTGGAGAGGTAAGCGTTGGAAATATTACGCTGCTCAGTCGCTAGTGCAGATACGCTGAATTCATAAATTCCGCTGAGCGCCGAGCCATCGGTCGACAACACTGACACTTTGCCAACGTCTGAGCTGGTCGCCGTCGGCGTCGCCAATTCACTCGCATCATTGAGTGCATTGAACTGGTCTACCAGCGCGTGTACATTGAATTTCAGCACCGCAAAAGCTGAAATTTTCGCTTGCGTCGCCTCTTGGGACGCATTTATTTTTTCCTCGGCCGGTAGTTTTTCAACGTCGGTCAGGTCGCGCGCGAGCTTGACAATATCAATCCCAGAGCCGCCTCCCAGCGTCTGCATGACCGAAGATGCGATGTTGTCAGTGGCCATCTGTTATCTCACTCTCAACCTATCCACTGCGCTTAACGGATGTAGTTGAACAATGTGAGCTGGCTCAGCTTCGCAAAGCTGGCCTGTAGCGCCTGCAACGCCACTGACTCTTGCGTCAGTTCAGTGACCGCCGTGGCATAGTCGAGGTCGTCTTCGCGCTGCAGTAATTCGGTCAACCGCAGCTCAGTATCCTCAGTTACGGCCCGCTGCGTATCAATGGCAACGATCCTGCCCGCCATGGTGCCGTAAGAGGTGGTCAACCTGTCGCTGATGGTGTTCAGCGTTGTAAGAGCGGACCGAATACCCGCCCCGTCATCGGTTGTGAGTCTTAAAACAAGGTCGTCCAGCGTGGCAAAGTCGTCGGCGGAGAACAGCTCTGGGCCTAATGTGTTGATAGTCATTTTTCGCACATCTGACACGTTGAGTTCCAACCTGCCATAGTCACCGTTGTAACTAACCGTACCTGACGGATCCTCTACAAAGGCTGGGTGCTCGACTTTATTGCCCGAAAAAATGTAGTTGCCGTTGAGATCCTGAGTGTTGGTCAATTTCAGGAGCTCATCGCGCATAGCCCTGACCTCGGCACCAATCACATCGCGGTCTGCCGCTGCCAGGGTGTCGTTACCTGCCTGGACCGTCAGTTCAGTAATGCGCTGCATGATTTGCGTCATAGAAGTCAGCACGGTTTCTTCTGCAGTCAGTCGGGTTTCAGCGGCGTCTATATTTTTGCTGTAAACACCCTGGCGCTCCTTCGCGCTCTCCAGCCGTGAGATAAGGTCGGCCTTGGAGGGATT
>JAYPXQ010000073.1:0-10359 GCA_038135595.1 Halieaceae bacterium
CACACACCTCCCCTCTGTTCGGTGAGTTGCGTGGCACCCGAATACCGATAACGCAAACCCCCTTACCATTTTTACCGCCTAACTACCGACGCTGAAGCAACAGCAATCGGCCCTGAGCCGGCATCTATCAATTGGAGATCGCAGCGTGAAACAAGAAACCATCAACTTTGTACCCACTGACTATGACCCCTATGACTTTGCCAATCGGCGTCATATCGGGCCCTCGCCTCAGGAAATGCAAGAGATGTTGGCCGTGTTAGGGGTTGAGACCCTCGACGCGCTCATTGATCAAACCGTGCCCGCCGAGCTTCGACAAAAAACCGCATTGGATTTCGGCGAACCGCTGTCCGAGCGAGAGTTGATTTATCAAATGCGTCAGGTTGCCAAAAAAAATAAGGTCTTCACCACAATGATCGGTCAGGGCTTTTACGGCACCGTCTGCCCACCCGCCATTCAACGTAATATTCTCGAAAATCCATCGTGGTACACCGCTTATACACCCTATCAACCCGAGATTTCTCAGGGCCGGCTCGAAGCGCTGCTTAACTTTCAAACTATGGTGACAGACCTCACGGGACTGGATATCGCCAATGCTTCTCTGCTGGATGAAGCCACCGCTGCAGCCGAAGCGATGACGATGGCACAACGTGTCGCAAAATCAAATGCCACAGGATTCTTTGTTGATCAGAACTGCCACCCCCAAAACATCGATGTCATCCTCACCCGCGCCAAGCCCTTGGGCATCGAGGTAATTATTGGCGAACCGGAAGCGCTCGTTCCCGATCGCGTCTTCGGCGCGATCTTTCAGTACCCGGGAACCTACGGTCACGTCCGCGACTTCAGCGACACGATCGCCGCACTGCACGACGTGGGATCGATAGGCATCGTCATTGCAGACCCCTTAGCGCTGACGCTGCTTAAAGAGCCTGGCGCCATGGGCGCCGACATCGCTGTGGGATCAACGCAACGCTTTGGCGTGCCCATGGGCTTCGGCGGCCCGTCAGCCGCTTACATGGCCTGCAAAGATGCATACAAACGTAGCTTGCCGGGTCGCATTGTCGGCGTCTCGGTCGATGCTCAGGGCAACAAAGCTTTCCGTCTGGCGCTGCAAACCCGGGAGCAGCACATCAGACGAGAAAAAGCGACGTCGAATGTGTGCACTGCACAGGCGTTACTGGCCAATATGGCCAGTTTCTACGCCGTATTTCATGGCCCCGAGGGCCTTAAAGCCATCGCGCAACGCGTGCACCACAAAACCGTCTGTCTGGCAGAAGGGCTAAAAGAACGGGGGTTTAGCGTAGAGCCAGACGCCTTTTTTGACACCATCACTGTCGATGTGGGACCGCTACAGGGCGCGATTATAGAGGCGGCGCAACGGGAGCGAATTAACCTACGCGTGATTGGCGACACGCGAATCGGGATCTCGCTGGATGAGAGCACGCTCCTCCATGTGATGGAGCGGTTATGGAAGGCATTTGGCATTAAGGACAAACGCGCGGTACCGCAACCCGTCTACGCGATTCCCGAACCGTTGCTGCGCCGCTCAGACTATCTGACCCATCCGATTTTTCATCTGAATCGCGCCGAGACCGAGATGATGCGCTATATGCGACGCCTCGCGGACCGCGATCTTGCGCTGGATCGCGCCATGATTCCCCTGGGATCCTGCACCATGAAGCTCAATGCAGCCGCGGAGATGATGGCCATCACCTGGCGCGAATTCGCCAACATCCACCCCTTTGCGCCCGCTGAACAGACCCGAGGCTACGCCGAACTGACAGAGGATTTAAGCGCCAAGCTGTGTGAGATAACTGGATACGATGCCATAAGCCTGCAACCCAACTCCGGTGCTCAAGGAGAGTACGCAGGCTTGCTCACAATCCGCGCTTTCCACGAAGCAAACGACGAGGCGGGTCGCAACATTTGCCTGATACCGGTATCGGCCCACGGCACCAACCCCGCCTCCGCGCAAATGGCAGGCCTCGACGTGGTGGTTGTCAAATCAGCGTCCAACGGTGACATTGACGTAGAAGATTTCCGCAGCAAAGCCAAGCTGGCCGGAGACCAGTTGGCCGCTTGCATGATTACCTATCCTTCCACTCACGGTGTCTTCGAGGAGACGGTGCGGGAAATCTGTCAGATTACCCATGACTTCGGCGGACAGGTCTATATCGATGGCGCCAATATGAACGCCATGGTGGGCCTGATTCGACCTGGTGACATTGGTGGCGATGTCACACACCTAAATTTACACAAGACCTTTTGCATCCCCCATGGCGGCGGCGGCCCGGGCGTGGGGCCTATCGGGGTCAAAGCCCACCTTGCCCCCTTCCTGCCCGGTCACTCCGAGGCCGGCGCGAAGGACGGCGCTGTGAGTGCCGCGCCCCAGGGATCAGCCTCTATTCTTCCCATCTCCTGGGCTTATATCCTGATGATGGGGGGTGCGGGGCTCACGCAGGCCACCAAGGTTGCCATTCTCAATGCGAATTACATTGCCAAGCGACTCGAGAGCAGCTTTGAGATTCTTTTTCGAGGCAGCAACGAACGCGTGGCACATGAGTGCATTCTCGACACCCGACCGTTCTCAGAGACTGCGGGCGTGACCGTGGACGACATTGCGAAGCGACTGATCGACAATGGTTTTCACGCACCGACCATGAGTTGGCCGGTTGCGGGGACACTGATGGTGGAACCCACTGAGAGTGAAACCAAAGCAGAACTCGATCGCTTTATCACCGCGATGCTCGCCATCCGCGAGGAGATAAGTGCCATCGAACGGGGCGAAAGTGACGCGGAGAACAACCCACTGAAACATGCGCCCCACACCGTAAATGCACTCATCGGCGATTGGGACCGACCCTACAGCAGAGAACAGGGCTGCTTTCCCCCCGGTAGCTTCAGGGTCGATAAATACTGGCCCCCTGTAGGGCGCGTCGACAATGTGTACGGCGACCGACATCTTGTCTGCACCTGCCCACCGCTTGAGGATTACGTCGAAGGCTAGGTCAACCGCGGTGGCAACATTGTTGCCGGCGCGATAGTGCTCTGTCGATCGCGGAGCCCGACGCGACCTGGAGCCCATCGAGCGCCCAATGCTACGTTTGCAACTCTGGACGCTGCGCAAATAGCCGGAGCGAATCTGGATTGGCCAACGCATCCTGATTGGCCACGGTCTCACCGTGCACGATTTTTCTCACCGCCAGCTCAGCGATCTTGCCGCTGATGGTGCGAGGAATATCCTCCACCTGAAGAATCTTCGCTGGCACGTGCCGAGGCGTCGTATGCCTGCGAATCTCAGAACGAATCACCTCGCGTAGTGTGTCGTCCAGCACGCCCCCGTCCCGAAGCACAACAAACAGCACGACACGGACATCCTCCTGCCAAACCTGCCCCACCACAACGCTGTCCAGCACCTCGGGCACGCGCTCTACCTGGCGGTAAATTTCTGCCGTACCAATGCGCACCCCACCCGGATTCAATACAGCGTCGGAGCGCCCGTGAATAATGTAGCCCCCTTCTGGGGTAATCTCACCGTAGTCGCCGTGGGCCCATACACCGGGCCAGCGAGAAAAGTAAGCATCTAGAAACTTACTGTCGTCGGGGTCCTGCCAAAACCCCACCGGGCAGGAGGGGAACGCCCGAGTGCATACCAACTCGCCCTTTTCTCCCGTTACCGCGCCACCCTCCTCGCTCCAGATGGCGGTAGCCATGCCCAGACCCGGCGCCTGAATCTGACCGGCGTATACGGGGAGGATCGGCACTCCCCCGACAAAGCAGGAAACGATATCCGTGCCACCTGAGATGCTGGCCAGATGCAAGTCGGATTTAAAGGCCCGATAGACCCACTCAAATCCCTCATGAGGCAAAGGCGAGCCCGTTGATAAAAGGGTTTGCAGGGAGGCTAAGGAGTGCTCGGCCGCCGGAACGACCCCCGACTTCTCCAGCGCACCCAGATATTTGGCACCCACGCCGAACACCGTAATGCGCTCCTCATCAATCGCATCGATCAGGCGACGTCCGTCTCTGGCGAAGGGTGAGCCGTCATAAAGTACCAACGTCGCACCGCGGGCAAGTCCGCTGACCAACCAATTCCACATCATCCAGCCACAGGTGGTGAAATAGAAAAATCGGTCCTCCCGGGCAATGTTTGCGTGTAAGGCGTGCTCCTTGGCGTGCTGCAGTAGTGTCCCCCCCACACCGTGAACAATGCATTTGGGCACGCCGGTCGTGCCAGAGGAATACAGAATAAAAAGTGGGTCGTTAAATTGTCGGGGCACAAAACGAAGCGGTCGATGGATATCGCCCATGCACACTTCCCACAGTAGCGCGTGCTCAATACCTGAAATATCTGGATCTGCCGATAGCTTCGGCACCACCACCACCGCCTCAATCGCAGGGATAGCATCGGTAATCTGTGACACGCGCTCCAAGGAGTCACAGGCCTTACCGTTGTAGCAATAGCCGTCAGCGCTGAACAGGATGCGAGGCGCTATTTGTCCAAAACGGTCAACTGCCCCCTGGATACCAAAATCAGGCGAGCAGGAAGACCAGACGCCACCCAAACTGGTGGTCGCCAACATCGCGATCACCGTCTCGATACAGTTAGGCATAAAACCAGCAACGCGGTCTCCCGGCTGAATGCCCCGGCCTTCCATCCAGTGCGCGAGCGCCGCTACCGCCTCCCGAAGTTGCCGGTAGGTCAGACTGCGGCGCGCGTCGCCCTCGTCGATTTCGACCAGCGCCTCGACATCGTCATCAAACCGCAAGAGGTTCTCGGCATAGTTCAACTGCGCCTGGGGGAACCACTGGCAACCGGGTAGCCGCGCAGGGGCATCGCAGACCACCTCCCCTGCGACACCCTCGATCTCGGTGAAGGACCAGACAGCCCGCCAAAATTCATCGGGATGCTCAACGGACCATCGATGCAGCGCAAAGTAATCGCCCTGCGTATCGAAGCCTCCGGCGGCTGCGACGCTATCCATGAATCGGGTTAACTGGGCGGTTGCAATCCGCTCCGGTGTTGGCGCCCAGAGAGGCGCAATAGCTGCATCCACGGTGTTACCTCACCAAGAGCCCGAGGGCTACAATTTTTCATGAGGAACAGTGCACGGAGTGCCTGCTCCCCTAGATTGACGTTGCCTGCATTCATCCGGATTTTGTCCCAGCGGTAATTACATGACTATAGCGCCCATTGTTCCATCGGCCCGTGGCTATTTCGGCAGGACTGAGGTTCCCCGTTGCAACCGCACGGCGCATCAATCTGCGCGCAGCCTTTGCACGACGGGGATGTGAATGACAAGCCGGCGTTTCTCAGAAAAATCCTGACACCCGAGGTACGCCGCCGAATGGGGTGGCTCCGCGCGATCGGTAAGGCATACTAGTCTCCTCTAACGATAAGGAGTTCCGCCATGAAAAGTCGCGCCGCAGTTGCATTCGCCGCTGGCAAACCACTGGAGATAGCAGAAGTTGAGGTCGGCGGTCCCGCTGCCGGCGAGGTCATGGTAGAAATCAAGGCGACCGGCGTCTGTCATACCGATGCCTTTACCCTATCCGGGGACGACCCCGAGGGCGCCTTTCCCGCAATACTGGGGCATGAGGGCGCGGGTGTTGTGGTAGAGGTCGGAGAGGGAGTAAAGGATCTCAAAGTAGGGGATCACGTCATCCCGCTGTATACCCCAGAGTGTCGCACCTGCGATTTTTGTCTGCATCCTAAAACGAATCTGTGTCAGGCCATCCGCGAAACTCAGGGTCAGGGCCTCATGCCTGATCGCACCAGTCGCTTCTCACTGGATGGCGAACCTATTTTGCACTACATGGGCTGCTCTACTTTTTCGAACTACACCGTGCTCCCGGAAATTGCCGTGGCGAAAGTGCGAGAAGACGCGCCGTTCGACAAGATCTGTTACATCGGCTGTGGCGTCACAACCGGGATTGGCGCGGTTGCCTTCACGATGAAGGTTGAGCCAGGCGCCACCGTAGCGGTATTTGGCCTTGGCGGCATCGGACTCAATGTCATTCAGGGCGCCAAACTGGTGGGCGCTCGACGCATCATTGGTGTCGATCTGAACGCGGATAAGAAGGCGTTGGCGACCCAGTTCGGGATGACAGACTTTGTTAACCCCAGCGAAGTCGACAATGTGGTGGATCACCTGATCCAGATGACGGGCGGCGGCGTGGACTATAGCTTTGAGTGCATTGGCAACGTCAACGTCATGCGCCAGGCACTGGAGTGTTGCCACAAAGGTTGGGGGCAAAGTTGCATCATTGGCGTTGCGGGCGCGGGTCAGGAGATTTCCACTCGCCCCTTTCAACTGGTCACGGGTCGCTCGTGGCGCGGCACCGCTTTCGGCGGTGCGCGGGGTCGTACGGATGTGCCCAAGATTGTTGACTGGTACATGGAAGGAAAAATTCATATCGATGAAATGATCACGCACACCATGCCTCTCAACGAGATCAATACCGCGTTCGATCTGATGCATGAAGGGAAAAGTATCCGTTCCGTGGTGACTTTCTGATGCCCACGGAATGCATTAGCAGTGTTCACTGTTTTGGCGGCGAACAAAAACGAATCAAGCACCGGTCAGAGTCGCTCAATTGCGACATGGTCTTTGCGGTATACCTTCCGCCCCAGGCCAACAACCAACAGGTGCCCGTTGTTTACTACCTGTCCGGGCTCACCTGCACCGACGAGAATTTTGTCACCAAGGCGGGGGCGCAACGGTATGCGGCGGAATATGGCGTAGCAGTCGTGGCGCCCGACACCAGCCCCCGTGGGGAGGGCGTCGCTGATGATCCGGATGGCAGCTACGACATGGGTTTAGGCGCAGGCTTTTACCTCAATGCCACCGAAGCCCCTTGGGCGGCGCATTATCGAATGTACGATTATGTCGTCGCAGAGTTGCCGCAGGTTGTGGCCGAGACCTGCCCGCAAATCGATACCTCCCGAGCGGCCATCACAGGACATTCCATGGGTGGGCACGGCGCGCTGACGATTGGATTGAAAAATCCCGAGCAGTATGTGTCTTTTTCCGCGTTCTCTCCCATCGTCGCGCCTACCCAGTGTCCTTGGGGAAAAAAAGCTTTCGGCCTTTACCTGGGTGATGATGAGTCAGCTTGGCGCGGCTATGACGCTTGCCTGCTGCTACAGGAAGCCACTCACCGTCAACCCATCCTCATTGACCAAGGGGAAGCGGATGACTTTCTCGAAGAGCAACTTAAAACCCCGCTGATTCTGGAGGCGGCGGCCGCGGCTCAGTATCCCATTGAGGTGCGCATGCAGCCTGGTTACGACCACAGCTACTACTTCATCGCGTCTTTTATCGGCGATCATCTGCGTTTTCATGCCCAGCACCTCTAGGATCTTTCTTGCGCAGCTCCCGCGATAATGGCCTGCCGGAGGTGATGACATGACGCCTATTGCGAAAACCGTAAAGGACCACGGAATCTCATTACCCGAAGTCCTTACCAGCTATCTATGCGGCGCATCCACACCACTGAAGGCAGATTCGCTCCGATTACCCATTCACTTTGCGGGGACAGGCGAGCACTTTATCTCGTTGCAAGAAGACGACGTCGAGAACGTCGATAGAGCAGTAAAGCTGGCCAGAGAGGGCTTTGTATCGGGGGCCTGGTCTGAACAATCTGTTGCCAAGCGGCAAAGCATTTTTCGGCGGGTCGCCGAGCTCATCAGGCAAAACGCCCAGGAACTTGCCCTGCTGGATTGCGTATGTGCAGGCCTACCGCTGTCACATCTGGCATCGCGGCAAATCCCCCGAGCTGCCGAAAATTTTGACTTTTTTGCAGACTACATTGGCACAGTCGCCGGTGAGAACTTTGATCAAATGGACGGTTATCAAACCGTCGTCACTCGACAGCCGGCCGGGGTAGTAGCGCTATTTGTGCCCTGGAACGCGCCACTGGCGATAGCAAGCATGCACGTTGCGTCCGCACTGGCTTTTGGGAACACTTGTGTACTCAAACCGTCAGAGTACGCGCCCCTGTCGGCATTACGCCTCGCCACGTTACTAGAAGAGGCAGGATTACCGGTGGGTACCTGCAACGTCATAAATGGCAGGGGGTCAGCGACGGGAGCGGCACTAGCGAGCCACGCCGGTATCGACCGTATTGCACTCACAGGCCAAGGCCATACTGCTCGAAAAATTATGAGCAACGCCGCCGAGCATCTAACGCCGGTTCACTTCGAGCTCAGCGGCAAGTCGGCCAACATCATTTTCGATGATGCCCACCTTGATCGAGCAATTGATGGCGCGTTAGTCAGTAGCTTCAGCAATGCTGGCCAGATCTGTGTCGCTGGGTCACGCATTTTGGTGCAGCGCGGCATCGCTGAAAGCTTCATTAAATCATTCGTCGCGCGCACCAAAGCGCTTCGGGTGGGCAATCCTCTAGACCCCCACACTGAGGTGGGGCCCCTCGCCTTTGAGGCACAAAAACAACGAGTTCTTGACTGCATTGCGAGGGCAAAAGAGGAAGGTGCGCAGTTACTGGTGGATGAGAATCTTCGCCCTGACCTTGGCGATGGCTATTTTGTGGCGCCCGCGCTCTTTCAGGTGGAAACCAACCAGCTTGCTATCTGCCAGGAGGAAGTATTTGGCCCGGTAGCAACCGTCCAAGTGTTCGACAACGACAACGAGGCTTTATCAATTGCCAATGACAGCCGCTTTGGCCTGGTCGGTTATTGTTGGACAAAGAGTCTGCAAAGAGCCCTGGCTTTTCAGCAAGGCGTCGAAGCGGGCACTCTCTGGATTAACACTCCCCTCGCTCGCGACCTGCGAGCGCCTTTTGGAGGATTCAAAGAGTCGGGGATCGGCAGAGACGGCCCTCGCCACGCTGCCGCTTTCTTCACCGAAGAAAAAAGCATCATTACCGCATTGGGTCCGCCCACCATTCGAAAGATGGGTCAGGGCAATCAGAGCTAATGTCCTTCAAAGTCTCGCATTGACCTCCGACGCCATAAGTGCCAGCTTTCGTCCATGACGTCCAAGAAAAAAGCAGTCTGCTCGTTCACTTGGACGACGGCACTACGCCGCCTTCATACCGCTCTCGCCAGTCGTATCCCAAGCGTCCGGGAACTCCTCCTCTAGGAGAGAAAGATGTTTGAACAGAGCCCTCACGCGCGCCGACTTTCGCAGGTCCTTGTGGTGAAGCAGCCAAGTGTGGCCCCAATGGGCGGATGGCACACCGGGCAATAAAATCAGATCGGGGAATTGACGAGCGACAAAGCAGGGTATCGCCGCAACGCCCAATTTATTTGAGACCGCCACTGCGATTGGCGTAATGCCATCAATGAAATGCCGCGTTCTCAGACCCAAAGACTCCGGCTCTGGCAGGTCACCCAACGACAATGGTCGCCCTGAGGCATTGATAAAAGTCAGCTCAGAAAGCCCTCGATGCGCCTCTCGTAACAACTCACGATGCACGTAGTAACCTATCGAGATGCGACCCAATTTGATACCAACAATATCCTTCGGCGGTCGCTTGTGCTTGGGTATGCCGCGCACCGCGATGTCCGCCTCTCTGCGCGCCAAATCTACGGGATGATCGCTCACCGTGATATCCAACTCGATCTTGGGATAACGCTTACCAAAGGTCGCAACAGCCTCCGACAGGTGGGTCACTGGCACCGCAGCAAGCGACAGTTTGATCATCCCACTTAGCTCAGAATCCTTGCCCGTTACTTGGCGCGCCGCCTCCGACAGTATCTCTTCGACCTGACTGGCAGCAGGGAGGAGTTGATCCGCCAGTGCGGTCTGTCGAAACCCATCGGGTGTCCTGTCAAACAATTGCCCCCCAATGTCTCCCTCGAGGGACTCAAGGCGCCGCATGACGGTGGTGTTACTCACGCCTAGCAACTTGGCCGCCTTACGAGTTGAACCCGCGCGCGCTAGTGCCAGCAAGACTTTTAGATCATCCCAATTCATGTATCGCACTCCCCACCGCTCAAAAAAAGCTGACCTGCGGAGACCTCGCGCATGAATGTCGGCGCTAACGCACCGGCATCAGGTCACTAATGTCTCCCCCTCTTTGTCTTTCAACACCACGCGCTGCTCTGCTTCCGCATCCTCGCTGCACTGCATTGTCACTGGCGACCCATTCTGGGGTGTCACCTTGAGCTTAAGCGTCAAAATGCCCTTGTAGGACTTGGTGCCATACATTCTGACCCGAGTGCCCTCTCCAAATGTGGTCGTTATCGCTTCCTTGCAGAGCGCTAGCTGCTCGCCTGTCGTGGTTGCAAAGGACACCGGGCTAAAAACCTGCACGGCGCATGCCAATGCTAAAACCGCTGTGTAATTTCCAAATCGCTTCATGAGAAATCTCCGCATTAATTGAGGGTTGTCTTGT
>JAYPXQ010000074.1:0-8868 GCA_038135595.1 Halieaceae bacterium
CGTTGAGCGCTTCAATAACCTGCTTCAGCGCCGGCAGGCTCTCGCGATCCCAGGTATTCGCAGCCGGATTGTCGATAACGACCGTGGCGATATTGCCCTCGATCGAGACTTTGATTTTTTCAGATGGACTGATGCTCATTGAATGACCTCCAGTGCGCCATCCATCAGCAGCTTGCGGCCGACGATGACACGCATGATTTCGTTGGTTCCTTCGAGAATTTGATGCACCCGAGTATCGCGCACGTAGCGCTCCATCGGGTACTCCTTGATATAGCCATAACCCCCAAACAACTGCAGGGCATCGTTACAGACCGCGAACCCCACATCGGTGGCGAAGCGCTTGGCCATGGCGCAATAGGTCGTGGCTTGGGGATCTTTTCGGTCGAGCTTACTGGCCGCCAGTCGAATCATTTGTCGCGCGGCAACCAGCTCGGTCAGCATGTCTGCTAACCGGAACTGCGTATTTTGGAACTCCGCGATTGCGGTATCAAATTGCTTACGATCTTTTACATAGGCGGTGGCATCAGCGATGGCGCGCTGGGCCGTACCCACCGAGCAGGTCGCAATATTAATACGGCCACCATCCAGCCCTTCCATCGCGATGGCAAAACCCTGGCCTTCTTCGCCCAGCCGGTTGGCCACCGGCACCCGCACGTTGTCGAATGTGATCATTCGCGTTGGCTGGGCATTCCAGCCCATCTTGTGCTCTTTCTTGCCGTACGCAATGCCTTCGGCGTCTGCGGGAATCATCAGGGCCGTCACGCCCTTGGGGCCGGTATCGCCGGTGCGAGTCATCACCACGAGGACGTCGGTCTCGCCGGCGCCCGAGATAAAGACCTTGCTACCGTTAACAATGTAATCATCGCCGTCGCGCTGTGCGCTGGTTCGTAGACTGCCCGCATCGGAACCCGCGCCCGGTTCGGTGAGGCAATAAGAAGCGAGTTTTTCCCCCATCACCAGCTCAGGACACCAGGCATCGATCACCGATTGCTGGCAGTACTTGCCTATCATCGCGGTCGCCATGTTGTGGATGGTCAAAAATGCGGCGGTCGTCGTGCACCCTTTGGCCAGTTCCTCAACAATCAGGCTGGCATCAAGCCGACCCATGCCCAGACCGCCCGCAGCCTCGGGTGTATACATCCCCATAAATCCCAGCTCGCCCGCCGCCCGCAGTGCATCCTTGGCAAAGATGGACTCGGCATCCCAAAGCGCCGCGTGAGGAGCCAGCTCTTTGTCTGAAAA
Source organism: Halieaceae bacterium (assembly GCA_038135595.1). Classification (GTDB taxonomy): domain Bacteria; phylum Pseudomonadota; class Gammaproteobacteria; order Pseudomonadales; family Halieaceae; genus Luminiphilus. Next base: position 1,243 of record JAYPXQ010000074.1, read on the forward strand.
CGCTCTCGCGCTGGCAATGTAGGCCTGCTGCTCGTCGTTCAGTTCAAAATCCAATCCGTATTCTCCAGCGCTATTTTGTTCCCGTCTCATCACAGATGAGTTCGCGCCATGGCCTCAGCCGCGCGATGAACCCGCATTGATGCTGTCACTTTACGGACATCACCACTCGGATCGCAAAAAAGAGCGCGCCGATCCACCAATTAACGGGCCGAGAAGTATAAACGGAATCCAGACAAAGCTCAGCGCTATCTCGAGTCGCCGGGCCGCTCCCAACAACGGCAATGCGGCATTCGCGGCGCTCAACCCACTGGTAAGATCCCGCCCTGAGGTTTACCCTAGCGACCCTAAAAATGACTCCATGGGGAAGCAACGGCATGTCACAGGATAGTAGCGACGCCAAGGCGTATATCGCGGAGCTGGTTGCGCGCTCCAGAGCGGCGCAGAAGCAAATAGAGCACTACTCGCAGGAGCAGGTCGATGCGCTGATCAGAGCCATGGTCTGGTCTGTAGCGCGCCCCGGGGTCGCCGAGGAGATTGCGCAATTCACTGTTGATGAGACCCAACTGGGTAACTACGACGGTAAGTTCCTCAAAATACAGCGTAAAACTCGCGCGACCCTGCTCGATATTATCCACGACAAGTCCGTTGGCGTGATCGAGGAATATCCGGAGCGAAATATTCGCGTGCTGGCGAAGCCGCTCGGCGTTATTGGTGCGCTGGCACCATCGACCAATCCCGAAGCGACCCCCGTCATTAAAGGTATTCACGCCGTTAAAGGCCGCAATTCTATTATCGTCGCGCCACACCCACGGGCAAAGCTGACCAACAAGAAGATCTGTGACCTCATGCGAGCGGCATTGAAGAAAATGGGCGCTCCGGAAGACCTCGTCATCGGCATCGAGACACCCAGCCTCGAGAGCACGAACGAGCTGATGCGGCAATGTGACCTGGTACTGGCAACCGGTGGCGGTGCCATGGTGAATGCCGCCTACTCGAGTGGCACTCCCGCCTTGGGCGTCGGCGTGGGCAATGCGGTAATTACGGTCGACGACACCGCCGATCTCGACGCGGCTGCGGAAAAAATTCGCCTGTCGAAGACGCTCGATCTGGCTGCCTCATGCTCCTCTGACAACGCCGTCGTATTGCTCGATGAGATCTACGAGCCCATGCTCGAAAAACTCAAGGCACAGGGTGGCTATCTGTGTAACGACGAAGAAAAGACCGCCCTGCGCAACGCGCTCTGGGATGACGAGCTGCACATCAACACGGCCATGGTCGCTCAACCGCCGGAGAAAATCGCGCAAATGGCGGGGATTTCGATTCCCGAGGGCGTGGCATTCTTTATCGTACCGGAGGACGGCTGGGGTCCCACACATCCGTTCTCGGGCGAGAAGCTATCGGTGATCATGGCGCTGTACCGCGCCCGCGATATCGATCATGCGATCGAGCTAACGCAGAATATTCAGGCCTACCAGGGTCAGGGCCATTCCTGCGGCATCTACTCAAGTAGCGACGCCAACATCATGAAGCTTGCAGAGCGCACCTATACCTCCCGCGTTATGGTGAACCAGCCGCAGGCGGCATCTAATAGCGGTAACGTCTGGAATGGGATGCGGCAAACCTTCTCCCTGGGTTGTGGCTCCTGGGGTGGTAACGGCACCAACAACAACATCTCCTGGAGAGATCTCATCAACGAGACCTGGGTGTCGATGCCGTTGGCGCAGAACAAAGTTATCCCGTCGGACGAGGAGCTGTTCGGAGATGTCATCACGCAGCTGGGCTGAACCGCCCTTTTTGGATGAGCAGCAGAGTAACGAATGAGCGACGACCAGATTTGAGCAAGTGCCTTTCTGGCTCCCTAATGGCAGGATAGAGCATTGTTTTCCAATGCTATGGGAGTCCAGAGATGAGCCGCATTAGTTTTGTCCCCGTGTCGGAGTGGACCGACGAGTTAAAGAACTTTACCGCAGCCGATAGCGCCACTGAACTGGAGCGGGGTATCACGCGGATGCTCGCGCATGCCCCCGGAGCTGCGATGGGTCCGATCAGCTTTGGCGCAGCGCTGGTACAAAACCGAACGCTACCCGAACGGCTCATCGAACTGCTCAGGCTGCGCGTCGCTTTTCACAATCAATGCCGCAGCTGCATGGCCATTCGGTATCGTGCCGCGCACAATGATGTCAGCGAAGATGACGTGTGCAGTCTAGAGCGCCCCGCAGAAGCCGCCGGCTTGGATGAGCGCGAGCGCCTGGCGGTAGAGCTGGGTGACCGCTTTGCGTGTGACCACCTCTCCATTGATGAAACCTTTTTTGACGAGCTCAAGGCCCTTTTTTCCGAAGCGGAAATCATGGAACTGCTGATGCACTGCGCCTTGTATGTCGGCGTGGGTCGGTTGGCCGCAGTGTTAGATATGACTGAGGACCTGCCGGAGGGCTTTTCTTTGCCCTTCGGTCGTAACAACAGTGTCACGCCCACTTCGGGCCAACCCGTCGTAGTGAGGTAGTCCATGTCGATACTGCCATTTTTGCGCGCGCTCACAGGCAGTGAGGTGACCGCCTATCACTCCGGGCGTATTCCCGTACTTCAAGCCTTTGGTCTGCTCGCCCTGATGTTTGCTTCGGTTATGCGAGCAGATGCGGAGCCACACGCCGGGTGGTCGCTGCCGGGAGGTGAGATGGGAGGAGGCCACTTTAGCGCGGGGTCCCAGATCACCCGAGCCAATGTCGCCAATCTGGAGGTCGCCTGGACGCACCGATCCGGCGACTTTCGTGAAGGGGAGAGTTTTATCGATGGCTTGACTGGGGAAGAACCCCTTCAGTCTTCATGGCAGGCCACGCCCATCTTGATAGAGGATCATTTGGTGTTCTGCACCCCCTTCAATCGCATCATCTCGGTCCATGCGGAAACGGGTGAGGAGCGCTGGTCCTATACGCCGGATATTGATCTCGATGCCTTTCCTATGCCGCGATGCCGCGGCGTGACGCAATGGATCAATCCCGCGGTGGCAGCGGGCGCCACCTGCCACGTCGTGGTGATCGCGCCCCTAATGGACGCCAGGGTTATCGGCCTGGATGCACCATCGGGCGAACGCTGCAGCTTTGGGCAGGAGAGCGAACTCGATCTCAGCGAGGGTCTAGGGCCTTTTGAGACTGGCTTTTACATGCTTAATACGCCACCAGCCATTGTGGGCAACACACTGATTACCGGGGGGACCGTTGCGGATAATGTCACTACAGCGGTGCCGAGTGGCGTCGTTCGCGCGTACGACCTCAGCGAAGGGAGCGTTTTATGGGCCTGGGAACCACTGGTAGGGCCTGATGGCACACCCCCGTCGAGAGAGGAAAGCACCAACGGCGATCCCGCAATGTTCCGACAAGGCACCACCAATGCCTGGTCCTTCTTTTCGGTCGATCCTGATCTGGGGTTGGTTTATGTCCCCACGGGAAATACTTCGCCAGATTATTACGGCGGGCACCGAGAAGGCTTGGACTACTACTCAAGTTCGGTTGTGGCGTTGCGCGTGGCAGATGGCGAGGTGGCCTGGCATTTTCAGACGGTGCACCACGACATTTGGGATTTCGATGTGCCCTCACAGCCAACACTCTTTGACATTGAACGCGATGGCCAACTTGTCCGGGGGCTCGCCCAAACCACCAAACAGGGCTATGTCTACCTGCTCGATCGCGCAACCGGTGACCCCCTCTTCCCCATCATAGAAACGCCGGTACCTCAGGGGGCGGTTGCAGGTGATTTCACGGCACCGACCCAACCCATTCCCAGCAAACCTCGCTCGCTATTTGATCTACCGGGAGAGCAGGAATCGGTATGGGGACTCACACCATGGGATAAGGGCGCTTGCGCGGACATACTCGCCTCATTGCGATATGAAGGCCCTTTCACCCCGCCCGATGTGCAGGGTTCTCTGCACATGCCCAGTGCATTCGGTGGCCATAATTGGGGCGGGCCAGCGATCGACAGGGCGCGGGGCAAACTGATCGTCAACACCTTGCATGTCGGCACCGTCGTGCAAATGATTCCTCGAGATCAGTGTGATTCTGGAGGAGGCCAGGGCATTCACAGCGCCTCTGAGCAAGCGACCGAATCTGCGCAAACGGTGGCCGATATTGAGCCCGTCGCCCTCGGACCTTTTTTGGCAGAACCCTCCGCAGGAACGCCTTTCTGTGATCGCCGGTGGCTGGGCTTCGTCTCGCCCCTTGGTGCACCGTGTACTCCACCACCCTGGGGAACCCTGGCTGCCATCGACTTGGCGTCGGGCGAGGTCGATTGGCAGGTACCCCTGGGTACCACCCGTGATATGGCGCCCTGGCCCTTTTGGTACATCAAAGGATCGCCCAATTTGGGCGGCCCAGTGGTGACAGCCAGCGGCCTCACCTTTATTGGCGCGACGACCGACCACTTTCTCCGCGCCTTTGATACCAACACCGGGGAAGAGCTCTGGAAGGGACGACTACCGACCTCGGGTCATGGTCTACCCATCACCTACCAGCTCAGGGATGACAGCAAGCAATTCGTCGTCATCGCCGCCGGGGGCCACGCGTCTCTGGGAACGCCACCGGGAGATTACCTGGTTGCCTTTACCTTGTCTGAATAACAGGTACAGCGCGATTTTGGAGACTTAATCATGAATGCACCGATAGCTATCACGCCCGCCGGCGATATTCTCGCCAATATCCACCAGATGGAATGGATCGACGTGGGCGGGGGCTCGTACTTCAAAGTGTTACGCATCTGCGAGAAAACCGGTCAGTGGGTACTCTATGTTCGTATGGAGCCAGGCGCGCGTTTTCAGCCCCATCGGCATGAGGGCTGGGGCCAATTTTTTATTACAAAAGGCGAGCTGATTTATGATGTGGGTTCTGCACCGGCCGGTACCTACGGTTTTGAGCCCATCTTTGCAGTGCACCATGAGGCCGGTTGCGAAGTCGAAACCGAAATGTTGTTTATGGGCGAAGGCGCGGTCACCTACTTCACACCCGAGGGGAATATCGACTACGTCATGAACGCGCAAACGCTGAAAGCCGTTGCCGATGGGGACGCTGCGCTGGACGCAAGCCCAAGCAATTAGTCCATCAAACAACCGCTTCCAGCTGAGCCTGCACCGTTGTCAAAAAAGCAGCGGCCTGCGCGCCATTTACCACGCGATGGTCGCTGCCAAGCGTCAATGTCATCACCGAGGACGGCACCACTTCATTGGCCTCGTTAAAAACCGGTACGCGGCGCACCGCACCCACGGCCAGCACCATGATTTGCGGTGGCGTCACCATCGCCGTAAATGCCGTTATCCCAAACATGCCGAGATTACTGACGGTAATGGCAGCGGAGCGCTGGTCAGCGGCAGCTAATCGGCCAGATCGGGCGCGCTCAATCAGCTCACGGGAATGCTGAGCCAGCTCATCGAGACTCGCCTCGCACGACGTCTGTATCACCGGGGCCAAAATCCGATTGCCCTCAGCGGCAACCGCCACGCCAACCGGCTGACCTTCAATGGGCGTCAGCCTCTCGCCATCAAAGATCTGATTCAGCGCTGGATGGGACTGCAACGATCGCTGCACAGCGGCAATGATCAGATCATTCAGCGACGCGCCCGTCGACAAAGACGCCAGCGCCGACTCGACGTTGACATCCAGCGTCACATGATAGAGCGGCAGGGTGGATTGGGCCTGAGACAGCTTACGCGCGACTGCGGCTTGTTGCGGCGCCAACGGTTGCCCGGCTGCAGTACCGGTTGCGACCGCTTTTCCGTGTAACACAGCACGGTCGACATCCTCTTTGGTGATACGACCGTGGTCTCCGGTTGCCAAAACATCCGCCGGACTGAGGCCCGCTTTTTCCAGCTTCCGCCTGAGTGCTGGCGTAATGCGCGCCTCAACTTGAGGATCTGGGCGCGTCGCCGTTGCTGCGGCAGCGTCAGTGGTTTCCGTGGATATGTCAGCAGTCCGATCGTGGCTGGCCACAAAGGTCTCGATCACCGCCTCGTCGACGGGCGCTTTGGCGATCACACCAATCAAGCGGCCCACCGCGAGCTCCTCTCCCTCGCTGGCCAAAATACGGACCAGTGTTCCCGAGGTCCGCGCCTCAAAGCTGTTAACAATTTTGTCGGTCTCGATATCGACAATTTCTTCGCCCGCTGAGACCGAGTCCCCCACCGCTTTGTGCCAGGCCACAATCGTACCGTGGGTCATCTCAATGCCCCACTTGGGTATCGTCACGACATCCAGCGCACCCTCAGTCATGGGTCGTTTCCAGCGCCAGATCAGCTCCCGCCGGCACAGCGAAAACCATCAGGGCATTACCCGGCATGCGGCCACCAAATTGATACCCTGAGTTAACCAGCACATGGCCCTTATAAAGCACCGGACCGTCGGCTTCGATCGACCCACCCTGAGCCATCTGACCCGAAACTGACTGGAAGCGACCAAAGGTATCGAACTGCCATAGCATCTCCCCGGAACGCCCGTCATAGGCGTTGAGGTTGCCGTCAAAACTTCCCGCGAACACCAAATCTTCTGTACTGGTAGCAGGCGCCGACATGCCACGATCGCACTCCGGTACGGGCTTGCCCTCGCAATCACCAGGGCTGGGGGTATACCACTGGCGCGCCCCTGAGACCGGGTCCAGCGCATGCACGCCGGGGAACACCTCCCCCTTGAAGCGACCGGTAAAGGTAGTATCGGCAATCGGAACGAACAGGGATTGCTGGTTAGCTGACATTCCCCAATGAACGCCCCCTGAAAAGCCGCCCCGACCCACTTTGTTATGCCAGATGACGGCACCGCCATTGTCCGGATCCAATGCATAGACGTCGCCGCTCTTCTGACCCACCAACAAGTAATCGCGGTCGGCGTCGGACCACAGAATAGTGGACGCACCAATATCCAGATCGGGGCCATCTTCCTCGGGGCAATTTGCCGCCTCGCCGATAAAACAGGCCATGTTCCAAGCATCACCACCTAGCAACTGCTTGGACCACTGCCGCTCACCCGTGGCGAGAGAAAATGCCAGTACGGCGTCGCTGGTATCGGCGGCGGGAGACGTGTAAGCCTCTCCCGTGCCCACATACAGCACACCACGGGCGGCATCGATGGTAGGGCTATTCCACACGGGCGCGCCTGCGGGCCCTTTCCGGGGCGCACCATGGGGATTGGTTTGTCCGGTTTCCACAGCAGGGGTGTCGATGACATGGGATCGCCATATCAGGTCCCCTGACACAGCATCGAGTGCAACGACGCCACCCTGAAAGGTACAACAGGCATAACCCGGATCCGCGGCGGTCGCCCATTCAGAAGAAGACAGCGGTACGAAGAGTTTGCCCTCGTGCACCTTCAATGACCCCGTGATGGTGGCGTCAGGATGATCGCCAATGGGCGAGCGCCAAACCAGTGAACCGGTGAGTGCATCTACCGCGTGCACGGTGGCACTGAAATCACCCATAAAGACCACCGGATTTTCACGGCCCGGCAGTGTTCCTATCGATAAGCTACTGCGCACCTCGGCGCCCGCGCTGTAAGTCCAGTGAGCACAGCCGGTTTCAAGGTCAAGGGCATACACCTCTCCCGACTGCGACCCCACAAAAACCACATCATCATGCACCAGTGGCTGTGAGCG
>JAYPXQ010000074.1:8968-10228 GCA_038135595.1 Halieaceae bacterium
CGTGAGTCCCGACGCCTGCGCGCGCATCACACCCTCATTCATTGCCGATAAAACCGCTTCGGCGCCCAGCATAGAGAAGGTAATCATATGCGGCGCGCGGGGAACCTTGCCCTCATGGCAGGCGGCACAGTTAGCCTGATAGAGCGCCAAACCATCCGCGGTTGGCGCCTCAACGGCGGCACTGGCCTGCAATGCGCACCATCCCCACAGAGCGAGGGCGACGCGAACAGAAAAAATACGCAAGCACTGCATTAACACTCTCCTATCAATACGCCAGCGTTTCCTCGACAGCGGCGATAATCTTGTCGACGCTGGGCACATACTCCAGCTCCAAGCAGGGTGTGGCCGGCACCGGGGTATGCGGCGAGGTGACCCGCCTCACCGGGGCATCCAGGGTGTCGAACCCACGCTCGACAGCCAGCCCAGCAATCTCCGATGCCATACTGCAATAGGGATTCGCCTCATCCACCACCACCAGCCGGCCGGTCTTGGCGAGACTTTCGAGTACCGTCCCCTCATCCAACGGCGAGAGGGTACGTAGGTCAATAACCTCCGCGCTGATGCCACGCTGCGCGAGCACGCCGGCCGCCTCTTCGGCGAGCACCGCGGTCCGCGACATCCCCACAATGGTAATGTCAGAGCCGCTGACCGCGGTTCTGGCCTGACCAAAAGGCAACAGGTACTCACCCTCCGGCACTTCACATTCATCCATGTAAAGCGCTTTGTGCTCACAGAAAATCACGGGGTCATCATCGCGAATCGCGGTGGTGAGCAATCCCTTGGCGTCGGCCGCGTTGGCGGGCGTCACCACTTTGATACCGGGAATCGCCGCCAGCAACGGATAGAGAATTTGGGAGTGTTGTGGCCCAGTGCCCGTGCCCGCACCGATCATGGTGCGAATCACCACAGGGGTGCGCGCCTGCCCACCGAACATGTAGCGGAATTTGGCAATCTGATTGAGTATCTGATCCAAACACACGCCAAGAAAATCGACAAACATCAGCTCCGCTACCGGACGCAATCCGGTCAAGGCAGCGCCTCCCGCCGCACCAACAATCGCCGACTCGGTAATTGGGGTATCGATAACGCGATGTAAACCAAACTTTGCGGGCAAACCGTCAGTGATGCCATAGACACCCCCTTGGCCACTGGCGACATCTTCCCCCATAACGATGACGCGTTCGTCGCGTTCCATCTCTTGATGCAGAGTCTGGTTGATGGCTTCTCGAATGGACATCTTCATCAGCGCAGCCTCCCCTC